>NZ_PGFD01000002.1:620820-931231 GCF_002797535.1 Chryseobacterium geocarposphaerae
ATCCTGCAGGAATGCAGGATTTATTTTTTTATAACGTTGGGTTTTGCCCTTAAAAAGATCAATCCGGCAATAATGATTCCTGCGCCTACAAATTGCATGATGCTTAATTTTTCACCATCCAAAAAGCCCCAAATGATGGCTACAATCGGCATTAGTAAGGTAACTGTGGAGGCGAATAAAGGAGAAGATACTTTTAGCAGACGATAATTCATCATCATGGCCAATCCGGTTCCGAAAACAGATAACAAGCTTACAAACATCAATCCGGTTAAATTCTTTTCATCAAGACTGAATGTTGAAAAGAACCCTGTAAACGTTAGGGCAATAACTGATGGAAAAAATAACACAAAAGAGAATACAAAAGCAGATAAAACAGTAGAAGAAACCGCCATAAGTTTTGATTTTACTGTTGTGGTGCTCATTGCATAACATAAGGTTGCCAATAATAAAAGCAAAATTGGAATCAATTTAAATTTCCCGCCTTCTCCGTCCCCGCCAAAGGCCAATAAGCAAACCCCAGTAAAGCTGATAAGAGTACCGAAAATTTGCTGTTTTGTAGTTTCAAACTTCCAAACCAGGGCTCCAACGATGATCACGAAAATGGGCATCATGGAATTAATGATACCGGCAATACTGCTGCTTACCTCAGTTTCTGCAATCGGAAATAAAAACATTGGGATAAAATTTCCTGTAAATGCAGCTAAAATCAGCCATTTTAAATGTTTTTTCGGAAATAGTTTATATTTTGAAATCGCAATAGGCATCAAGATAATTCCGGCTATCAAAACTCTTAAAGCTCCTACCTGATACGGGCTGAAATGTTCTAAAGATTTTTTGATTAAAATGAAAGATGATCCCCAAATAATACTTAATATGATGAGAAGGACCCATTTTTCTTTATCTGCGTTCATTGTTTTGGTGTAATATTTTTAAAAACTCTTTTTTAGGAATCATTTTTGCTCCCAGGCTTTCAAGATGTTCGGTATGGGACTGACAGTCAATTAATTCTAGATTCTTGTTCGATTCGATAAAATGAATAAACCCGGCTTTGGAAGCATTGCTCACCTTGGCAAACATACTTTCGCCACAGAACACATTTCCAATCTGAAGGCCATAGAATCCGCCGACTAATTCTCCGTTCTGCCACACTTCAATACTTTTTGCCAACCCATATTCATGCAACTGAATAAAAGTTTCCATCAGCTCATCCGAAAGCCATGTTCCGGTTTGTCCTTTTCTGCTGGTTTGCTGGCAATTTTTAATGACCTCCCTAAAACTCTGATTTTCCGAAAACGTAAAAACATTTCTGTTTAATATTTTCCGCATCGATTTAGAAACCTTCAGGTCTTCCGGATACAGTACAAATCTCGGATCAGGGCACCACCAAAGAATTTCTTCGCCGGGATTGTACCATGGAAAAATTCCCAGCTGATAAGCAAACCAGATTCTTTCTATGGACAGGTCTCCGCCAAAAGCAATAATACCTTCATGTCCGTCGTACATTTCAGGATCGGGAAATGCGATCTCATTTTCGTCTAGTCGAATCATATTCAGGAAAAAAAATCCCACTTAAAAAGCAGGATTAATATTTTCAGTAGTATTTTTAATTAGAAAGGTAAATCATCATCGTCGTCTCCGGCAAAAGGATTTTCATTTGAAACCGGAGAAGCAGAATGAGAAGGTGCAGCCTGTGTGGGCTCAGAAGCGTTATCAAAAACTTTTTCTACTCTCCATCCTGTAATAGAGTTGAAATATTTAGTTTCTCCCTGAGGCGAAACCCATTCTCTTCCTCTGATGTTGATTCCTACCTTTACATTTTCTCCTTCTTTAAGATTATCCAATAAACTGATCTTATCAGACAGAAATTCTATGTTTATAGGCTGTGGATACTGTTCCTGAGTCAAAATAACCATTTCTCTCTTTTGAAACCCGCTCGCAAACGTCTGAGCATCAAAAAGTTTCTTTATCGTTCCTTGTAATTCCATATCATAATAATTAACGGTGTAAAAGTAAGAAAATGAATCGTAATAAAGGCTACGAGAAAAAAAAAATGCAAAATTTTAATTTTTTTGTCTGAAAAGTTTGGAGGTAAAGGAAAATATCCTATCTTTGCACCACTGAAAACGGAAAAAACGAAACAAGTTCTTTAAAAATAAGTTTTCAAATTAAACAACGCGGATGTGGTGTAATTGGTAGCCACGCCAGACTTAGGATCTGGTGCCGAGAGGCGTGGGGGTTCGAGTCCCTTCATCCGCACAGTTTTGCGAAAATAGCTCAGCTGGTAGAGCACAACCTTGCCAAGGTTGGGGTCGCGGGTTCGAATCCCGTTTTTCGCTCCACACCATGCCCTGGTGGTGGAACTGGTAGACACGCAGGACTTAAAATCCTGTGCCTCTTTTGGCGTGCGGGTTCAAGTCCCGCCTGGGGTACATTAAAAATCCGTATTATGCTTATTAATAGCATTTTACGGATTTTTTGTTTTTAATTATCCCGACATAATCCCGAATATTCTATTTTACTATCTTTTCAATTAAGATTTTTGGATAGCTTCTTTAAAATATACATATTTTGATAAATTTGCAATAAATCAAAATTGTAATGAAATTATTAGATAAGTTAATATTTCAATTATCAGAATATAAATGGATATTCTTTTCTCTATTATTTTATTTCTCTTTTCAAGATTTTATTTTGGATTACTATAAGAAGTATTTAGTTGGTAAATTTTTAATGTTTTTTTCTGTTTCTTGGATTACCGAATGTGCTTTCTATTTCATTATCATTCTATTCATTGTTTGGGCTATTAACAAATATCAAAAAGGATTTTATTTTAAACCTAACACGATAGTCTATTCAGTAATTATATTGTTTTTTTATACATACATAAGGTGGTCTTTTGGGAAAGATATGAAATCATTAGAAACAATATCTTTCATAAAATATTTTGACCTAGTTTATTTTATTATTGGAACTGTTGTATTATTACAATTTTTTTTTAAATTGAAAAGAAAAGAAAAGGATATTAGTGAAATAATCCCGTTTTATCCAGATTCTCCAATTCATACATCTTCCGAAGACATCCTTAATAGGAAAGAAAAGGCATTGCAAGTAGCAAGGTTTGTAAAAAGTAATCAATCAGAATCTTCTATTGCTATTGGAATAGTAGGCAAATGGGGGGATGGTAAAACGTCTTTTATGAGTTTAATAGAGGAGTCTTTTACAGGTAATGGTGATTATATTATAATTAAGTTTCGCAGTTGGTTGAACATTTCTGTAAAATCTATTTTTAACGATTTTTTTAACACTGTAGAAAAGGAAATAAAACCATATAGTATAGATATTGCCAAAGAAATAAAAAAATATGGAAAATCAGTTTTGCCTATTTATAAAAGTTCGACAACAGAAATTTTATTAAACTCTTTAGATCTCATATCTGATAAAAGTGTTTCAGAGGATTTTGAAAATTTAGATAACCTTCTTGGTAAATTAGGCAAGAAAGTAGTAATTTTTTAGACGATTTAGATAGATTACAATCCAATGAAGTATTTGAGGTATTGAAGTTAATTAGAAATACTGCATCCTTTAAAACATTTAATTACGTTGTTGGTTACGAAAAAAATTATCTTATTGAGGCACTAAAAACTAATCAGATCCCAAATCCGGAAAAATATTGTGATAAAATTTTTATTAACGAATTTTATTTATTACCAATTCTTACCAATGAGATAGAAGAATATTTAAAGGAGAATTTAAAAAGAATTCTAAAAAATGATGTTTCTAATTTTGATGGTACTTTTGAGAGATATTCTATGTTTTCTAGGTGGGGAGGAGGTAATATTTTCAAATCTATTCATAATCTTAGAGATGCAAAAAGATTTTTGAACGAAATTTTTATTAGCGTTAGAAATGTAAAAGATGAAGTCGATTTAGGTGATTTTATTATTATTAAGTTATTGAAATTTTGTTATAATGATGTCTATTTTCTTATTTATTCTAATCGAAATAAATTTATAGCGAATGATGATAATCTTGGTTATAGACATAACGGAGGAGTTAGGAGAATAAGTTTAAAGAAAGATGATAAAAATTGTTCTTATGATTTTTCTGAATCTATATTAAAAAAATATTTAGAAGAAAAAAAACTATATGATGATATTCAACTCGAAAATTTACGAGTATTATTTCAGGTTCTATTTTTAGAACGTTCAAAAGAACCTTTGGCATTTGGTTTTAATCATAATTTTTATAAATATTTCAATGATGAGATTGATGATTCAGAAATTCCTGTTAAAGAATATCAAAAAGTATTAAATTCTAATTGGAATACAATTATTGAAAGTATCAAAAAATGGCAAGTGCAAGGAAAATTATTTGGTTTATCTGCTCATCTCTATCATACATATATAAGAGACTTCGATACTAAAGATAAATTTGAGAACTACTTAAGACTTTTGTTTTATTTAGGAGCATTGGAAGAGAAAGAACGAAACCTAAATTTTCATTTGGATTTTGATTATGTTGATAGGTGTATTAGCAATTATGAAAGTAGAATTAGTAAAAAGTTTTACGGAGGCAATGTACAAGAATATAGGGTGTTTTTATTAAGTCTTTTTTATTATGCGAAATTTCCATATATCTTCGAAACGAGGATATGCAAATATTTATATAAAGGAGTCTATGACTCAGAAGATGATGCATTAACAAAACAAGATATAAAGGATTTTGTTGTTTATGAATTTAGAAATTTTATTGAAGTGATGGAATATGATAATAATAATTTTTTTGATTTATTTAATAGATCTACACTGCTAGAAAATTATCAACAAGAAATAGGGAGTAATGTATGGTATGAAAGAGAGTTGATCCTTCCAGAAATAAAAGAATTGTCAAAATTAGTAATTACTAGATTTCCAGATCAATTTCTTACAGATATTTTGGATGACGGAGGAAGAAAAAAGTACTCTAAGGATAACCAAAAACAGATAATTGGTATAAATAGTTTTGTTTTAAAAATATTCCCTTCTTATGATGATTTTATAGAATTTATAAGAACAGAAGTAAATGACCAATCAAGTGTTTTCAAAAATGAGTTTCTAGAATTTGCAGATAAACTCCCTACAAAAGATGATTTTATATCTTACGATTTTACTTATCTTCCAATAAAAAATAAATTGATAGAGATTTGGACTAAAAGGAGTGAAATATACCCATAAATCAGAATTTGACCTCATCTTCAAATTTCGTTAAATCTTTTGCTGCTCTATTTTGGCACTTATTTTATATAAAGAAAATCTGTATCCATAAAAATACCAACTTCTGTATCTGTGTCCGGTTGCGAATAGTGTATACATTTGCTTAAGTAAAGCAGATGAATTATGGTAACGGCTCTTCAACAGCAGGATCGGCTTCACTATGCTGAAGTCTATGCATCGGATATTTTAGAACTGAAGAATCTTTTTCTTCAGCAATTCGGATTGGATATGATTGATGAAAACTTTGGGATTCCTTTTCTTTTAAGTAAAAAGGAGAATAGAATTGTGGCATTTGCCAGTCTTATCATTGATAAGGATCATCAGATTGGCTTTAAGATTTACGGGAATTCTGAGGTCGGGGAAATTGAAAAGGAAGATTTTAAGGCAAAGGCTATTCATTATTGTAAAGAAAACCGTTCTGAAAACTTCACGGATCCGGATGAGCTGAAATATAATATCCAAAGAATGGTTAACTGGCTGAATAATTAAAGATCTTTAAATCGTAAATTTACGTTTTATATGGCTAAAGATGTTTTATATCTTAAGATCGCGAAATCTGTTACAGAGCAGATCAAAAGTGAAACTTTGCAATTCGGCGATAGGCTTCCTTCACTGAGAAGTGCTCAAAAACTGTATAATGTAAGCCTCAACACGGTAAAGCAGGCTTATATGGAACTTGAAAGCCGTTCTTTGGTAGAATCCCGTCCGAAATATGGCTATTTTGTGAGTCAGACCTCACAACGGAAACTGGCACTTCCTTCGGTTGCAAAAATAAAGGTTTCAGAATCTCAGAAAGCGCCGGAAGATCTTATTGATAAGGTTTTCGGAACGATTGCCGGAACAGATGTTACCCAGTTTGCCCTGGGAATTCCCGGAAAAAGTTTCCTTCCGTTAGCCAAGCTGAAAAAATCGATGGTCAATGTTATTAAACGTAAAAATGACAGCGGAACAGATTATGAGCCGGTTCAGGGAAGTGAACATCTTCGTCGTGAAATTGCGAAATGGGCTTTGGTTTTGGAAGGAAAAATTACGGAGGATGATCTTGTCATTACTTCAGGGGCTATGAACGCAGTGTATAACTGTCTTATGGCAGTGACTAAACCCGGAGATTGGGTGGCTGTGGAAAGTCCTGTTTATTTTGGGATTTTACAGGCGATTCAACTGTTGGGATTAAAGGTTGTGGAAATTCCGACGCATCCCGTTCTGGGAGTGGATCTGGAAGCGTTAGAAAAAGTGCTTCCGAAATTATCTGCATGCTGTTTTGTGACGAATTTTAATAACCCTTTAGGTTTTCAAATGCCGGATGAAAATAAAAAAGAACTGGTAAGGTTGATTACTGAATATAATGTTCCTTTGATTGAAGATGATATCTATGGGAACGTTTATTTTGGAGCAGAAAGACCAAAACCATGCAAATATTATGATGAAGCAGGGTTGGTTATGTGGATTGGCTCAGTAACTAAAGTTTTGGCTCCGGGTTACCGGATTGGCTGGGTTGCTCCGGGAAAATTCAAAGATAAAATTATTCGTCAGAAGCTGGTTCAGACCGTTTGCAGTCCTTCGTTGTATTCGGATGTGATTGCGGATTTTCTGGAACACGGCCGTTATGACCACCATCTGAGAACATTCAGAAAAAAATTATATTCCAATTATCTTCAGATCCAAAAATCGGTTGCAGCCTATTTTCCCGATAGCACAAAGGTTTCAGATCCGAAAGGAGGATTTATGCTCTGGCTTGAACTGGATAAAAGAATTTGTACGGAAGATCTGTATGATGAAGCTTTTAGCCAGAAGATCAATTTTGCTCCAGGAAGAATGTTTTCGCAGTACAATCAGTATCAGAATTGTTTGCGCCTGAATTATGCCATGGAATGGACAGACCGTGTAGAAAGTGACCTGGAAAAACTGGGAAAAATGATAAAAAACAGATTTTAAATTAAATATAGAACAATGGACGATAATAATAATCAAGTGAAAATTGTTGAATATGATCCGAAGTACCAACAGGATTTCAGGGATTTAAATGAAGAATGGATCAGTAAGTTTTTTAAAATGGAAGCGAGTGATTACAAAATGCTCGATAACCCCGAAGATTACATTATCAATAAAGGAGGGCATATTGTTTTTGCTCTTTTAAATGAAGAGGTTGTAGGAACCTGCGCACTGATAAAAACTTCTGATGAGCCATTGGCTTTTGAGCTGGCAAAAATGGCTGTAAGTCCGAAAGCCCAGGGGAAAAAGATTGGCTATTTAATTGGTAAAAAACTGATTGGTAAAGCTAAAGAATTGAAAGCAAAAGAAATTTTTCTTGAGACCAATTCTTCGCTGGTTCCCGCCATTAAACTTTATGAAAAATTAGGCTTTCAGCATATTACTGTTACCGATTCTCCTTATGAGCGTTGTGATACAAAAATGCTGCTGAAACTCGATTTTTAGATATTTCAATTTTGTTAAAGAGAGAGCATGCTGATTTTTCAGTATGCTTTTTGTTATAAATTTCTCGTCAATTTTCCATTTCTTCCAAAGCCAAAATAAATTTTCTATTTTTGTCTAATTCCTTATTTCAAATGAAAAAAATTATCCTTATCGAAGACGAAACAAGTGTGGTGTCCTTTATAAAAAAAGGACTTCAGGAAAATGGTTATGAAGTTTCTGTGGCTTTTGACGGACGTACCGGTGTACAGCTGGTTCAGGCAAGCGATTTCGATTTGGTGATTCTGGATATTATGTTACCGGAAATGAACGGGCTTGATGTCTGTAAGGAAATCCGAAAAACCAATAAGCATGTCCCTATTTTATTTTTGACGGCGTTGGGAACATCGGAAAATATCGTACTTGGTTTAGAAAGTGGGGGAGATGATTATTTGGTTAAACCATTTAAATTCATTGAGTTAGTAGCACGTGTGAAGTCTTTGCTAAGACGAAGCAATAATGGAAGCGTACCCGAGATTCCTGAGTATGAACCTGATAACGAACACATTTTTCAGTTTTCAGATTTGATCCTGAATGATTACACAAAGAAAGTTACCCGTGGCGGTGAAGAGATTTCGCTCACATCAACAGAGTACAAATTATTGTTATATTTTTTAAATAACCCTGAAAAAGTAATTTCCAGAACCGAAGTTTTGGAAGCGGTTTGGGGAGTGAATTACGAATTGGGAACCAATGTTGTTGATGTTTACGTGAATTATCTGAGAAAAAAACTGGATAATCAAGAAGATAATAAACTGATTCATACGGTTATAGGAATGGGTTATGTATTGAAAAAATCTTAATGAATGTTTAATAGAGTTGTCACAAATCAGACCAAAACGATGGTGCTTCTGATGTTGGTATTCACTGCCATCATCTTGCTGTTCAGTGGTTTGGTGTATTTTTCTATTGTCAATTTTTCGCATCAGAGATTTTATGAATTATTGAAAATCAGGACGACTACGATTGTTCAGATTGAAAAAAGTAAAGACGATCTCGACCTTCCTGAGAATTATATTTTAAACAGTTTAAATGATGAAGAGCTTCCGATGGAACGCGATTATGTTTTTGCAATTCCTACGGACTCTAACTATAAGAAAATCTCGCAGGAAATTCATATTCCCGATTACTTTTTCAAGAATATTGCAAGAAATGGGGAAGCAAATTATAATGACAAGGAGTTCTACTACATCGGTCAGACTTTCAGGCACGATGACAAAAATTATATTGCGATAGCTTCTGCCAAAAATCATTATGTGGTTTATTATTTGGGCTTTTTGAAAAGAACATTAATCACCTGTATCGTGCTTTCTTTGTTCTTTAGTATGATCTTTTCTTTTTATTTATCTAAAACACTTTTCAAACCGATTTTAAAAATTACGGGAAAGGTAAAGGAAATAAGCTCGGAAAATCTTCATCTGCGTCTTGAGCCTCAGCCAGATAATAAAGAATTGAATGAATTGGTGGAAACCTTTAATGATATGCTGAACCGTATCGAAACGTCTTTTGAAACTCAAAATCATCTGATCGGAAATGTTTCCCATGAGCTGAGAACACCTCTTACGTCCATTATGGGGGAAGCGGATGTTGCGCTTTCGATCTCCAGAACCAATGATGAGTATAAGGAAACATTGGGAATTATTCTGGATGAAGCCGAAAAATTAGACAAAAAAATAAAAGCCTTATTAATGATCGCCCAGACCGGTTTTGACGGAAAGATTCAGAAAATGGATAAGGTAAGAATTGATCAGCTGCTTTGGGATGTCATTGAAACGCTGCGAAGAATCGATTCGAGAAACAATATCTATTTAGACATCAGTATGTTACCGGATAATCCCAAGAAATTAAAGGTTCAGGGTAACGAACAATTGCTTCATCTTGCCGTTACGAATATTATTCAAAACGGTTGTAAATATTCTAATTTCCAGCAGGTTAAAGTTTCGTTGGGAGCAACGGATGCAGATGTCTATATTATTATAAAGGATAACGGAATCGGGATTCCTGAAGAGGAAATGAATAAAATTTATGATCCCTTTTTCCGGGCTTCCAATACCAAAAACTACGAGGGATACGGAATTGGCCTTCCTTTGGCAAGAAATATCGTGAGAATGCATCATGGCGAACTGATCGTAAGTTCTCATGAAAATCAAGGGACAACAGTGCAACTGCGTTTTCCTAATTTCTACAGTACGCTGAAGGAAGAGAAGTTGGATTAATGAGAGACTTCATATCTTGTCTAATAATCCCTGTTTAGCTGGAGTTCTGTTTAGTCAATTACTTCATATTAAGATCTCTTAACAATTTTCTAATCTCATTTTAATCTCTTTAATTACATTTTAATTCCATTCCAAAGAGCTTCTAATTTGGTCGTTTTAGTTTTGTATCATCAAAAAAGATAATACGAACCTAAATCTTAAAAATATGACCAAATCAATTTTAATAGCCACAGATTATTCTCTAGAATCTTTAAATATATTAAAAGAGGTTCTGAAAGAAAAAAATGCTTCTGAAGATCAAGATCAATATACTGTTTTTTTGGTTTCAGGCTATGATATGGGAGATTCTATCCGCGATCTTCTCTTTAATACCAAAAGTACAATTTTTAATAAAATCAAACCGCAGGAGTTTAATGATGCTTATGAGATTATTAAAAATAAATATCCGCATCTGATTGATAAGATTATTTGTGATGTTTTTACAGGAAGCTTTCAGAGAACCTTCGATCAGTATATAAAAGCGGAACATATTGAGGAAGCTTATTATAGCTCATCCATAAAAAGCAAAGGAAAAGGAAAGTTTGATCTTATTCCTTATATCAAAAAATGTAAAAATCTTAAGTCTCGGGAAATGGCAATTGAAATCCATGAAAGACTTCCGGAAAGAGGAAGGCTGGCTGAGATTTTTGCCTAATTCTAATTTTCTAAAAAGATAATAAAATGTTAAGAAATTATAGTAACAGCAGAACGTTGGGAGATAATATAAAACTGGGAACGCTGACTGCCTTTACAGCAGGAACTATAAACATTGCTTCTCTATTGATATTTCTCTCATTTACTTCAAATGTAACGGGACACTATGCTATTTTAGCAGCGGAAATAAGTAAAGGAAACTGGACACAGGTAGCGGTAGTTGGAGGATGGATTTTCCTGTTTTTCTTCGGAAGTTTTCTTTCTAATTTTATTGTGATCAACTTTAATAAAAAGAGTAAATATTTTGCTCATGCCATGCCTATTGTCTTAGAGATCGCATGTTTGCTATTTGTTGGAATCTACGGACAGTTCTTCTACCTGAAAACATTGGAGGAAACCGAAGCTTTGGTAGCTTTAATGCTTTTTGCAACAGGGCTTCAGAACGGATTAACGGCAAGTATTTCCAACTTTTCGGTGAAAACAACCCACCTTACCGGAACCACTACCGACCTTGGAATTCTGTTTTCCATGTTTACCCAAAAAAAATACAGAAAGAATCCCGAGCTTACGGCAAGAGCTAAACTGTTGATGAGCATTATGCTGGCTTATGTTTTGGGAGCTGTGTTTTCCGGACTTACGTATTACTATCTTGAATTTAGAGTGTTTTATGTGATAAGCTTCTGTCTTCTTATTGTAATTGGTTATGATGCCTATAAAATTCATGTAAGACATTTTAATACAAAATACAGATATTCAAAGATCTATAAGAGACCGAATCTGTTGGCGTATTTATACGATAAGATCCATGGGATTCCTAAGAGAAAAGAAAAAAGAAAGTTCGTTTTTGAAGACTGATATTAGAAAAATAAAAATACTTCAGTATTAATTTTGTGTAAACTAGCTGTGAATCAATCCTCTAATTGTATAATGCGATTAGGGGATTGTACTTTTAAGAAAACATGATTGTATTGCCAATTTGACTGACATATCAGCCTGGCTAGGTTGTTGATATGTTAATAATTAAATTTTAATTCGCGGATAGAAAGTTTTTATTCCCGTTTTCATTACCTATTTTTGTAAGTTGATTTACATTTTTTATGTCAGATATTATTCAGCTTTTACCGGATCATGTGGCCAATCAAATTGCGGCAGGAGAAGTCGTGCAGCGACCGGCGTCTATTGTGAAAGAACTTTTGGAAAATGCAATAGATGCAGATGCCACTAAAGTGGAATTGATTATAAGAGATGCTGGGAAAAACCTTATTCAGGTGGTGGATGATGGAAAAGGAATGTCTGAAACTGATGCAAGAATGGCTTTTGAAAGACATGCAACTTCAAAGATCAGAGGAACGGAAGATATTTTTAAAATTGCGACCAAAGGTTTCAGAGGTGAGGCTTTGGCTTCTATTGCGGCCGTTTCCCAGGTTGAACTGAGAACCAAACAAAAAGATGCAACGATTGGAACCAACATTTACATCGAAGGAGGTGTTTTCCAATTCCAGGACCCCATACAAACCGCAGACGGATCTAACTTTTTAGTGAAGAATCTATTCTATAACGTTCCGGCAAGAAGAAAATTCCTGAAAAATAATAATATAGAATTCAGACACGTCATCGACGAATTTCAAAGAGTTGCGCTGGCTCATGAAAACCTGGAATTTTCCTTATTTCATGATGATGAAGCTGTTTTCAGACTGAGAAAAGGAAGTCAGATGCAGCGTATTGTGGATATCTTCGGAAGAAAGCTTCAGCCACAACTGATCCCGATTAAAGAAGATATTATCTGGTGCAAACTTCACGGGTTCGTTGCAAAACCGGAGGGGGCCAAAAAAACAAGGGGCGAACAGTTTCTTTTCGTTAACGGAAGATATTTTAAAAGCCCATATTTCAATAAAGCTGTTCAGGAAGCATTTGAAGGACTGCTTTTACCGGGATATATTCCAACGTTTTTCCTTTTCTTAGAGCTTGATCCTGAGAAAATAGATGTCAATATCCACCCACAGAAAACAGAAGTAAAGTTTGAAGACGAACATCTTATTTTTGCTTTATTGCGTTCAACAATTAAGAGATCGCTGGGAATTTATAATGTAGCTCCGAGTCTTGATTTTGAGAAAGATCCGCAACTCGATGAAATGCTGCAAAAAACGTTTCCAAGTAAAAGTAACAGTGGAGGAGGAAGTGGATTTATTAAAATGCCGGAGATCATTGTAGATAAGGACTACAATCCTTTTTTGGAAGAAAGGGGTGCGATAAAGCAGGCTGAAATTCAGAATCTGGCAGAAATGTATCATCAGAATATCGCTGCAGAGCCATCGAAAATCAATCTGTTTGAAGATGAGGATTTTGATGAGGATCTGATGAGACTGCCCAACGGATACTGGCTTTTCAATAAAGGAGACAGAACGCTGATGCTGGATTTGGGAAGAATGCATAGATTAATGGTTTCGGAAAACAATAAATCCGACAAAAAAGGATCTTCTCTTAGTCATGCCCTTCTTTTTTCTCTGGAATATCATATGAACGAGATTGAGAAAAATAAATATAAATCTATAAAAAAATACCTTCCGGAACTTGGATTTGAAATGAGTATTGCTCATGAAAATGTACTGAGAATAGATGCCGTTCCCGAAGGATTGAAAGAAACCCAGGTAATGAAGTTTCTGGAAAATCTTTTTGATATTCTTGAATATAAAACGGAAGAAGAATTTATGCAGTTTTATCAGAACCAATGGAATAAAATGCAGTCTAAATCCCGTTTCGATTTCATTTATAAAAAAGATGCAGAACAACTTATCAGAGACTTTACAGCATTAGGTTTCCCGGAATTTCTTCCCAATGGGAAAAGATGTTTCTATGAAATTCCGTTTAATGATTTTAAAAACAAATTTTAAAAATGTTTAATAACATACCACCGATTACCAGGAATATTATTATTATAAATGTTATAGTATTTATTGCTGTATTTTTTTTGCCACAGTTAAATGACTTACTTTCCGCATATTATCCTTTTTCTCCAGAATTTAAATCATGGCAGATTATTACCCATATGTTTATGCATGGAAATCTGATACATATTTTATTTAATATGTTGACTCTTTATAGCTTCGGACCTATTTTGGAATACAGACTGGGAGATAAAAAGTATTTACTTCTTTACTTTTTAAGCGGTTTAGGAGCTTTTTTCCTATATAATCTTTGGAATTTTATTGAAGTTCAGCAATTAGTTTCAGAACTTCAATCGATGAATATTGATGCAAAAGATTTTTTGAATTCATTGATAGACAATCCGGATAAAGTATTAATTCATAATGAGGCGGAACAAAATTTGGCAGGAATTTATTTTGGAAGAATGGTAGGAGCCTCCGGAGCAATTTTCGGAGTTATTGCTGCTTTCGCAACATTATACCCTGAAGCAAAAATTGGAATCATGTTTATTCCGGTTCCTATGAAAGTAAAATATGTGATTCCTATCGTTATTGTGATCTCGATTTATTTAGGCGTTTCAGGAAACGGAGGAGGAATTGCTCATCTTGCTCACGTTGGAGGAGCTTTGGTAGGATGGATTTTAGCCAGAATCTGGAAGAAACATTTATATAGATTTAATTAAAATCATTCTGTGAAAGTTTTTCGTCTTATCCTCTTCATACTGCATTTAGGAATTTTCATTCTCTTATTGGGAGTATTGATGAACAGTATTGTTCCGCCTAAAGTATTCCCGTGGCTCAATTTACTTTCCTTAGGATTTCCCATTTTAATTAGTGCATATATTCTGCTTACTTTTTTCTGGATTATAAGCTGGAAAAAACGGGCTTTTGTATTTCTTTTATTTGGATTATTGTTTTTTAAACCCGTTATAAGATGGGTAAACTTTTCATCAAAAAAAGATCAGGAAGCGAATCTGAAAATTGTTTCTTTAAATGCAAAAGGAGGAAAATTTGGAGCAGATCAAATCCAGGATTATATTGACAGGCAAAATGCAGATGTAGTTTTTTTGCAGGAACCTTCTATTCCTGATATTAATCTTAAAAATCTTTCGGGGAAAAGTAATATGCCTGTACTTTCTTTTTATTCCAGGTATGAAGTGGTAAACCATAAAAATCTTTTTGAAGGCTTAGAAAATAAAGATATAACGGCACAGTGTGAAGTGATTGATATTAACATTCGGGGGAAAATCTACCGGTGTATTAATGTGCATTTGGAGTCTTTTGGTATTGTAAAAGATATGGTAAAACTCAATGGCAATAAAGATGAAGATGAAATAAAGACGAAAAATGTTCTGAGAAAGCTTCTCAGTAATTTTAAAAATCATCAGGATCAGATTGATAGTATAAAAAAAGAAATAGAGAATTCTCCTTATCCCGTATTTGTGGTTGGAGATTTTAATTCTGTACCCAATTCTTATGAATATTACAAAGCCTCCGACAATCTTACAGATGCTTTTGTAGAAGTCGGAAGAGGAAGCGGGACCAGCTTTCACGATTTTAAATTTCCGTTACGTATCGACTATATTTTTACCTCAAAATCCATACAGCCGGTGAGCTATAAAGTCGATCATCATGTACAGATTTCGGACCACTTTCCGGTGATAGCTACCTTTAAACTAGCAGATTAAAAATCATAAAAAGCGTTAAATAAATTCAATTGGTAGGGTTTTTGTTAAAACAAATGTGATTACACCGTTTTTATGAAGCCGAGCCAGTTATTGTTATTTTCTCATATCCTCGTTGCAATTCTATTGTTATGTACTTTAGGAAATGCCTGGATTGCGCCTAATTTACTCGGGAATTTGAATCTGCTTTCTCTGGCGTTTCCCTATCTTATCATTATTCATATTTTGTTGACCATGGTATGGGTTTTTAAAAGAAAAAAAATTGCTGTTGTGTTTGCTTTGGGAACGCTTATTTTTTTGAACCCTATCCGAAGATGGATCAATTTTTCTTCTAAAACAGATAATGTCAGAAGTATAAGAGATATTAAAGTACTGACCTTTAATGTTAAATACGGAGATTTTGGATGGGAAAAAGTGAAAAAATATATAAGAGATCAAAATGCGGATATTATATTGGTGCAGGAAAAAGATACCAACAGGGCTTTGCGTAAAGATATGGTGAAATATCCTACAGTAATCTTAAAAACTAAACACAGAATCGTAAGACAGGAGGAACTGATTACGGATAAATCAAGAGGAAATTCCTTTTATGCGGATGTCGATATTAACGGAAAAATCATTCGTGTGGTCAATGTATATCTGGAACCGTTTAGACTAAATAAAGGGATGTTTAATTTTGCAGATTTTGGAAAAGAAAACAAAATCAACACTCTGCTTTCCCATATGATTCCCACGTTTCAGGCTCACGAAAACCAGATCAAAAAAATCAGAAAAGTTGTTGATCTGTCTCCTTATCCTGTAATATTGGCTGGAGATTTTAATTCTGTACCCAATTCTTATGAATACTATAATCTTGGTAAAGATCTTCAGGATGCATATTTAACTGCAGGAAACGGTATTTCCACAAGCTTTCACGATTATAAGGTTCCACTTAGGCTAGATTATATATTTAGTTCAAAATCAATTATTCCATTGAGCTATAAAGTTGATCATTCGGTTAAATTATCAGATCATTATCCGGTAATTGCAGAATTTCTATTAAATTAGTTCCATGAAAAATATTTTCTCAGCGATACTTATTTTATTAATTTTAAGTGCCTGTTCGAATAAAGAACCGGTTTCTGTTGATCATTCACAGGATTTGAAACCTAGTTATGATACTACGGCAATAGATTCTTTTTCTGCGGGAGCCACTTCTGAAGCTGTGATTATGAAAATAAAAATGTCTTCTCAGCAATATCAGGATTCTATAAAACAGGCTGCGAAGCTTCAGGCAGAAGAAAAAAGAATTGCAGAGGAGCTGGAGAAAGAAAACAAGAAGAAACAGGAAGAGGAAAAGAAGAAAGCCAGTGAAGAAAAACAACAAAAGACATCAGAATCTTCAGAAGTAAAAACTGAACAAAACTAAAATTATATAAATATGAAAAAACAAATTTTATCCGCATTGGCTATTTCCATTTTAGCCGTTTCTTGTACTAAATCCACTACCAAAACAGAACAGGTGGAAAATCCGGACGGATCTGTAACCACAACTACAACTACGGTTACTGAAACTCCTTCAGGAGTAGATTCTACTAAAATCAATGAAACGAAAAAAGAAATACACGAAAAAGTAGAAGAAACAGGCAATAAAATAGATAATGCAGCTCAAGATATTAAATCTGGCGCTCAAGAGGTTGGTAAAGATGTAAAAGATGCCGCGGCAAAAGGAGCTGAAAAAGTGGAAACCGGAGCCAAAAAGCTAAAAGAAGACTTGAAAAAATAATAAAAAAACCGCAGTAATTTGCGGTTTTTTTATTTATTCATTTCCAATAAAGGATCAATGTATTCCCGGTCGTTGCTTAGTCTTGGAACTTTATTTTGTCCCCCTAACTTTCCTTTTGATTCCAGCCAGTTGTAGAATAAGTTTTCTTTTGCAATATGTACAATAGGCCTTTTTAGGGTCATATTATTATACCTTTTAGCTTCGTAATCAGAATTTATTGATTTTAAATGCTGATCAAAAATATCAATAAACTGTTCCAGGTCTTCCGGTTGCTGGCAGAATTCAAAGATCCATTCATGGGCCCCGCTTTCATTGTTTTTCATAAAAACAGGAGCCCCGGTAAATTCGGTAATCTTTGCGTTGGTAAGTTCGCAAGCTTTGGTAAGGGCAGATTCCACATTGGTAATCATGAGCTCTTCTCCAAAGGCATTGATATAATGTTTTGTTCTTCCTGTAATTTTTATTCTGAACGGATTAACTGAAGTAAATACAACTGTATCTCCGATCAGGTATCTCCATAAACCACCATTGGTCGTAATGACCATGGCATAGTTTTTCCCTACTTCCACATCTTCTAGACTTACAACCTTAGGGTTTGAAAAATGAAACTCATCCATAGGGATAAATTCATAGAAAATACCATAATCAAGCATAAGCAGCATTTCATCACTATTAGGTTTATCCTGGATTCCAAAAAAGCCTTCAGAAGCATTATAAATCTCATAGTAATTGATGTTTTTACCTATGATCTGTTTAAACTGTTCTTTATAAGGTTTAAAGCTGATTCCGCCGTGAAAAAATACCTCCAGATTCGGCCACAATTCTGAAATGTTTTTAACCTCAGTTTCCTTTAATACTCTTTGCAAAAGAACCATCATCCAGCTCGGAACTCCAAGAATACTTCCTACATCTTCATTCTTAACTTCTGAAGTAATTGCCTTAAGCTTGCTTTCCCACTCCCCCATCAAAGAAACCTTTTTACTCGGAGTGGTGGTAATTTCCACCCAAAATGGTAAATTATCGATTAAAATAGCAGATAAATCCCCAAATTTGGTGTTAAAATCCGCATACAATTCCGAACTCCCTCCTAAACGTAAGTTTTTATAATTGAACAGCTGATTTTCCGGATGGTTATTGGCATAAATGGAAACCATATCTTTTCCGGCCTTCATATGACAGTATTCTAGGCTTTCATCAGAAATAGGAATGAACTTACTTTTGGCATTGGTAGTTCCGGAAGATTTGGCGAAATACTTAATATATCCCGGCCAGCTTACATCCTTTTGCCCCTGTCTTGCTTTTTCAATATAAGGCTCAAAGTCTTCATACGTAACAATCGGGACTTTATTTTTAAAATCCTGATAGCTCGATATGGAGTTAAATCCATACTTTTTGCCATATTCCGTATCCTCGGCATGAAACAATTGAGAAAAAAGAATACCTTTCTGAGTCTCAATAGGATGATTCATAAAATTCTGAATCTGATCCATCCTTTGGCGGATAAACCAGTTGACGACAGTATTGAATAGTGCTTTTGTTGCCATTTCAACAAATATAATGATATTTGGATTTTCAGGGAATTTTTTAAGAGGATAAATAAAAAAACCGCTACAAATTTTGTAACGGTTTGATATTTAGATTTATTGTTTCTTAGCAATATTCATCATAAGCTGCCTGAAGGTTGGCTGCGATAGCTCCTGCAGGATTTCCTTCAATATGATGTCTTTCAAGCATATGAACCAGTTCACCATCTTTAAATAAAGCTACACAAGGAGAGCTTGGAGGGAATGGAGCCAAATGTTTTCTTGCCTCTACTACAGCTTCTGTATCGAAACCTGCAAAAACAGTAGTTAAATGATCAGGTTTTTTATCTCCTGTCAAAGAATATACAACTCCCGGTCTTGCAGCTCCTGCCGCACATCCGCATACAGAGTTGATCACCAATAGAGTGGTTCCTGATTGCTTTAATGCTTCTTCTACCTGAGCCGGAGTTGTCAAATCTTGGAAGCCTTTATCTGTAAGTTCAGCCTTCATAGGCATTACTAAATCTGTTGGATACATGTTTTGTTTTTTTAGTTCTACGCAAATTTACAACATTTCTAAGTTTTTCATTAATTTATAATAACTATCATTCAATTTATTAAACCAAATAGTTTTGTAATTAGAATATTAAAACAATAATAAATTTCAACAATGTTTGATTTATATGTGCTAATATTGGAAAATATTTATTAATTTTGAAACAGATTCTAAAAACAATCTTCCATGAAAAAAAACTTATAATTAAAATATAAGGATTATATCGGGTGTAAAAATCTGATTGATAGTGTATTCCCTCACCTTTAGTTTATCCGTATTATGTTTTTAGAATTGACATCGGATAAATGAAGAACTACAATAAAAGCCTGTAACAATTGTTATGGGTTTTTTTATTTGCCTGATGTCTTTGTATAAATGAAGCCCGGAACCTAGGTTCCGGGCTTCTTTAATCAAATCGATATGCAAAGGTTGAATATCCGTTTTTAAAATTGGTTGATGGGTTTTAGTTGATAGTTGACAGTATTAATCCAACAACCAACAACTACTAACCAACAACTAAGAAAGCAGCTTCTTAGCCATCTCGGAGATACTTTTTCCGTCAGATTTTCCGGCCAATGTCTTTGATGCTACTCCCATTACTTTTCCTAAATCTTTTACAGATTCAGCGCCTGTTTCAGCGATAATGTTTTTCATTTCTGCTTCAAGTTCTTCTGCAGAAAGCTGTTTGGGAAGAAATTGCTCTATGACTTTCATTTGGGCTTCCTCCACTTCTGCAAGGTCATTTCTTCCTTGTGCAGTAAACTGATCGTAAGAGTCTTTACGTTGTTTTACCATTCTCTGAAGAATAGCAATTTCTTGTTCTGCTGTAACTTCTGCTCCTACAGCTTCCGTCTTTAGCAGTAATATTTGAGATTTTACAGCACGAAGAGAATCCAAGGCCACTTTGTCTTTGGCTCTCATTGCTGTTTTTATCGCTTCGTTTATTGTATTTTCTAAACTCATGTTATTAATTTGAAAATTTGAAAATGAAATAATTTGAAAATGTAATAACTATTTTATGAAAGAATTGAAGAATTTTCAAATTACCACATTTTCAAATTAAATTTAGTCTACATCTTTATTTAAAAATCTGTTTTCTCTGATCTGCATATTTCCGTTATTATCGGAAAGATAAGTATTGATGTTCTGGTCAGAAGCATTGTTCCCATCAATGGAAATATTCTTTCTCTTGAATGCAGGTACAGATTCAAACTCACTTGAGCTGTCAAAACTTTGATAACGTGAGTTGAACTCTTTTAGTTTATTTCTTCTCTCAATAATTCTATCCTGATCAATTGTCTTGTTCACAAAAGTGAACTCTTCTTCTGCCGGTTTTGAAACTTCAGCTTCTGTTTTGTTCTCAAAAGTTGATCTGGTTTCCATTTTAGGCTCTTCTTGTTTCGTCTGGAAGAAGGTTTCAACTTTTTGAGCAGGCTCCTGAACTATTGTATTGCTTGGAGTTGTAAAGTCTGTTTTAGGTTGCCCGAAATCAGCTTTAGGCTCATTAATCGTTTCGTTGACAAAGAAATTAAACTCTACCGGCTTCTCTTCTGAGTAAGAATTGCTGAAGGTATTTGTCTGAGGTTCTTCTTTTTTATTATCGAAATCGAACTTGAAAGATTCAATTTCCAGATCGTTAGGATCTTCTGCTTCCTCATCTAAAGAAAATAGGTTGAAAGACTCTTCCTGTTCTTCTTCATTTCTCCAGTTCTGAGCAGGGTTATCTAATGTATCTTCCTCTTTATCAAAGAATTTTATTTCAGTTTTTATTTCTTCACTGTCAACAATCATTTTTTTTTCAGTAGTCGTAGACCCGAACTGTGGAGTATCGTTGTCATCATCCAGCCTGAATAGGTTTTTACCTCCAAAATCATGTGTTTCTTCTGTTGTTGCCTCTCTTTCTTCTCTTGTTTTGAAAGGAGAAGCTTTTGGAGTATCAAAAGTATCATTTAGGCTGATCTTGATCTTTTCAGTAGGCCCTGAAAACTTTTTATTGTCATTTGAAAAACCTGTAGCAATAACAAGAACGCTTACAGAATCTCCTAATTCTTCATCGGCACCAACCCCGAAAATGATATCAGCCGTATTTCCTGCCTCTTTCTGGATATGATCCATAATCACCCCGATTTCATCCATGGTAACTTCTTCTACACCACTTCTGATCAACAATAGGACGTTTTTCGCTCCGGTAATTTTGTTGTCATTCAATAATGGAGAATCTAATGCTTTTTTCACTGCTTCTTCAGCTTTGTTTTCGCCCGAAGCAATACCTGTAGACATCAAAGCCGTTCCTGAATTTTGAAGCACAGATTTAGCATCTCTAAAGTCAATGTTTACATCGAAGTAACCTGTAATAACTTCTGCCATTCCTTTGGCAGCGTTTGTTAAAACTTCATCGGCTTTGGAGAACCCTTGCTTAAATCCAAGGTTTCCGAACTGTTGTCTTAATTTATCGTTATTGATGACAATTAATGAGTCAACATTATTTCTTAATTTATCAAGGCCGTTTTCTGCCTGCTCCAATCTTCTTTTTCCTTCAAAGCTGAAAGGAACGGTAACAATCCCTACGGTAAGAATTCCCATATCTTTTGCCACTTTAGCAATAACGGGAGCAGCTCCGGTTCCTGTTCCACCACCCATTCCGGCAGTGATGAATACCATTTTGGTATTTTGTCCCATAGCTGCTTTGATGTCTTCGATACTTTCGATAGCCGATTTTTCTCCTACTTCAGGATCAGCTCCTGCACCAAGACCTTCTGTGATGGTTGTTCCCAACTGTACTTTGTTGGCAACCGGGTTATTGTCTAATGTCTGAGCATCAGTATTACAGATCACGAAATCTACTCCGTGAATTCCTTTCTCGTACATGTGTTTTAGTGCGTTGTTTCCACCGCCACCTACACCAATTACTTTGATGATCGATGAATTTCCTTTTGGTAAATCAAATGAAAATCCCTGTGTACCTATATTTTCCATAACTGTTCTTTTAATAATTATAATTGATAATTGATGAATGATAGCTGATAAGGAAAAGATCGTTTATCGTTTATGATCCATCATTTATAATTTACTCTACTTCTTCGAAGAATTTTTTTACTTTTTCCATAAGCGACTGTCCGAAAGTAAGCTTTGCCGCTCTTTTGTTCTCGTTTTGTTCTGCTGCAACTTCTTGGTGCTGTACGGTTTCAATAGGCTGAACAGGCTGTTGCACTGTTTCCGTTTGAGTCGTTACAGCTTCCGTTTTTGGCTGAGGTTGCTCCATAACAGGTTCTTCTTCAATACTATTAATCTTTTTATCTCTGATTTTCAAACTTTCCATTAGTAATCCAATAGAAGTCGCAAATTCAGGTCCTTTAAGATATTGATTTTTATCATTCGCAATGTATTCGTTTGCAAAACCTATTCTGCTGTCGAAACCTGTTGTATAGTTAGCCAGCTGACGAAGATGTTTCAGGTTTGAACCACCACCGGTCAGAACAATTCCAGCAATCAGTTTTTTCTTTTGTTCGAAAGCACCGTAAGCTTTTAGTTCCGTATTTACCATTTCCAATATTTCTTCTACTCTTGCATTGATAATCTGTGCCAGAGTTTTTAATGAAATTTCTTTATCCGGCCTTCCGTGAAGTCCGGGAATGGTAACATATGTACTGTCTTTTTCCAGTTCAGGAACTGCAGAACCGAACTTCACCTTTAATTGCTCGGCGTGCTTTTCAATAATTGAACAGCCTTCTTTAATGTCTTCTGTAATAATTCCTCCTCCGTAAGGAATGACGCAGGTATGACGAATGATATTGTCTTTAAAGATGGCAATATCCGTTGTTCCACCACCGATATCCACGATGGCTACCCCCGCTTCTTTTTCTTCTTTTGTAAGAACAGCTTCTGAGGATGCTAAAGGCTCCAACGTAAGGGCTTCCATTTCTAAGCCGGCTTCACGAACGCATCTCGCAATGTTTCGGATGCTTCCCATTTGCCCCACTACAACGTGGAAATTGGCCTCCAGACGTTTCCCGTGCATTCCGACAGGCTCCTGAATTTCACCTTCGGAATCTACTTTATATTCTTGAGGAAGTACATGGATAATTTCTTCACCAGGAAGCATTACCAGTTTTTTTACCTGGTCTTTCAATGCTTCAATATCATCATCTGTAATGAATTTATCCGGATGTTCACGCATAATATAATCGGAGTGCTGCAGAGAACGAATGTGTTTTCCAGCAATTCCCACCGTTACTTTACGGATAGGAACTCCTGCGCTGGACTGTGCTTCAGAAACAGCAGCTTTGATTGAATTAATGGTTTGCGAAATATTATTCACAATACCTTTGTGAACACCAAGACTCTTTGCCTTTCCTACACCGAGAACTTCTATTTTCCCGTGTGCATTCCTCCTTCCGACAATGGCGACAATCTTTGTTGTCCCAATGTCCAGACCTACTGAATACTCTTGATTTTCCATTTGTTGATATCGATTTGATTTTTTATTCTATTTTAACTTTTGCTTTAGGCCTTGCGGCCGCTGCTTTTTTCTCTGTTTTCTTCGTTTCCTTGGGCTTGGTTGTAGCTTTGGGTTTTGAAGAGGTGGAGCTTGTTTTTTTTACTGCCGCCGCTTTGGGAGCTTCTGGTGTTTTCCTGACTGCGGGTGGTGTCGTTGAGGCTTTTGCCAGTTCTTTATTTCCTATATTCAGAATACTGTCATTTTCTTTAAAATACGGATTCAAAGTCGTGACAATCTGGTTCTGATATTTTACAGAAATCTTGTTGTATTTCTGAGGATCCTGATAAACCAGATATTTTTCTACGAAGGCCTTGAAACCTTTTACTTTAAATTCAATATTATCTAAGTCTCCGATTTCCACTTTATAATTTCCCTCACTGGTCAGGAGGTTATAATTTCCTTTATAATCTTTTGATATTCCTATAAAGTATTTTTTACTGAAATCATCTTTATCAATTTTTTCAACTAACTCGGCCAGCTGACGGTATTCATCTTTCTGTACATCTCCGGTTACCAGCATACAAGGATGCGAATAAGTTTTTGAAATCGGAAACTCGGTTCCTTTTTCATCCACATAAAAATCTCTTCCTTCTTTGTTTAACCTGAAAACCGGGACTCTCTGTTTAATGTCTAAATTTAATTTTCCATTTAGATTCAAATAAACATTCGCGCTGTCAACAGCCGGAAGATTATTGATTTTCTTTTCCAGGGCCGGAATATTTAAATCGCCAACTTTTCCGGAAGGGTTTTCTTTTTTTACGATCTCCCGGATGTCCTTTTCATCAACAAAATACACCGGAGTTTTCCCACTATTCATTTTTACAGAAATCCTATCGTCCGTAATCTTCTGTCTGCTGAATTTTCTCAAGGAGAAACTCAACAGAAATCCTAGAATGATTACTGTAATGACAATTTTTAATATTCTGTATTTATTTTTCATAAATGAGTTCCGGTTTTGGTTTTTTGGGTCCGGGTTTTATTTTTTACTTAACCACTCACAGATAGGATCGTACAGGGTATCAATATTTCCTGCACCTACTGTAAGAAGGATATCAAAATCTTTTTCTTTTATTTTATTGAAAGCATCACTTAAAGTAGATACTTCCTTTTTATCTAATGTTGCTTTATCTAATAGCCAGCTTGAAGTAATGCCTTCAAAGTTTTCCTGAAGTTCTCTTGCCGGATAAATATCAAGCAAAATCAATTCATCAGCATGGCTTAAACTTTCCGCAAATCCGTCCGCAAAATCTCTCGTTCTGCTGAAAAGATGAGGCTGGAAAGCCACCAATAATTTCTTTTCCGGATAAAAAGTTCGGATAGAACTCATCACCGCATTGATTTCTGTCGGATGATGAGCATAATCGTCGATATAAATTTTACCGTTTTCGTATCTGTGTTTGGTATATCTTCTTTTAATTCCCTTGAAATTGGCAATCGCTTTTTTCAACGTTTCGAAATCTACACCCAAATTGCTTAAAATTGCCAACGCAACGGTTGCATTTTCAACATTGTGAATACCTGGAATTTCCCAGATAAAGTCTTTAACAGTTTCTGCTGGCGTATGGAAATCAAAATAGATTTTATCGTTCTCCATTCTAAGGTTATCTGAATAATAATCAGCAACCTCGTTTACGGCATACGTTAAAGATGGTCTCCCGATCTCAATTCCTTTTCTTACAAAAAGCTGTTTATCATTCGGGACTAAAGCGGCAAACTGTCTGAAACCTTCTTCAATATGGTTTTTATCCCCATAAATATCCAAATGATCCGCATCTGTGGAAGTGATTACCGCCCAATCCGGAGATAGGTTGAGAAAACTTCTGTCGTATTCGTCTGCTTCCACCACGGAATACTGTGAACCGTTGTAAAGGAAGTTAGATTTAAAATTCTCAGAAATTCCACCTAGGAAACAAGAGAAAGGTAGATCTGCTTCTTTACAAAGATGCGAAACCAGGGTAGAAGTTGTTGTTTTGCCATGAGTTCCCGCAACGGCGATACAATCTGTGTTTTCTGTAATTAAACCTAAAACTTTTGCACGTTTTAATACTTCAAACTGATTTTCATTAAAATAGTCTAAAATCCCCAGAACCTTGATCGCAGGAGTATAAATTACCAATGTATCTTCTTTCTGAAGGGAAGAGATTTTTTCATCAATGACATCTTCAAAAACAATATCAATGCCTTCGCTTATCAAAGCCGTCGTCAATTTGGTGTTGGTTTTATCGTAGCCCAAAACTTTTTTGCCCGAAGCATGGAAATAACGAGCCAAAGCACTCATTCCTATCCCTCCGATTCCAACGAAGTAAAAATTTTGATATGTTTCTAAAACTTTCATTATTTAATTAAAATATTTAAAGATTAAATGATTAAAAAAATTAATTCAAATTATCTTATTTTATCACTTTAAAAATCTCATCTACAATCTCTTTTGCAGCGTTTGGCTTAGCAAAATATTTAAGATTGTCAGACATTTCTTTTCTTACATTTTCATTTTCGCAGATTTCTGAAAGGGTATTCCAGAATTTTTCCTGCATTTCTGAGTCTTTTACCATTCTGGCTGCATTTTTCTCAACCAGATTCATGGCGTTTATGGTTTGATGATCTTCCGCTGCAAAAGGGAAGGGTACCAATAAAACCGGCTTCTGCGCTACCGCCAACTCTGAAATGGCAATGGCACCAGCTCTGGAAACAATCACATCTGCTGCAGAGTAAGCTGTTTCCATGTCTTTAATGAACTCCTTTAACTGGATTTGAGATCCGAGATCCGAGATTCGGGATTCGTTGCTCAGTTCTTTATAATCCAGTTTTCCGGTTTGCCAGATCAATTGATAGCCTTTTTCTTTCAGGTTTTCTAAATTGTCTTTCCAACCATTATTTAATGTTCTTGAGCCTAAAGATCCACCAACCGATAAAATGGTTAATTTATCCTGAGCCAAGCCCATTTTTTCTTTTGCCTGAGTTTTTTCCTGCATTCCTGAAACAATATTCTCACGAATCGGATTTCCCATAAACTTTATTTTTTCAGCCGGAAAACCTTCCACTTTCGGGTAGGCGGTAAATACGGCTTTTGCTTTTTTACTTAAAATCTTATTTGTTACCCCTGCATGTGCATTCTGTTCCTGAATAAAAATAGGAATTCCAAGCTTGCTGGCTTCATACAAAGCAGGCCCGCTTGCAAAACCTCCTGTCCCTACTGCAAAATCCGGAGCGAAATTTTTAATGATCTTCTTAGATTTAGATAAGCTTTTTAAAATCTTAAAAGGCAAACCTAGGTTCGACAGCATATTTCCTCTGTCAATTCCTGCAATGTCGATTCCTTCAATTTTATAGCCAGCCTGCGGAACTTTTTCCATTTCCATTTTTCCGTTGGCTCCGATGAACAAAAACTCAGCATCAGGAAATCTTTTCTTGATTTCATCTGCAATAGCGATGGCAGGGAAGATGTGACCTCCTGTTCCTCCGCCGGATAATAATACTTTTAGTTTCTTGTTCATACTACTAATTATGCTGTTGGCAAATTTTCAATTAAATCAATAAAATCAACATATACCCAAATCTCAATTTTATCTTCAATCAGTTTAACTGAAATCTCTTTAACATTATAAACAGAATCATTAAGTTCAATAATTTCGGTAGATTCTAATTTATATGATTCCAAAAAATTAATGATCTCCACATCGGTATCAAATACCAATATGTCTTCAGCGTTTTTGTTATCAATAAATCTTATTAAACTTATTTCCATTTTATTTTGTTTTAAGCAATGTCATTGATCTCGGCTATACTTTGTTTTTTGCCCATTCCTTCTTCATCATATATCTGGATTCTAGAGCTTATATTTAAGATAATTCCCAACTGCAAATACGTTACCAACATTGAGGTTCCTCCATAACTTATTAATGGGAGAGGCTGCCCCGTTACAGGAATTAAATTCACTGCAACGGCAATATTTACAGAGAGTTGTATAAAAATCATCACTCCGAGACTGAGAACGAGCAAAGACCCGAAAAAAGCAGGCATCTTACTGGCTATCATTACGATACGAATCATCATGATTAAATACATACTTATTAGAAATGCAGCTCCAATTACTCCATATTCTTCTACAATTACCGCAAAAATAAAGTCGGAAGCAGACTGCGGAAGCATTTGTTTTAAAGCACTTTTCCCAGGTCCCATTCCTGTTACTCCACCATGAACGATAGCTGCTTTAGCCATCATTACCTGATAGTTTTTGGCTTTTACGCTTTCATCATCAACATCCGCTGTTTTTGCTTTGCTTGAGGTGAATGTCTCGATACGGCTCATCCATGTATGGACACGGTTTCCTCCGATAAGGTTGGTATTTAAAGCAACCAATAAAAACAGAACAATGGCTACAAATGATGCGGAAATAAATCCGGCAATGTATTTCCAGTGTAGCTGACCGATAATCAAAACAATCACAGAGACCATTAAAATCATCAATGCGGTGGAACCGTTATCTTTTGCTACCAATACGAAAACCAATAGGATAGGTCCGAAAATATACATGATATTCTCAATCGGAAGCCTTTCCCGGGTTATTTTCTTGGTTAAATATCGGCACAGATAGATAATCAACATTAAAAAAGCAAACGATGATGGTTGGAAGGAGATCGGTGTTCCCGGAATTTTCAGCCATCTTGAAGCACTTGCTCCGTCGATGGTTTGTCCGGTAAACATGGTGACAATCAACAATACAATCATTAAACCAAGCAGGATACTGCTGAGCTTTCCGATGTATTCATACTTCACCATTCCGACTACCCTCATAATTCCCAAACCTAAAACCACAAAGAACATATGTTTGATAACGTGACCTGTTGTAGTCCCGTTATTGACGATATATTCCAGATTCGAACTTGCAGAATATACAGGGAAAATAGAGAAAATGGAGATCACAAGAATGACCATCCAAAGTACTTTATCGCCCTTTAGAAATTCAAATCTGTTGTCTGTATCTTGTTCGTTCATATATTATGCTCTAGGCTTTTGGCTAATTGCCATTGGCTTTTAATACTTGTTCTTTAAACTGGCGGCCTCTGTCTTCATAGCTTTTGAATAAATCAAAACTTGCACAGCATGGAGACAATAAAACCGTATCTCCTGCTTTGGCCAGCGATTTTGAAATCTTCACTGCTTCTTCCATACTAGAGGTATCATAAATAAATTCTTTCTTGTCTTTAAAGAAATTTATAATTTTTTGATTGTCAATTCCTAAGCAGACAATTGCTTTTACTTTTCTTTTAACTAAATCCTCAATTTCGGTATAGTCGTTCCCTTTATCCAGACCTCCAACAATCCAAACCGTAGGGTTTTTCATGCTTTCTAAAGCATAATACGTTGCATTAACGTTTGTTGCTTTACTGTCGTTGATATATTTAACGCCTTCAATCTCGGTCACAAACTCCAGTCTGTGCTCAACCGCCTGAAAAGTCATTAGCGAATTTCTTATGCTTTCGTTACTGATGTTCAGTATTTTACCTGCAATTGAAGCCGCTAAGCTGTTGGCTACGTTATGATTTCCTAACAGAGATAATTCTTCAATTTTCATGGAGAACTTATCCTGAAGATCCACTTCAATATTTTCACCATCAACAAATCCTCCCTCAGATAATTTTTCTTTTGTTGAGAAGGGGATCATTTTTGCCTTTATTTCCAGCTTTTCAAGAAGATTTTTACTCATTTCATCGTCTTTATTATAGATGAAAAAATTATCATTTTCCTGATTTTCAGTAATTCTGAACTTCGCTAAAGCATATTCTTCATAATTGTAATTGTACTGATCCAGGTGATCCTGAGACAAGTTCAATAATAAGGAAATATAGGGTCTGAAATTCTGAATATCATCTAACTGGAAAGAGCTTACTTCCAGTACATAATATTCATGGTTTTCATCAGCAACCTGTTTCGCAAAGCTGTATCCGATATTTCCTCCTAAGCCGACATTTAATCCGTCATTTTTTAAAATATAATAGATTAGAGAGGTCGTTGTTGTTTTTCCGTTACTTCCTGTGATCGCGATGATTTTAGCATCAGTAAACTCCGAAGCAAATTCAATTTCAGAAGAAAGTCTGATTCCTTTTTCCTGAATTTTATGAATGATTTCTGCTTTTTTCGGAATCCCTGGGCTTTTTACAATCCAGTCTGCATTTAATATTCTTTCTTCATCATGGTTTTCTTCTTCAAACTCAATGTCATTCTCCGTAAGAAACTGCTTATAGTTATCTTTAATGGCTCCTTTGTCTGAAAGAAAAACTTCCAGGCCTTCTTTTTTAGCCAAATAAGCAGCTCCGCAACCGCTTTCTCCTCCTCCTAAAACAACTATTTTCATACTCATTTTGATTTAATGATTGAAAGATTTAAATGATTCAAAAATTTTAAATACTTAAAGGTTTCAATTTTAAATTAATTCTTATCTCATTTTTAATGTGATCAGACATACAATTGCCAGAATTACCCCAATGATGATCATTCTGTTAACGATCTTACTTTCGTGAAAACCGCCTTTCTGATAGTGATGGTGTAATGGTGACATTCTAAATAATCTATTGTTTTGGGCATATTCCAGCCCGAATTTTTTCTTTCTGTATTTGAAAACCACTACCTGAAGCATTACAGATAGGTTTTCAATTAAAAAGATTCCGCATAATACAGGAATCAACAGTTCTTTTCTTAAAATAATGGCTAGAACGGCAATCACTCCTCCTAACATCAAGCTTCCGGTATCACCCATGAAAACCTGTGCAGGATACGTATTATACCAGAAAAATCCGATTACAGCTCCTACCATTGCCACGGCGAAAATGGTGGTTTCCCCCATATTCGGAAGGAACATGATGTTGAGGTAATCTGCAAAAATGATGTTTCCTGACAGGTAAGCAAAAAGTGCCAAAACTAAAAGGATCACCGCACTCGTTCCCGCTGCAAGACCATCAATTCCATCGGTAATATTAGCTCCGTTGGAAACGGCTGTTACGATGAAAATTACTATAGGAATGAAAACAATCCATGCCCATTCGTGAGCGTCTTTATCATTCATCCAGAACAATATTCCGCTGTAGTCAAATTCATTATTTTTAGCAAAAGGAACCGTAGAAACTGTGATTTTTTCAGTAGGCATAAAGTTTTGCTCTACATTGTTTCTGTTTACTACCTTTGCATCTGCATATTTTCTTTTAACCGTAATATCAGGATGGAAATACATTGTAATTCCGACAATTAGCCCTAATCCGACCTGTCCTACAATCTTGAATTTACCGCTTAATCCGTCTTTGTTTTTCTTTATTTTCTTTAAATAATCATCCAGAAAACCAATCGCTCCCATCCAGATCATCGAAACTAAGAGAAGGACAATATAAATATTTGTAATTCTGGTAAATAACAGTACCGGAATGATGGTAGCAATGATAATGATAAGCCCCCCCATTGTAGGCGTCCCTTCTTTTTGCTTCTGTCCATCCAATCCAAGATCACGAACCAATTCGCCCATTTGTTTTGATCTCAAATAGTTGATGATTCTTTTTCCATAAACAAGAGCAATGATCAAAGAAAATAAAACAGCCATTCCTGCCCGGAAGGAGATGTATTTCAACATTCCTAATCCGGGAACATGAATTCCGTGGTTGGTTAAATATTCGTATAGATAGTATAACATCGGTTTCTTGATTTAAAAATTTAATTATTTAAAGATTTAAAGATTGTGGTTTCTCAATATTTTCACTTAAATATTTAATAAAGTTTGAAATATTAGAAGAAATTTCTCTTGACAGATTGATAACTTCATCAGCACTATTTTTATCTCCCAGTTTTAATCTTTTACTCACAATCATCATACTTCTAACTTCGGCACAACTGCCTTTTGCAATTTTTAAATACTTAATAAATTGTCTGTTATTATTATACTCTGAGCCTTCTGCAATATTATTTGATATTGAAAAGCCCGCTATTTTTATTTGGTTATTAAATTCAAATTCTTTTTCAAAGCTTTCGTTTTGAAGGAATTGATAAAGTTTTTCAATTAAATCTAAACTTTTGATGTAAACCGGAAAGTTTTCAAAATTTTTTGTCATCATCAAATTTTTAAATCTTTAAATCAATTCAATCTTTAAATTAGTAATCTACTTACTCATTAATTTCCAAAGCTCATTGATGGTCTCTTTGTCATCAAAATGATGTTTCACACCATTGATCTCCTGATAAGTTTCGTGTCCTTTTCCGGCTACGAGCACAATATCTTTAGGTTCGGCAAACTTTATCGCCATTTTTATGGCTTCTTTTCTGTCAGGAATTGAAGTGTATTTGCTGAAATTCTGAGGTTCAACGCCTGCTTCAATTTCCTTTATGATGGCTGCCGGATCTTCTGTTCTCGGATTGTCTGAAGTGATGATTGCCAACGTTGATTTTTTGGTGGCAATATTTCCCATTTCAGGTCTTTTTGAGTGATCTCTGTCTCCTCCGCAGCCGAAAACCGTAATTAATCTTTCGTTTTTGGTTCTGATATCGTTGATGCTGTCCAAAATGTTTTCCAAAGCATCCGGAGTATGGGCATAATCTACGATGAAGAAAATTCCGCCATCGGATTTAAAAGTTTCAAATCTTCCGGAGACTCTTTTCAGCTGACTGATGGCCTGAAGAATTTCATCCTGTTCAAAGCCAAGTTCAGACGCAATTCCGAAAACCAATAATAAATTGTATACATTGAATTTTCCTGTTAATGTCGTCCAGAATTCTTTTCCGTTGAAATTCAATAACATTCCGTTGAAATCAACTTCTAAGAGCTTTCCGTGAAAATCTGCCATGGTTTTTAAGGCATATGTTCTTTTGGTAGCTTTTGTATTCTGAAGCATAACATTTCCGTTTTTATCATCCACATTGGTGATGGCAACGGCTGTACTTTCCAATTGGTCAAAAAATCTTTTCTTGGTCTTTAGATACTCATCAAATGTCTTATGATAGTCCAAATGATCATGTGTAAGATTGGTAAAACCTGCTACTTTAAAATGAAGACCTTCAATTCTGTTTTGAGCTATTCCGTGAGAACTTACTTCCATGAAAGCGAATTCACAGCCTTCTTCCACAGCCTGAGCCAAAATTTTATTAATGGTGATCACATCCGGAGTGGTGTGTGTTGCTGGAATTATTTTTTCTCCAATTCTGATCTCAACAGTAGAAAGCAAAGCAGAATCATATCCTAAGTTTTTGAAAACATCAAAAAGCAGCGTAGAAACGGAAGTTTTTCCATTAGTTCCTGTAACTCCGATTAATTTTAATTTTTCGGAAGGATTTCCGTAGAAATTGGAAGCTAATTGCCCTAAAGCTTTGGATGAATCTTTTACCTTTACGTAGGTAATGTTTTCATTCAAACTTTCGGGGAACTCTTCACAAATGATTGCTTTTGCTCCTTTTTCAACAGAAGATGCAATAAATGAATGCCCATCCACAACCGTTCCTCTCATTGCAATATACAAAGAGCCTTCCGTAACCTTTCTGCTGTCGAAAACCAATTCTGTAATTTCGCGGGTATCGTCACCGTGAATTTCTAAAACTGGAATTCTTTTTAATAATTCAATTAATTGCATTTCTTTGATGCTTTATATTTTAATTCTGCAGAGATAAATAAATTCTCTGATTCTTACTTATTGTTGTGCCTTCCAACGGGAACTGCTGTGTAATTCTTCCAACGCCTTTATAATCGACGCGGTATCCTAAATTTTCCAATTGTGGGATCACGTTTTTACCGATCAATCCTACGACATTGGGCATTTGTTTATTATTTACGGCTACTTTCACATTAGGTTCCACCATTTTGTTAAGGTCTACCTTATTGCTCACCAGCATTTCTCTTTCGATGTTTTGTGGAGTTTTTAAGAATGTTTTTCCAGCAATTTCCTTAAACACCGGTGCTGAAACCGTTCCCCCGTAAAATCCTTTTGCCGTATTCGGTTCGCTGATCATTACATAACAGGTGTATTTCGGATTATCAGCCGGATAAAACCCTGCAAATGACGCACGATATTTCATTGGACCTGGCAACCAGTATTCAAATCTTGCGGTTCCTGTTTTTCCAGCCATTTTTAAATTCGGCGTGAAAATACTTTTTCCTGTTCCTTTCTCTACGGCTTTTGTTAAAGCATGAGTCATCATTTTAATGGCTTTTTCAGAGGCCATTTTATTCACCATTACTTCTGGCTTTGCGCTGTACATTACCTTTCCGTCTTTCATGATCTTATCGATGAATAAAGGTTTTAGCATTTTACCACCATTAGCAACTCCGTTATAGAAAGTTGCTAATTGTAAAAGGTTAATATTGGAAGCATATCCGTAAGCTAAAGAAGCTAAAGCGGCCGGATTCCATTTTTTGCTTTCCGGAGTTACAAATCTAGGTTTTGTGATTCCCGGAAGTTCAATATCCATTTTGTCGAATAGTTTCCAGCGTTTTAAATGATCCAGGAATATTTGCGGATTGTCAGCATAGTATTTTGTAATCAGTTTTGCAGAACCTACGTTACTTGATTTTGCCAAAACATCACTGATGTCATAAGTTCCGCCTCCGTGGCCGTCTGAAATTCTTTGTTTTGCATACACCCAGACTCCGTTTCCTACATCTACTGTTGTGTTTTCATCAATGAACCCGTCGTCCATTGCTGCCAATAACGAGATGGTTTTAAAAGTAGAACCGGGTTCAATATTATCTTTTATAGCATAGTTATAGGAATCAACATATTCTCCATTATCGTCTCTTCTTAAGTTGACCATGGCACGAACTTTTCCTGTTTCCACTTCCATTACAATCACCGTTCCGTGTTTCGCTTCGAAATTGATCAGTTGCTTTTCGAGTGCAGAATGTGCAATGTCCTGGATTCTGAGATCTAATGTTGTGTAAACATCTTCTCCGTCAATAGGTTCCTGAACTTTCCAGAAGTCAATCGGTTTCCATTGGGACGAGTTGATTCTTTGTTCCAGTCTTTTTCCGTCAGTTCCTCTCAGGTATTTTGAAAAAGCACCTTCAAGACCGGCTTTGTGTTCGCCATCATCCATTCCGATAGTTCCGGCTCCGATTTCTGAGGTGGCCAGTTCTCTCTTGTAGTTTCTGTCTACGATAAACCCTCCCTTATTTTTACCTTTTTTAAAAATCGGAAATTTTCGGATTCTGTCGTATTGGTCGAAGTCAAGACCTTTCACCAGTGTATAATACTGGTTTTTATTTTTTCTTTGTTCGTCAAATTTTTTTCTGAATTCACTTCTTGGTTTTCCGAACATTTTACTTAAAGAATCTGTTAAAGCACCGATATTATTAGTGTAAACAGTATCTTTCATCGTTTTGAAATCCAGGTAAATGTCATAGCGCATTACGGTTGTGGCAAGAATAGATCCGTCGGAAGCGAATAAATTTCCACGGGCCGCTTTCAGAGTGGCTTCCCGATAATTTTTATTGATGTAATCGTCTTTAATTTCCTGAACATTAGTGTTTTGTAAGATGATTATTCTTGTCAAAAACATTACAAACACGCACAAAGCTACCACTGCGAAGAGGTAGCCCCATCTTAACGTTTTTTTACGTTTGTTGTCGTATTCATTTGGCTTTTGCATCTGTACTGTCCAGTTTTATTAGCAGTTTGTGAGGATGGTTTTCCAAGGTCATCAAAGAATCCCGTGCCACTTCTTTCCCCAACTCCGATTCCATTTTTACTTTGATCAGCTTACTTTGTGCGTAAGCGTTTCGTGATTTATATTCTTCAGTTTCTTCTTTTAAAGCATTAACAATCTTTATCTTTTTGTTGACGAGATGGTTGCTGTAAATCATGGCCATCATCAACACAAACAACAGGAGAAAATACTTGTAATGTATTTTGATCTCATCACGGTTCAGAAAGTTTCCTTTTATAATGTCTATAAAAGTTAATTTTTTCTGAGGACGATTTGTTGTTCTTTTTGCCAATTTAATGTCAATTTGCTTTTGCAGTGAATCCACTTCGTTGGTCAATTGTCAATGCTAAAAATTCACTATTGACAATTCAATCATTCACTTTTTATACTTTTATTCCTGTTCTCATTTTAGCACTTCTGGCTCTGGAGTTTTCTTCGATTTCCTTTTCATCGGGAATAATCGCTTTACTCTTTACCAGTTCGAATGCCTTTTTATAATTTCCGTAAATGTCTCTTTCGGGCTCTCCCTCAAACATTCCGTTTTTCAAAAATCTTTTTACCAGCCTGTCTTCTAAAGAATGGTAGGAAATTACCACCAATCTTCCTCCCGGCTTTAATACATTATATGCCTGAACAAGCATTTCCTTCAGCACTTCAAGCTCTTGATTGACTTCAATTCTTATTGCCTGAAATAACTGGGCATAAAATTTATTCACTTTATGTGGTGGAAGATAGCTGAACAATTTTTTCAGATCTTCTGTTGTTTCAATGCTTTTTGTTTTTCTGTGATGAACAATGTCTCTCGCCAATTTTCTGGCTTCTCTCAGTTCACCATAGTAATAAAAAATATCAGCAAGTTGTTCTTCTTCATAATCATTGATGACTCTTTTGGCATCAAGTCCCTGCATAATGTTCATCCTCATATCCAAAGGAGCATTGCTTCTTGTGGAAAAGCCTCTTTCCGCCTCATCAAACTGATGGGAAGAAACTCCCAAATCGGCCAGAACTCCATCGATTTGAGAAATTCCATACATTAACAAAGAGTTTTCCAGAAATCTGAAATTCTGATTGATTAATGTAAATCTCGGATCATCAATTGCATTTTTAAGAGCATCTAAATCCTGATCAAAACTGAACAGTTTTCCTTTGTCAGAAAGCCTGCTCAAGATCTCTCTGGAGTGACCGCCTCCTCCAAAAGTACAGTCTACATATATTCCGTCTGGATTCGTTACCAAATCATCTACACTTTGCTTCAACAAAACGGGGTTATGATACATACTTAAGTTGTGTTTTTTTTTCGCTTTTAATGATCAGCGTAATTATTCTTCATCGAAAGAGCCCATCACATCTTCGGCAAGACTGGCGAAATCGGTTTCATTGGTAGAGATCACCTTTTCGTAGGCTTCTTTATCCCAAATTTCAAACAATTCTCCTGCGCTTGTAATCACAATATCCTTTTGGAGATTTGCAAAATGAGTCAGATCTTTAGAAATCTGTAATCTTCCTGCGTTATCCAGTTCCACTGTTTTTACCCCTGCCGTAAACATTCTAATGAAATCAGCATTCTTTTTAATGAATCTGTTCAATTTATTAATTTTGCCCATCAATTTATCCCATGCGTTCATAGGGTAAACTTCCAGGCAAGATTGGAACACAGATCTTTTGACTACAAATGCCTTGTCGTCGAAGTTTTCCATCTGTTTGATTAAAGATGAAGGAACTTTTAAGCGGCCTTTGTCGTCAATTTTACACTCATATGTCCCAATGAAACTTTTCATTTGGAGCAAATTTATATAATAATTTCTAAAATTTCCCACTTTTTCCCACTTTTTCCCTTAATGTTAATAAGTTTTATTAAAGATTGAGCTTCCGGGATGTAATTGTTTGATATGAAGAGGATTGTATTTATTGCTATTCGCGCCATAATAAAGAGATTTTCAAAAAAATAGCTAAAAAGGAGATTATTATGTTATTTTTATTTTAAATTAGAGTATTCAAAATTTTTTTGAGGTTTAATTTGTATTTTTGCAAGGCTTTATTACAGGCATTATATGATATTTAGTACAAAAAAAGAAAAGAAATATACCTTTGTAGAAGCTGGGGAAGGACATCCGTTGGTGTTGTTGCACGGTTTAATGGGTGGTTTGAGTAATTTCGATAAAATGGTGGATTTTTTTTCAAACAGAGGATTTAAAGTTTATGTTCCTCAGTTACCAATCTACGATTTGCCGGTACTCAATACCAATCTTACAACTTTAGCAAAATATATAATAAAGTTTATTGAGAACCATGTTCAGGGACCTGTTACTATTGTTGGAAATTCAATGGGAGGTCATGTTGGGTTAATTTTAACACTGGCAAGACCTGATCTGGTTAAAAATCTTGTTCTTACAGGGAGCTCTGGTTTGTACGAAAGAACTTTCGGCGACAGTTTCCCAAGAAAGAATGACCGTTCCTACATCAGAAAGAAAACAGAAGAGGTTTTTTATGATCCTGCTATTGCGACTGAAGATTTGGTAGACGAAGTTTTCGGTGTTGTAAATGACAGAATGAAGGGGATTAAAACTGTAATGTTGGCAAGAAGCGCCATCAAACACAATATGCTGAATGATTTACCCAAGATTCTGACACCGACATGTCTGATCTGGGGGAAGCAGGATAATGTAACACCTCCTGAAGTTGCCGAGGATATGCACAAATTTATCCCGAATTCGGATCTGTTCTGGATTGATAAATGTGGTCATGCGGCAATGATGGAAAAACCAGATGAATTCAATGAAATTCTTTATAGCTGGATAAAAGATAAAGTTTAAAATTAAAATAAAAAATGACCATTAAGAGCTTTTTCTTAATGGTTTGTTTTTCTAAAATATTCTATAGAAATGGTTATTAAAACAGCAACGTTTGTAAAGAGCAGTGGAAAATGGCAGGATTGTCCGGAGCCTACAATTCCTGAATATGCTTTTATCGGGAGATCTAATGTTGGAAAATCTTCATTAATTAATGCAATGATGAATCATAAGGATCTTGCTAAAACTTCACAGACTCCGGGGAAAACACAGCTTATTAATCATTTTTTAGTTAATGAAAGTTGGTATTTAACCGATTTACCGGGATACGGATATGCAAAAGTTTCCAAATCGATCAGAAAAGATTTTGAAAAGCTGATCACCAATTATATTTTAAACAGAAGGAATTTGGTGAATCTTTTTGTGCTGGTGGATTCAAGACATAAACCTCAGGCGATTGACCTGGATTTTATTCAATGGTGCGGAGAAAGTGGGGTGCCATTTTCTATTGTATTTACCAAAGTGGATAAACTAAAGCCGAATGTTGTCATAAAGAATGTAGAAGACTATAAAGCCGAACTTCACAAAACCTGGGAAGATCTTCCTGAACTTTATGTGACTTCTGCGGAAAAGAAAGTAGGAGGAGAGGAAATTTTAAACTTTATCCAGAAGACCAATGAGTTTCTGGTTAATAATAATGTGAGTTTTGATGAGTAATATTATCTGGAAAATAAAAGCATTCGAAGAGTTTACAGTTCCCGAGCTTTATGCTGTGCTAAAAGCAAGAATCGATGTTTTTGTTATTGAACAGAATTGTCCTTATCCGGATCTGGACAATTATGATCAGAAGGCAGTTCATATCTGGGCGGAAGAAAACGGAGAAGTTTTGGCAAACTGCAGAATTTTCGACAGAGGGATAAAATATGATGAAGCTTCTATCGGAAGAGTTTTGACAACGGAAAAAGCGAGAGGAAAAAGCTTGGGGAAATTATTAATACAATATGCTGTTGAAACTATTGAAAACCGTTTTCATACTTCTGAAATCAGGATTTCTGCACAGGATTATTTATTGAAGTTCTATGGGGACTTCGGGTTTGAAGATACCGGGAAAAAATATCTGGAAGACGAAATTCCGCACACGGAAATGTTGAGAAAATAAGTAACAGAGGGGAAATTAAGTTCCCCGCTGTTTTGATAGTTAAATATATATGAAGTGTTTTTATTTTCCTGAAATTGCTTTTAAGATAATAGGTTCCAGATTAGAAGGAAGGTCTGCAGATTTAATCTGATAGTTTTTGATCTTCATTTCTTTAAACCAGTTTTCCCAGTATTCCTTAATCACAGCTTCTTCAAACGGATTTCCTTTTTCCGGGGTGATTCCTAAGACGATAACCTCGAGATTGCTCAGATTATCATTGGCTTTTACAAAACCAAATTTGTTTTTTTCGATAAGATCTTTAAAATTTGAAGTTGTGAGATTGTTCGCTTTTATTAATCTGGTTGTGAGATAAGACGTTTTGCTTTCCTCTGCAAATTTTGTGTCTTCATGATACATATATCCGTCCGTTAAAATGAAAAGGATATTTCTTTTATCATCCTTAATGCAATAATCTTTCACCTTGTTCTTAAAAAACTCCCAAATATCCGAGCCAACATATTTTCTGTCCTTTATAGCTGACTGATAAATATTTAAAGGTAATTCTGAATATTTTTTATCAACCAAATCAAAATAATTTCGTTGTGTATTTTTATCGAAAGAGATTTTCAGTTCTTTTGTAAATTCGTTCATCTTCGGATCGGAAGGTTCAGGATTAAAGAAAACCTGCATCTGATCGTCATAAGTAATAATTTTCTTTGATTTAATATGATTTAAAAATCCCCTCTCAATGGCTTTGATGTATTCCGTATCTCGTTGAAAGTATTCCATTGTGGGATTCGGATTGGTTGCGGGATCGATTCTGTCGGATAAATCAATTAAAATACTGACATTGATATTGTTTGAATCGACTTCAGGTGGACAATTTGTACAAGGTGATGAAGGTGGAGTTTTATTGCAAGAAGCTAAAGAAATGATCATTAATAAATAAAATATCTTTTTCATAATCTGTGATTTATAAAGATGATAAATAAACAAGGTTCTGATTGTCAGAATTGGCTCCAACGTTTTCCAGATTGGTATTATACGTTGCTATACAATCATCGATCATAGTTTGTTTTTCCGTTCTTGAAACCGCAATTTTTTCTCCGATAAAAGTGATCCAGCCCTGAACATATTCCGATGCATATAATTTGTAATCTTTGGTCGGAATGATCACTCCGTCGATGATATTCTGAAGCTCTTCGATTCTACCGCGTGTTTTGATGATCAGCTCTTTTGTGTTAGCAATATTGGCGATAACTTCTTCAATTTCTTTTTTTAAAACATTGATCTTTTCTGAAAGAGAAATTACTTTTTTCTGTCTGATTTCCTGTTCACTTTTGATTTTGTCTTTTTCCCGATGTTCTTTCATGACAAAATCAAAAACAAGCCCCCAAATAATGTAAACAATAAATCCGGCGAAAATAATTCCCCAAAACTGAATTTTGGTAAAGGCTATTTTAAGATCAAAGGGTGGCGAATCAAAAGTTTTGTTTAATTCATATAATTTTGATTCAATTTCATAGGCTAAAATAGAGTCGAAAACAAATGTCACGATAAATAATAGACCCAATTTGATATAATTGGCTCTTATTTTATTTTCACCAAACATGTGAATCAGAAATCCTAACCCAAGGAATACAAACGGAATTAAAGTAACGAAGGCTACTTCTATAAAACCATCATACCATGCTTTCATCCATGCATTTGCATCTAAAACACTTTGAATGACAGTGCTTTTTGCATCAAAACTTTTAAAAAATGCCGAATAAGAAGTTGAAATATAAAATGTTGCTAAATATAAAGTGATGGGAATCAGAAGAATCAATCCAATCCAGAATTTTGCTGAAGCGCCTTTTGTCGCTTTTACATTATACTTTTCCGGATTTCTTGGAAGATCGAGGATTTCAGCTTTTAGGCTTTCAATGGTATTCTGATGATTTTCGATTTCTTTGTTTTTATTTCTCAGTTGTTCCTCTTTGGTTTCTTGTGAAACAGTTAGAGCTTTGATCTCTGTTTCCCTGTTTTTTTGTTCATTAACATAAGATTCTTTTAATTTTTGCTGCTTTTCAACCATTTCTTTCTCTTCGTTTTGAAATTTTGAGTATACAGCATCAAGACAGATTGAAAGGGTAGAGTGATTTCCGTTGGTTCGTGAACTGTCTCTGTATCCTGATTCGTGATAGGTTCTTTTCCTGCTTTCTTCGGGAGATTCCTCTTCCGTATTTTGCTCTGTTTTGGGTAACTGTTCTATTTTAGGCTCAATAGGAACAGATTTTAGTTTAAATAAATTTTTTATGCTTGTGGTATCCATAGTAGTTAGTTTTTTAATTCGCATAAAATTTCGCTTTTATTCTTGCCGATTTTTACGGCTTCGATGAGATAATCTACGATTGCCGTTACATTTTCTTCCAAAAAGCCAAACATCAGGACATATTTTTGCAGAGCAGAATATTCGTTCGGAGAAACAATTCCGTCTGTCCAGATCATTACTGTGAGATCGTAGAGATAATCTACTTTTTCCTCGATCGTTTGTGGAACTAGTGATTTTAAATTGATCGGATTCAGAAGAATTTCGTCCAGATTTTTAGATGAAATACCTCTTTCTTCGGCGCATTTATAAAGCATTTTCAGTTCTAAAGCACTGAAATCATCATCACAAATTGCCATTTGATAAAGCCGGAGAAAATGAGCTTTAAGATTTTCGGTAATTTGATTGTTTTCCATATAGTCTAGTCTTCTTTTGGTTGTTTGGGATTAATGATTCTGTCTCGTGAAGGAGATCTTTGGTGTATTGATAAAGATTGCTTTGAAGTTTCTTCGGTAGTTTCTTCCTCCTTTTTTTGTATTGGTTTTTCCAGGAAATTAATCAACAGAAATAAGATCCCCGTTATGATATCCACTGGGATCCATAAACTTTTTCGATATAAATAAATAGGAAAAACGGGATTGAAAAGAATAAGTATGACAAGAAAAATTATACTTAAATAATGTTGTTTAAAGCTTAAAGTATTGTATAAAACCAACAAAGCTCCAATGGAAATAAGGATTCTGAGAAAAGTATAATATTCTAAGGGAAGTCTGAAAATACCAATGAAACAACATAACGCACAAAAATTGAGGAATGGTTTCATGCTTTTGTTTTTAAAATCCTGTTTTGAGATTATATTTGTAATTAAAATTGTCTTCGGACATAAAAATGAATACAAAAAAATCGAAAAGGGCAATCAATGAAGGAATGAATGTCCAACAAAATAACAGACAAAGTATTCCTCTGCTATTTTGCCCCAAATAAAATCTGTGGATACCTAGTCCTCCTAAGAAAAATGCTAGTAGTGCGGTTGTGAATTTTGATTTCATAAGTTTAAACTCTTGATAAAATTTCGTTCTTTTTTTCTTCAAACTCTTCGGGAGAGATTATACCGTTTTCCATTAAACCTTTTAATTTCTGTAAAAGGGCAAAAGGATCTTCATTTTCTATTAATAATGGTTTTTGCTGTTGCTGAAATTGTTGAGGTTGGGTAATGATTGGTGTTGTATTGTTCACTGTAACGCCACCAGCAGAGGCCCTTCTTGTCTCTAAATCTTTTTCTCGTCTTACACCTCTCATCTGTTCTTCAATTTCCTGAGCATATTGATACAATTTTCTGGCTTGTGCTTTTGGAAGATAATCCATCATATTGGTAAGGTTTCTTGTTGTTCTCATCATAAAAGTAGAACCTATTATTCCTTCTTTAATATGGCAATCTGCGACATCTACCCAACTGTAGTCCTGAAAATCCATAGATAAGCCGAAGGTTTTAGGCCTACAAAAAATAATTCTTCTATTGGTAAGGGCAATACAATCAGGAGATAAATTGAGAGCTGGTTTTTTCTGAACAGCAATATATTCTACAAATTCCTGAGAGGTAAGGAGACTGTTGATTCTCTCCAAAAGTTTTTCTACTGCTTTTGGATCTTGTTCTTCATTTAAAAATTTTTTTAGGTTCATGATATTTTGTTTTTAGTTACTTTATATCTTTATAATAAACATATCCCATTTTCCCATCCTTTTTTACTCTGTACCAGGAATTTTGCTTGGAAACTTGGATTAGCTTTGTGTTTTTAGGAACTATGGCTATTATTTTAGATTTGAAAGAGGGCTTTTCGTAAATATTGGTTGTTGAGATTCCTGCAATATATCTGTTGGAGTTGACGTTGACATTTACCTTATCAATAAATACTTTTGGTGGTTTATTGGATTTTGTTTTTGATGCTTTATAAGAATCTGATGATTTGTGTTTCTTGGATTTGCTTCTTTTGGCAGAACTTCCGGAAGAAGAGTTGCTTCCGGAAGAACCACTACAGACGCCGCAGGTTCCACCGCTGCTGCAATGTCCACATCTTGAACAGTTAGCACAGGCAGTGCAATATGCAGAACCGGTGCATCTTCCGTCGTGTCCTATGTTGTCGTTTGCTTTTACACAAGAATTTAAAATAAATAAAGTGAAGGTAAGTATGATGAATGGTATTAGTTTTTTCATGGTTAGTTATAATTTTCCAGTGTCTGATGAAGTTGATTTCTGTAATTGTAGATTTCATCAAGATTATTTAATAAGACTTTTTCTCCCGCTTCTTTTCCGTTGTGAAAAGTTTCTAGATATTTATTTGCGGTATTAAAATGCAGTCGGCAAAGTGGTTTTCGGTTGTTATCATCCAATAAAATTCCGAAGTAAGACAAAGTGTCTCGATAAGCAATTCTTGCGGAAGGAACTTTTTCCCTCAGAATGGCTTTTACGATTTGAAACCCTTCCAATTCTTCTTCTGTTGTTACAGTTTTGGATTCGTTATTTTCATCGATGGGCTGCGAGTTTTTTACATTGTCTTCCCGTTTTTCGATCTGTTCGTTAATGCTTAAAGCTGATTTTAACCGGAAACTGATGGATTCATTAATAGAAGTTGTTAATGCTTTTTTTGCATATTCTTTAAACGAAATCATTCGGTTTGCCGTTAAAGGTTTTTCAAAGAAACGATTGACCAACAGCTTTACCAGTTCATCAGACGGATTTTCGATCTCTTTTTCGAATTCTTTTCTGATGGCTTTGATATATTTTAAGGCTTCTGCAGAATCGAGGATGCTTTCCAGATTATAATCCTTCTTCGTGAAACTTTCCAGAATTTTAATGGAACTGTCTTTTAGATCTTCAATATTAATCGTGAAAAAAGGCTTTTCATCCATAATATTGGGCTTCTCAAGATCTGTATAGAAGTTGTATACAATTCCGTTCGTCAAAACTCCGAATCTTGTTTTCGAAACATGATAATACCGGTGAAGCTGAGAATTATGGGCATCCGCATTTTCTTTCCAGTGCTTACATTCGATAATGAAAATCGGTTCATCATTGTTTTTGATCACATAATCTACTTTTTCACCCTTTTTGGTTCCGATATCACAAACATGTTCGGGAACAACTTCTGTTGGGTTGAAGATATCATATCCTAAGATTTGTATAAAAGGCATTACAAAAGCATTTTTTGTTGCTTCTTCTGTTCCGATTTGCTCTTTTAAGCCAATGACTTTTTGATGAAGCTGCTCAAGTTTAATTTTAAGATCCATACTTTTAGCTTTTTAGAGTTTCATCAACAATTTCGGCGGTTGGAGCATTGGATTTTACGGAGGCGATTCCGTTTTCCATTCCCGATTTTGAGCTGTATAACTGGCTTTTTCCAATGATCTCGCCGTTTCTTGCCTTTAAGACGAAGTATTCTTTTCCGTTTACGGCAGTCCTTCTCTCATACCTTGAATCATCCTGAGAGTTAATTCTCACCGATTCTATTCCTTTATGGCAAGATGCTTTTTGGACATAGCCTTCGCTGGTTAAGATAATTTCGCCATTTGTGGCTTTCAGGTTAAACTGATACTCTTTGTTTACTCTCTGAGTAATAATAAATTTTCCCATGATTGTTTTTTATTTAACACTCCAAAAATATGAGCATTAATTTGCGTCTCCTTACGGGAATCCGTAAAACGAAAAAACCTTTCATGAAATGAAAGGTTTTATTAATAGTTTTCAGCAAAATTCAGATCAAATAATCCCGATATCCTTACAAAAAGCGACCAATTGCTCATTGCTTGTCACTTCAAGATCTTCTTTTAAGCTGTTTAATTTTTTCTCAACACTGCTTAAGCTGTATTTTATGCCCTTTTCCAGAAGATGATCGGGAATGTTTTTCTGTAAAACACCTTTAGAAAGAAGGGTAACTACCGTAATGTCATACGCAGAAAATTCATAATTGTTGAATTTTTTCACTTCCTGCTTCAGGTCTGTCGAAAGATAATTTTCATTAATAAAAACCGAGGCGATAGATTTTTTTAGTTCTTTAGAGTCATTTCTGGCTTTCCGCACATACCCGTTGATATGATAATTTTTAAAAAGCGAATCTATAATTCCTGATTTATGCTGGCCGGAAAAAACAATCACTTTGAGAGCCGGTTGAATTTCCCTCACTTTTTGAATTAATTCCTGCCCGTCTTTAATGTTTTGTGTGTAATGATCTTCTTCAAAAGAAAGGTCGGTGATCAATAAATCATAAGGATCGTTTTCCCGTAAAGCTTTTTGAACTTTTGCCAAGGCATCATCACAATAATATACATAATCAACTTTCGGAATATTAAGATCCTCCAATGTTTTTTGGACAGAAAGACTGCCCATTTCGTGGTCTTCGGCGATTAAAATTTTTTTGAACATTCTGTTTAAGTTTTTTAGGAAGCAGGAAATGAAATAGTAATTTTAAGTCCCTTTTCTATTTTGGTGTCAAAAATAATTTCTCCGTTGATGGTTTCTATACGGGAAACCGTAGAAGATAATCCGTTTTTATAAATTACATCTCCTGAAATTCCAATTCCATTATCCGTATAGAATATTCTGATGAGGTCATTTTCTCTTTCAAATCTAAACGAAACGATGGTTGCCTTGCTATGTTTTTTCATATTTACAAGCAATTCTCGGATGATCTGATACACTTCTTCCTTATTTTTAGTGCTCAGATGTTTCCAGGTGCCACTGTCGTTTCCGGCAAGATAAGTATTCACTTCATCATTTTTAAATGAGCTGACCGTTTCAGAAATTTTTTCGCTGAAATCTTTTTCTTCACCTTGGTTGTCTGTCTTCTCGTAAGAAATATCCCTGGACTTTTCGTAAACAAATTCCAGTTCGTCAAGCGCCTCGTCTTTATTAAAATGCTCCTGGTTTTCAATCTTTGTCATTACCTGATAAATACCATTGGCAACTACATCATGAACCTTTTTTGACATTTTAAGCTGGGTGTTTTTTACTTCAAGTTCTTTTTCCTGTTCGAGACGTTTTTTTCTTTTTCTATACAAGAATAAACCTCCGATCAGAATTATTAATAAAATTCCAATACCAAAATTTTTCTGTAATCCTTCTATTTCTTTTTCGGCCTTTTCTCTTTGTATTTTTTCTACATCATATCTTACTACTGCAAATTGGTTTTTAGCTTTACTTCTTGCAATTTGAATACTATCATTTAATGCTTGAAATTTCTTAAAATTTTCTAAATAATTTTCTTTATCCAAATTAATGATTTTCTGTAATGCTTGTAATTGATCCTCCTTGCTATTATTTTTTACAGCAACTTCCAACATTTTTTTCGCATAATCAAGAGCTTTTATTTTATCCTTATCAAAAAAATAAATCGATAAAGTTGCATAACTCGAATTTTGCCCTTGTAAATCGTTGTTGTCTTGTCTTATTTTTAAAGCTTTGTAAAATTCTGGGAGAGGATTGTAATTAGGGTTTTCATAATATTTTGCTCGCGCCATATTATTTATGAATGTTGCATACTTCAAACTATCTTTAGTTTGTAATGCTATAGATAAGTTTTTCTGTGCTTCTGGATACTTTCCTAAAGTTATTAAAACATCTCCTAGATTATTATAATAAAGATATTTGTTTGATGGTATATTTACATATTTTAAAGCCTGATTATAAAATAAAATGGAATTTTCGAACTCATAAAGATAAGATGAACAGATCCCCATATTATTAAAACTAGATGCAAGAGTACTTCTTGTTGTGCTATCATCTATTTTTCGTAGAAAGTTGTTTGCCTCAAGTGATGTTTCAATACTTCCATAATAATCTTGCTTATTATGTTGTAAGATTGCCATGTTAACTAAAGATTTGCCTACGCCCAGAGAATCCTTTCTTTCTAAATAGGCATTTTTTGCTAAATTGTAATATATAAAAGCTGAATCAGATACATTAGAGTTTCTAAATACTTTAGCTTTATTATATAATTTTGCTGCTATGCTTTCATCGAAGTTTTTTTTATTTTCTTTCTTACAAGAAAGTAAAATCATACATATAAGTAATAAGAAATAGTTTTTCATGAATTAGTTTTATTCTGCAAAGTAATAAAAAGAGCAGATTAAAAACAATCTGCTCTGTTATAATTAAGGGTTAGTAAATGGAGGTGGGGTTTGCCCTGTGTTACCTCCTGTACTTCCTCCGTTTCCGCTACCTGGTCCTCCTGTTCCATCTCCCGGATCTATTCCGTCTCCTGGATCAGTATCGCTCTGTACGATTACGGTGGTTGAATTATTATCGTTGCATGTTGATGTATTGGCATTATTGTGTCCGAATGCTAAACCTAATAGCATTAAAATAAACTGGATCATTTCCTTAAAAATTTTGAGGTTTGAAATTGTTTTCCTTCCTCTCGGAATATTTATCCCGAGCTGTACACGATTAAAATTTCGAAGCGCTTCTTAAATTTTTTGGGAAGTGAACCATCAAAAACGGAAGAGAAACATCTGCTTCCCAACCCGGAGTTTTCTTCCGTTTTTGATGGCAATTTTTGAAATCAGATTTTTATTTTCTTTTATTTTTTGTCTCTGATTTCTTTTACAAATATCTGACAGATATGTTGAAATTTATGGACAGACGATGGACAGTTGGACAGTGCGTAAATGTTTGATTTTTACGGTAAACCGTAAATTAATTGTCCATTTTTTGTCTAATTTGGACAGCAAATAACTAATACTTGAAAATTTATGTATGAGAAGAAAAGATTTTTGGTAAAAACGGTGTTTGAAAAAGCTAAAAATGAAATTCCCCGTGGGAAAAAAAGTTCTATTGCATCATATCTAAGTTCACTTTTTGAAGAACAATATGGTTTTGAAAGAGAAGAAAGAGCATATGTAAGATATTATAAGAATTTAGTCGAAGAAAATAGAGATTATAATATTGATGATCTTGCTTTAGATTATTTAAGTAAATACATTGGCTATGATAATTTTGAAGATTTCTGCGAAAGAGTAGAGAATGATGATCTGAAGACTTTTACATTAAGTTTTAAAGATTTATCTGAAAAAATTCATCAAATAATTATTACGGTAACTCCAACAGTATTGTTACCTGATTTTATTAAGAAAAATGGATTAGGCATTTTAGAAATGACTTTTGTTTTACTTTTAGTCACAGGTGGAGTTGTCTTCTCCAATAATAAAAGCTCTAATCCAATAAGATTTCTTTCAGAAAAGGGATTTTCAATTGATAAACCTTTTATGTATTGGGATGGTGACAGGTATATGGCAACTGATAGCAGTTCTTTGGGGCCGCAGATTGATGTTATTCCGATGGATAAATTTAGATTTAAGTATTTTAAAAAAATTACACGGCCAGACACTCTTAATGCTACAAATTCTATGGGAAAGGTTTGGTATGATAAGACTAACAATAATGTTGAATTTTTTACAAGCTATGGAAAACATCCAATTAATGATAAAGCTTTAAAAGATGTCTCGGAACGTATACTTAATCATTATGCTGGATACCAGCAATCAGATTCAATAGAAGTGGAATGATAAAAAAATAACCACAAAGAATCCTTTGTGGTTAAATATAAAAATTGTTTATTTTTATTCTGCATTCAGCATCCCCAGTTCACCGAAATGCTTTTTGAATTTCTGAATTTTTGGCCCTACTACGGCGCTGCAATACGGCTGAGTTGGATTTTCATTGTAATAGCCTTGATGGTATTGTTCAGCGGGCCAGAATTTGTCGAATTTCGTTAATTCTGTGACATAAGTTCCTGTCCATCTTCCAGACGCTATAGAGACTTTAATGGCTTCTTCAGCTTTTGCTTTTTCAGCTTCATCTTTATAATAAATTACAGAACGGTATTGCGTTCCGATATCATTTCCCTGTCTGTTTAATTGGGTAGGGTCATGAAGGAAAAAGAAAACATCCATCAATTGTTCATAGGAAATAATTGCCGGATCATAAGTGATCTGTACAACTTCTGCATGACCTGTTTCTCCCGTACAAACTTCCTGATAAGTCGGGTTGTCTTTATGTCCCCCGGAATATCCGGAAATGGCAGATTTAACGCCCTTCAGCATATTGAAACAGCTTTCCACACACCAAAAACATCCGCCTCCGAAAGTGATCTGTTCTAAATTATTGTTATCCATTCTAAGTTGATTATGTATTTAAATATTTTCTCGTTTAAGGAATATTCTTGGAGAAAAAACTAATCAAAAATAAGGAAAAGTTTTCCATTTTATGTTTAATTAAAGCCTGAAACGCAAATCATACTCATAGATTTCACAAATAATAAAAAAAACAACTCCAAAAGGAATTGTTTGAAATTGATTTTAATGCTGTAATATTTTATTCAGGTCCAACAGGACTATAAACGCACCATCCTTTAACGCAAGTTGCGGTATACAAAGGTTTCGGAACACAATAATTTGTACAAGGTCCCTGCACTCCTCCTGAAATTGCTTTTTGTTGTTTTCTGCTTAATGCTTTAAGATTTTTCATATTAATGATTTTTTTGGTTTTAATACAGTACAAGTTAAACAATTTTACTTGATTTTTAATCATTAATAATTTCACATTGTTGGATTCTTTATAAGTACTTTAGAAACAAAAAAGCATCCTAAAAGGATGCTTAGTATTATTGAAATAGCTTTCGATTATTTTTCCCAAACCAAGGCACTTGCTCCTAAAATTGCAGCATCTGCTTCGTCCAGCTCACTGAAAACCAATTTTACTTTATTTCTGAAAATAGGAAGAAGGTTTCTTTCCATGTGAAGTTTCGTAGGTTTTAAGATAAAATCTCCTGCTTTAATTACTCCTCCAAACAAAAGAATAGCTTCCGGGGAAGAGAACATCACGAAGTTAGCCAGGGCTTCTCCTAGTTTTTGTCCTGTATACCTGAAAACTTCTATGGATATCGGATCTCCTTTCAAAGCACATTCGTGTACTGTTTTAGAATTAATGGCTTCTTCAGGATATTGATTAAGCATAGATTCAGGAAACTCTGCTCTCATTTTCTTTGCGGTAATAGCAATACCTGTTGCAGAAGCATAAGCTTCAAGACTTCCTTCAGAACCGGTGCTCCAGTGTTTTCTTCCGCCTGGTTTCACAATTGTATGCCCCAATTCTCCGGCAAAACCATCGTGCCCGTAGATTAATTTACCTCCTGCGATGATTCCGCTTCCTACACCTGTACCCAGAGTAATCATAATAAAATCTTTCATTCCTCTGGCTGCTCCGAAAAGCATTTCTCCGATGGCGGCGGCGTTGGCGTCATTGGTTATTGTACACGGCAACCCAAATTTCGCTTTCATCAATTCCGCAAAAGGAATAATTCCTTTCCAAGGTAAATTGGGAGCCTGTTCTATAGTCCCGGTATAATAGTTGGCATTGGGAGCTCCGACTCCTATCCCATCAAAGTTTTTTTCTTTTCCGTGGCTTTCGATCATAGGATGAACAGCCTCGTATAAAGCGTCAATATATTCTTCTACAGTAGCGTAGGCATCTGTTCGGATATTTCCTTTTTCAAGAACTTCACCCCGGTGGTTTACCACTCCAAATTTTGTGTTTGTTCCGCCAATATCAATTCCCAGCGCAACGTGTTTTGACAAATCTACTAATGACATTTCTTTGCTTAAAATTCTAAAAGGCTAAAATTATAAAAAAGATCTTAGTTATTAGACGATTAAGCACATATTTATTTAAAAAAAGTTTTAACGGTTTTAGGAGTTTTCTTTTTTCTTCTTCCCCACCAGATCATGAAGCCAGTGACTGGTAATGAGGCACATATCAAACTTACAATAAAAGCAATGATCTTTGTAGGAAGTCCCAAAATGGATCCTACATGAATATCATAGTTGGCTCCAACTGTTTTTTCACCAAAATTTTTGTCTTTCATGTCGTGAGTATGCAGCAATTCTCCTGAGTTTTCATCAAAAATCAAGCTGCTGCTTTTGTGGTAAGAATATGATAAGTGTTTCACATAAACTTCAAAGTTCGGATGTGCATGATCATCCATGTGTTCGTGCCCAAGATCGATAGAAAAGCCATAAGAATCCGGATATTTTGTTTTAACGGTATTGCTGATTTTATCTAGCGTTCCTTCTGTTCTCAACTCGATCGGAGCTTTAGTCTTAATGGATGAAAAGTCAGGGTAAACTGTTTCTCCTCCTGAAAAGATGAAATAGAATGCAGCCTGAACTACAAAAAACGCATAGAACAATCCCGTTAATGAAAATATTAAAGCAAAAACGGATGCATAAAACCCTAAGACATTATGAAGGTCGTAATTTTTTCTTTTCCAGCTTTTTACATTCTGCCATCTGAAAGAAAAACGCTGTTTTCTGGCTGCTTTATTTTTAGGCCACCAGAGAATAATCCCGGAAATCAGCATAATGACAAAAATAATTACAGGGATTCCCACAAGATAGCTTCCCCATTCCTGTTTCAAAAGATAGCTCCAGTGGATCATTTTTACGATCTGAAAGAATCCGTTTTTCTCGTCATATGTTCTTAAAACCTTCCCGTTGTAGGGATTGACATAAGCTACTTTGTAGATAGGAAATTCATCAAAATAATTCCAGCCTTTCGGATTGTGTTCATACCAATAAAAAAGATAAGACATCTTTTTGTCGATCGGAATATTTACCCAATGAACAGGATATTTTTCTTTTACCTGATCTACTACCGAACGTTCCAGAACACGGATGGGAAGAACCTGCTTCTGTTCGATATTCTGCTCGTTGTGATAAATGACATCTTTACGGGTAAAGTTTTCAATTTCATCCTTAAAAACGTACAATGCTCCGGTAATGGAAATAATGAAGATCAGAAACCCAATTCCAAGACCCAACCACAAATGCAGTCTTCCTGTCCATTTCTTTATTATGCTTGGCTTTTTTTTATGATGATGTTTTTTCTTCATAGTTTCCTTTGACTGGGCAAAGATAAGTTTTAATTTTTATTTAGAATATTTATAAATTAAAAAAATGAATGGTACTAAAATTTGTATTCAACCATAAAAGTGCCCCTCATTCCTAAAGAATTGGTAAAGTCAGCATCTCTTGCGGTCCACCATGCAATTGCGGGTTGATACATTGTATTAAACAGGTTTTCTATACCCAGAGATACTTTCCAGTTCTTATTTACGTCGTAGCTTGATTTTAAATTAAAAATCGTGTATTCAGGAACTTTTCCTTCGCCATATACATACAAGCCGGTTTTGGCATTGGGTTCAAATCTGTCCTGTCCGAAAGCATGAAGCATATCCAATCCCACCGATATTTTCTGAATCGGTTTTACCTGAACATAAGCTAAAACTTTAGGTGCGGATATTCTGCTGTTATTGATTTTTGTGGAGTAGTCGCCATCATTTTTAGGAGAAGTAATCCCTTCCATCCAGCTATAGCTGCCTCCGAAATTGATCCAGTTTACAGGGGTAAAATGTAAAAAACCTTCCACTCCATACACTACTTCAGGTGCTCTTTGAATCGTTAAGGCTCTGTCCGGGCTCTGGATAAAAGTTGCTCCCAATTTGGAAGTACTTACGTAAGAAGTCACTTCATAGTTCAGCCATTTTGTAATTTGGCCAGTTGTTCCCAGTTCATAATTGTTAACGATGATGGGTTTTGTTTCCAGGTTGCTGATGGTGTCAGAAGTTGATGTTCTCAAAATTCTTCCCAATTCGTTGATTGAATAGGCCTGGGAAAAACTTCCGAAAATATTGATCATCGGATTGATATTGTAACGGATTCCGATGTTTCCCACCAATGCATTATATTCTAAGTTTCCTCCGGTTACAAAAATACTTTTTGTAAAAGTTCCGTCTGATTTAATTGTCGAAAGAGTGTTGAAATCTCCGACTTTTACCTTCATATTTTCATATCTTAAACCTCCTTTGATGGTTAACTTCTTTAATAAATCAATCTTAACCAAAGCAAAAGGTGCAATATTGGTCATGTTCATATCCGGAGTCCAGTAACGGCCGTCTTCCAGCTTCTGAACAGTTTTGTCGTTCAAAATATCAACTCCGTAAATAACTTCTGCCTGAGAATTCTGAGTGTTCCAAAGTTGGGTATCAAAGTTGGCTCTTGCCCCGTATTTTTTTGAAATCACGTTGGACTGACCACCGTTGAAAAAAGTATCGCTATATCCGTAAACCGTTCTGAAATCCTGCATATAAAGGTTTATATTCAAAGACGTTCCTTCCCAGATATTTTTATTGTCGTAGCTTACTTTTACGTTATGATTTCTCGGAGTTCCCTGTGGCGTGGTTTCCAGATTTTTTCCTTCACCTTCGCCTATAGTTGGAGTGATGCCATATTTTCCTGTTTTTAGCCCTAAATTTAAATCAGATTTTGAAGCATATCCAATGTAAGAAGCTTCAATTCTTTGATTATCATTAATATTATAGCCTAACTTCAGCATTCCGTTGTAATTATTCATTTTTGCGGGGCTGTATGTCGGGCTTAAATTCACACCATCTGCATCTTTCATGTAACCCGTTCTTTCATAGGCAAACGAAGCCACATAATCGAACTTTTTAGCTAAATTTCCGGAAAGTAGCTGGCTTGCTCTGAAACCTAAAGTTCCGCCATAAGGTTGTCCGGTGATACCCACCTGGGAAATCCCTGAAATTTTTTTATCAGAAGTGCTTTTTCTCGTCATATAGTTAATAATTCCTCCATCTGCTCCATTTCCATAAATAGAGGACGCTCCTTTAATGACTTCAATTCTTTCAATTACTGAAGGATCGATTGATCTTAAATCTCTAGCTCCGTTTCGAAGCGGTGTAGATTGAGGGATGCCATCAATTAAAACTAAAACCTGACGGCCTCTCAGTGTTTGTCCGGTGTTGGAAGTTTGTCCCGAACTTGTCGCTAAACTCGGAACAGTATATTGTAAAATGCTTGTAATATCAGAATTTACCGTCAACTGTGACTGAATCAGCTTCTGATTAACAATCGTTACCGAGCTCGGAATTTCTTTTATATTTTCTTTTTTTCGGGAAGCGGTAAGTACTACTTCTTCAACGTTAGATGTTTTTAAACTATCTGTTTTCTGTGCAAAAACAGCTACAGATCCTAAGCAAGCTACTGATAAAAGAGCTTTTTTCATGATTTCTTCTTTCCTTGTTTTTTATATTTTCCCCACCAAATCAAAAAACCCGTTACAGGTAATGATGTGCAAACCAATCCGGCTAAAAACCAAATAATTTTTCCAAACAGTCCAAAATAGGAACCTGTATGAATATCATAATTGGCATTGGCATATTTTTCAGCATTAGTAAGGCTTTGATGAAGTTTATTTGATAAGATTTTTCCTGAATATTTATCAAAAACAATCAGGCTTCTTTCACTGAATCTTCCCTCTTTCTGATAGACTGTTACAGGAATATTTTTTAATTCTTTTCCTTTTTTATTTTTTCCGTTTAAAGGAATTCTGAAGCTTGATGATTCCTGGTACAGGTTTTTAGTCTCCTGAGCCGTAATATCATAAATTGAATGGTTTTTTACTAAAAGAGAGTCAGGCGATTTGATATCTTTCTCTTTCGGAAGTTCCAAAGAGCCGGAAAGTGTAAAATTGAATACATTTTTCACGCATGGATAGGAAAAATAGATTCCAGTAAGGCTCATCAACAGAGCGATAAAGGATACATAAAAACCTAAAATACTGTGAAGATCATAATTTTTACGCTTCCATGTTTTTACGTTTTTCCAGTCGAATGAGAAGCGTGCTCTTCTTGCTTTTTTATTTTTCGGCCACCAAAGCACAATCCCTGTAAGGAGCATGATGATAAATAATACTACCGGAATTCCGACGGCATACTTTCCCCAGTCTGTTTTTAACAGTAAACTCCAGTGAATGGCTTTTAAAATAGGGAAGAGGTCGTATTTTTCATCATAAACTCCTAAAATCTGCCCCGTATATTGATTGACATAGACAAGTTTATTAATCTTAACTTCCTGAAAATAATTCCAGCCTTTTTTTTCTTTTTCGTAATAAAGAAACTCGTAAGATTTATTTTTATCTAAAGGAATCTCAACCGAGCTGATCGGATATTTTTCATTGACTTCCAAAGAAACTTTTTCTTTAAGGACTTCAATGGGGACTGGAGACTGTGTAATGGCTTCCGGCTTAACCCAGATTGCATCTTTTCTGAGAATGTTCTGTATTTCATCCTTGAAAACATACATACTCCCCGTTAGGGAAACAATAAAAACAACCAGACCAACGGATAAGCCCAACCACAAATGCAGTTTGGCTGACCATTTTTTTATCCATGAAGGTTTCTTCTTATGATGATGTTTTTTCTTCATAGTAAAAAGCTAACCTTACCAAAGGTTAGCTTTTAGGTTTTTTAGAATTTGTAAGTAATTGTACCCAAAGCATTGATTAGCTTTTGAGGATTTCCTGTGGTGTAACCAATCCAGTAGTGTTGGTTTGTAAAATTGTCAACTTTCAAACCAATTCTGAATTTTTTAGCATCATAAAATGCGTTGGCATTTAACACAAAATATTTAGGTAATGTAAATATTTCGAATCTGGTTGTTGCCGGATTTACCTGATTGTAGATCTTATTAGCATTTGCATAGTTTCCTCCGATTCCAAAACCAAAACCTTTTAAACTTCCATCAACAAACTGGTAGCTTGCATTAAAATTTGCTAGCCATGGAGATCCTGCTGTACTCGGTCTGAAGCCTGTGCTTAAATCTGTTGTGTCATTATAAGAAACACCTCCGATTAAAGAGAATCCTTTTATTAAATAAGCATTTACTTCAAGTTCTATTCCTTTACTCTGGATTTCTCCTGTCTGTGTTTGTACAGCATTACCTGCAGCAGTGTATTGCCCAGTGCCAAATAACATATTTTTTGCTTTAATGTTGTAATAACTTACTGTAGCATTGATTTTCCCATTGATAAGATTTGCTTTAAAACCTGTTTCAAACTGGTTTGCTCTTTCAGGATCAGAAAGTGCAATACTTCCTGCCAAATCTGTCGTGTAATAGCCATTACTTTTAAAGCTGTTCTGATAATTTCCAAAAACTGAGAATTTATCTTTAATGATTTGATAGACTAAACCTGCTTTCGGAGACCATGCAGATTGGTTGTAAGCCGGAGTGTCGTTTACCCAAACTTTACCTCCTAAGAAATCATTGTTTTCATAACGTAATCCTAAGACAATATTAAGTTCTGAAATTGGTGTAAAAACGTTTGAAATATATCCGCTATAAGTATTTGTATCTCCGTCCACATCATAGTGACTGATATTTTCAGGATTATCATAAAGTGCTCCTAAAGTTGTTCCGTTAAAATCTGAATAATCTCCTCCGTTTGCAGGAACTGTATAAGTAGCCCCGTTTGCAAGATAAATAAAACGAGATCTGTCTTTTGTTTTAAGATAATCAAAACCTACAACCGTTCTGTTTCTCATTCCGTTTCCGAAAGAATAATCGAAATTAAAGTTTTGTTGTATCTGTAAATATTTTTTTCTGCTGTCTCTTGTAGCTTGATCAAATCTGCTTACAGAAACATTATTGTTTGTGTCAACTGATGCTGAAAAATAAGGCCCAAATCCATCAGAATAGCTACTAGATGTATTAATATTAGTTGAAGATTTAATATTATTATTAATCTTATAATTAACCTGCCCAAAGATATTGTTTACTCTTGCAGTAGTGTACAAATCGTCGCCAATGTAAGATTCTTTATAATTAAGTCCTGCTTTTTCAAGATCTTTCATATTATCAATTCCATTTAAACTACCTGGATTTAAATAAAAGAAAAATTGATCGCCGATAGCTCTTGTATTGAACATTTCATATTCAATATTAAATTGAAGTTTGTCGTTCAAATTATATGTTAATGATGGTGTAAATGCAAAGTATGAATTTTTTGCATCTGTTTTTTGGAAGGTTCCCTGGTTGGTATATGCAGTATTAATTCTGAAAAGTAATTTCTTATCTTTTGTTAGAGGGGTATTAATATCAGCCTGTGCTCTATAAGTATTGTAACTTCCCCCCATGAAACTTACTTGTCCTTCAAAATTCTCGAAAGGTCTTTTAGTTATTCTGTTCACCAAACCACCATAAGAAGCTACGTTACTACCATATAATGTTCCTGATGGGCCTTTTAAAACTTCAAGTCTCTCAATATTTACTGCATCAATTGTTGTTGTAACAGGAGAAACTAACCCATTTCTCATGGAGTTATTGGATGGAAATCCTCTTAAAACAATAAAAGAACCACCGTCTCCGGCTCTGCTTGTTGGGCTCCACATTTGTTGTAGACCTGTAATGTTTCTATAAGCATCGTCAACTGTAAAAATGGCTTGATTTTCTAAGACAGATTTATTTATTGAAGAAAATACTTGCGGATCTTCGATGGCCTTGATAGACATTTTATTTGAAAAGTCAGAATCCTTTTTTATATAAGTGTTGATGATAACTGCATCAATATTCTTAGTCTTTGTTGAATCTTTTTCCTGAGCAAAAGTTAGCATAGAACCCAACAGCGAAGCGCAGATCAGTACATTTTTCATGAAACAAAAATTTTTGCAAATATATTGTTTTTAATTATTCTAAATAAATTTCATAATTGATATTTATCATAAAATTATTATACAATAAATAGCAAAAACCCGCAACAATCTGTATTGATGCGGGTTTTGTATTATGAATTAATTATTTTCTTATGCAGGAATTTCTCCTTTGTACAAGAATGAAATAATTTCTTTATTCAATTTGTCAATCATTTCACTGAATAAGTGGAAAGATTCCTGTTTGTAAATTACCAGCGGATCTTTTTGCTCGTAAACGGCTCCCTGAGAGGATCTTCTTAAATCATCCATTTCACGAAGGTGAAGTTTCCAGTTTTCATCAATAATAGATAAAGTGATATTCTTTTCAAAATCATTAACTAAGCTTTCACACTTGGTTTCGTAAGCTTCCTTAAGATCTGCAACGATCGTCATGGTTTTATGACCGTCTGTAAAAGGAACCTGGATCATTTTAAACATTGAACCTTGATTCTGATATACATTCTCAATGATAGGGAATGATTTTTCTTTCAGCAAGTTCAGTTTCATTTGATAATCTTCCTGAGCAGCCTTGAATAAAATATTTGTTAAGTCCTGAATATTTTTATTCTTGAAATCGCTCTCAGAAACAGGAGATTCCATCGTGAAAGTTTTAATGATTTCATATTCGAAATCTTTATAATTTCCTGTAGCTTTTCCTTTTGCAACAATAGAGTTGGCAACATCAAAAATCATATTGGCGATGTCATACTTCAGGTGATCTCCAAATAAAGCATTCTTTCTTCTCTTGTAGATAACATCACGTTGCTTGTTCATCACGTCATCATATTCAAGAAGTCTTTTTCTGGTTCCGAAGTTGTTTTCCTCTACTTTTTTCTGAGCTCTTTCGATAGATTTAGAGATCATAGAATGCTGGATAACTTCCCCTTCCTTATGACCCATTCTGTCCATCATTTTAGCGATTCTTTCAGAACCGAACAAACGCATTAAGTTGTCTTCCAAAGACACATAGAACTGAGAACTTCCCGGATCTCCCTGACGTCCTGCTCTACCTCTCAACTGTCTGTCAACACGTCTGGAATCATGTCTTTCAGTTCCGATAATAGCTAAACCTCCTGCTTCTTTTACCTCTTTCGTTAGTTTAATATCGGTACCACGCCCCGCCATATTGGTTGCAATGGTTACAACTCCGGGATGCCCTGCTCCGGCAACAATTTCCGCCTCTTTTTTGTGAAGTTTCGCGTTCAGAACCTGATGTGGAATTTTTCTTAACTGAAGTGCTTTTGATAATAATTGAGAAATTTCAACTGAAGTTGTTCCTACAAGAACAGGTCTTCCGGCAGCTGTTAATCTTTCAATTTCTTCAATTACGGCATTATATTTTTCTCTGTTAGTTTTATAAACTAAGTCTTGCTTATCATGTCTCAAAATCGGACGGTTGGTTGGAATAACCACAACGTCTAATTTATAAATTTCCCAAAGCTCACCCGCTTCCGTTTCAGCAGTACCGGTCATCCCCGCAAGCTTATTATACATACGGAAATAGTTCTGAAGGGTAATGGTTGCAAAAGTTTGAGTTGCAGCTTCGATCTTTACATTTTCTTTAGCTTCGATCGCCTGGTGAAGACCGTCAGAATAACGTCTTCCCTCCATGATACGACCGGTCTGCTCATCAACGATTTTTACTTCACCATCAATTACAACATACTCATCATCTTTTTCGAATAAAGTGTATGCCTTCAAAAGTTGGCTCATTGTGTGAACTCTTTCTGATTTTTCAGCAAAATCGGAGAAAAGTTTTTCTTTAGCTTCAAATTCTTCTTCTTTAGATAAATTCTTGGCTTCTAACTCAGCGATTTCGGTTCCGATATCAGGAAGTACAAAGAAATTCGGATCAGAGTTTCCTTGAGACATGTATTCAACACCTTTGTCTGTAAGGTCTACCTGATTGTTCTTTTCTTCGATTACGAAGTAAAGATCTTTATCTACAATCGGCATATCACGGTTATTATCCTGCATATATTGCGCTTCCACTTTCTGAAGCAACGCGCGGTTTCCGCTTTCCGATAAGAATTTAATTAATTGTCTGTTTTTAGGAAGACCTCTGTAAGCCTGAAGCAATTTGAATCCTCCTTCTTTTGTGTTTCCTGCCGCGATTAGTTTTTTCGCTTCATTAAAGATGGTAGAAACTGTTTTTTTCTGAACTTCAACAATTCTGTCGATAGAAGGTTTCAGAACATCAAACTCCTGTCTGTCACCTTGTGGAACCGGACCAGAAATAATCAATGGCGTTCTTGCATCATCCACCAATACAGAGTCAACCTCATCCACGATCGCAAAGTTCAATTCTCTTTGTACCAGTTCTGAAGGTGAAGTCACCATATTATCTCTCAGGTAATCGAAACCGAATTCGTTATTGGTTCCATAAGTGATATCTGAGTTGTATGCTTTTCTTCTTCCGTCTGAGTTCGGTTGGTGATTATCGATACAGTCGATCGACATACCGTGGAATTGGTATAGTGGCCCCATCCAAGCCGAGTCTCTTTTGGCAAGGTAGTCATTCACTGTTACAACGTGAACACCTCTTCCCGGAAGTGCATTTAAGAAAATAGGAAGCGTACCTACTAAAGTTTTACCTTCACCGGTTGCCATTTCGGCAATTTTTCCGCTATGAAGAATAACCCCTCCGATAAACTGAACATCGTAATGTACCATATCCCAGTTTACAGGTGTTCCGGCAGCATCCCATGAGTTTTTCCAAACCGCTTGATCTCCCTGAATTTCTACAAAATCTTTTCCTGCAGCAGCCAGTTGTCTGTCCCAATCAGTTGCTGTTACTCGGATTTCTCCGTTCTGTGCCCATCTTCTCGCTGTTTCTTTTACCAAAGCAAAAACTTCAGGAAGAATTTGGCTCAAAACTTTTTCTTCAATTTCGTAAGATTCTTTCTTTAGAGCTTCAATCTTTGAAAAAAGAGCTTCTTTTTCATCAACGTTTGTCGAATTTTTTATCTGCTCTTGAATCTGTTCTATTTGAGCTGTGATTTTGCTGATTGCAGATTTAATATTTTCTTTAAACTCAGCAGTTTTCTCTCTTAAACCATCATCAGACAATTGCTGAATTTCTGGTTCAACAGCTTTGATTTTTGTTACAACTTTTTTTACTTCTTTTAGGTCCTGCGCTTTCTTGTCTCCCAAAAACCCCTTAAGAACTTTGTTTAAAAAACTCATAAAATTTTTACTTTATGCCTAAAGCGATATACTTTAAGCGTTTTTAATAACACTTATCGTGTAAAATTGATATTTAAAAAGGGCAAAAAAGCTCTAAGCTATTGCCTAAAGCTTGATGCTTTAATTAATATTCGTCTTCGTTCCAAAGATAATCCTCGTCCGTAGGATAATCGCTCCAGATCTCATCGATTGCGTCATAAATTTCCCCTTCATCTTCGATCGCCTGAAGATTTTCTACTACTTCCATCGGTGCACCAGTTCTGATTGCGTAGTCGATAAGCTCTGCCTTTGTCATCGGCCAAGGTGCGTCACTTAAGTAAGATGCTAATTCTAATGTCCAGTACATAATTTTCTAATTTTTTGCAAAAGTATAAAAATAGCTTATATTATATGCTTTTTTATACTTGATTTTCAACTCTTTTTATTAATTTTTGTTCATTCTCCTTTTAACAACTGCTTTGCAATCGTTATTGAGGATTATTGAATGTCATTTCTCAAAAACCATTCCACAAATTTTTTTATGCCATTTTGGAAGTTGGTGGCAGGTTTGTAGCCAATTAATGTCTTCGCTTTTGTAATATCTGCATTGGTTTTAAGGACATCTCCGGGTTGCATTGGCAGATTTTTTTTAATGGCAGATTTTTCCAAAGTAATTTCCAGGCAAGTAAGCATTTCGTTTAGACTGATAACTTCACTTTCTCCAAGATTAATGATCTCATACAACCCTGAATTGTTTTCTAAATAAATCATAGATTTAATAATTCCGTCAATGATATCATCAATATAGGTATAGTCTCTGGAAGTATTCCCGTCCCCGTAAAAAGGAATTTCTTTTTCTTCAGTAATAAGTCTTGTAAATTTATAGATGGCAAGATCCGGTCTTTGCCTTGGTCCGTAAACGGTGAAAAAGCGAAGATGGATGCTGTCTATATTGTATAAGTTATGATAAACGTGACCCAAAACTTCTACGCATCTTTTAGTAGCGGCATAAGGGGAAATAGGCCGGTCAACATTGTCGGTCTCTGTAAAAGGTATTTTTTCATTGTTTCCATAAACACTTGATGAAGATGCATTAATAAACTTTTTGATATTAAATTCTTTACAGAGTTCCCAAAGATTCATGGTTCCTTTTATATTCACTTCCTCATATTCTAAAGGTCTCTCTATTGATGGACGAACCCCCGCTAAAGCTGCTAAGTGAACAACAAGATCAACAGAATGATTTTCAAATATAGTTTTTAAGGTATTTTTGTTCCGGATATCTTCTGTATATAATTTATAATTAGAGGATTCTGTAATAGAGTAAAGCTTTGTTAAATCGCTTTCCTTATCTGAAAACTCAAAAACAGAATTATTACCAATAGATTCTAAAGTATTCCTGATTTTTATTTTATAATCATAAAAATCATCGAAGTTGTCAATGTTTATGACAGAATGTCCATTTTTTAATAATTGTTCAATTAAATGAGAACCTATAAAACCACTTCCTCCTGTAACAAGATAATTCATCTGCGTTTTTTACTTTTACAAAAACTATAAAATTAAGTTTTCAAATTTTAATTCATTAAATTTACTTAAAAAAGTAATACTATTCAATATTATGCAGTTTCAAGGGCAAATTTTAAAAATGACGAGCTTCAATGATGAGCCGATTCAATACTATCTTAACCTTTCCGGAGATTTAATTCATATGAATGAATTGTTTGGTAAAGAGTTAATGATAAAGCATGTAGGTTTTCAATGTGTTAATTGTGGGGAGAATAAACCTATTTACAGAATGGGATTTTGTAAAAGCTGTTTTTTTGAAAGCCCTTATGCCAGTGATACGATCATTCGTCCGGAGCTTTCCACGGCGCATCTGGGAATTGCGGAACGTGATCTGGAGATTGAGAAAGAAATACAGTTGCAGCCACACACTGTATATTTAGCATACACCGGTGATGTAAAGGTAGGAGTAACCCGAAATACACAAATTCCTACACGATGGATTGATCAGGGCGCGACTTTTGCACTGCCCATTGCGAGAACAGAAAACCGCTATGAAGCCGGAATGATAGAAGTAGCGCTGAAAGAACATCTTCCGGATAAAACCAACTGGAGAAAAATGCTTCAGGATGATTTTGAAGACGAAGTGGATTTGGCGGATTTTCAACAAAAAATTAAGGAATATTTCCCTGAAGACTTTCAGAAGTTTTATAGTGAGGGAGAAAATCTCTGGAAATTTGATTATCCTTTTGAAAAACCGGAAAAAATAAATTCATTTACTTTAGACAAAAAGCCGGAGTTTACAGGGAAACTGACCGGAATCAAAGGGCAATATCTTGGTTTTGATGGAGGGAATTTTATCAATATAAGAGGCCATGAAGGGTACGTAATAGAGCTGCATGTGAGGAATTGAATAATTTAAAATAAAACCAAATCACAATTATGAAAAAATCCTGGGTAAAAAAGTTCCTGATCGCAACTGCAATACTACTTGGGATTGTCTTGCTTGCTAATTTCGGGTTTAATTTTTGGCTTAAAAACAAACTTCCTGATTATATCAAAAAAAATACGGATTACAAGGTCTCCTATAAAACCTTAGATGTAGATCTCACCACCGGAAATATTTTTGTAACCGGAATTACAGTTAATAACAAAAATCCTCAAAATACTGAAGTGATAGGACTTCAGGGGACCATTGATACACTAAAAATAAGCCGCTTCGGGATTTTTGATGCTGTTTTTAATAAACGGATAAGTTCTACAGATCTTTTACTGGGTAATCCCAATCTGAATATTATTCTTGCTAAACCCGTTGATGAAAAAACCGGAAAAAAGAAAAATCCGGTGATGTTTGAGAATATCAGAATTCATAAAGGAGAAATTACAATTTTTAAATATACAAGGCAGCCGTTTCTGAAAATAGAACAGCTGGATTTGTATGTTGAAAATCTGCAGATGACAGAAGAATCGGTGGAAAATAAACTTCCGGTAGTGTTTGACAGCTATAGCATTAAAGGGAAGAATTTTTTCTTCCGGCCGGATAATATGTATACCCTTAGAATAGATAAGATCACCACGTCAAACGGACAAATGTCGGTAGAAAATTTCAGGTTGGATCCGCTGGTTACCTTTGATCAGTTTAAACAAAGCTACCCTCAGAAAAAACAGCTTTTTCAGTTCAGCATTCCTAAAATGGATTTTAAGGATGTTATTCTAAAGAAAAATATTATCTCACTTTCTCAAGCGTTTTTTTATCATCCTAATCTGACTGTTTATACAAATTCAGCAACAAAACCCAGCAATAAAAAGCCTTTCAATTTTGAGGTGGATCTCAATGGGGTAAAACTGGATCATGCTGCTGTTCAGCTTATAAAACCAGATGGAAATAAGCTTTTTTCTGCAAAAGAATTAAATCTGAATATTAATGAATTGAAATTCAGTAAAGATACTTCGGAAGAAACCATTCCTATCCGATATAGGGACTTTAATATCACAGGAAAAGATATTGCCTATTTTAATGCTGAACATATTATTTGTGAAAGCTTCGGATTAAATCCTAAAAAAGGGGAATTCAGAAATATTGCAATCACCTCTCCTGAAACGGCTACAGATTTGAAATTACATCAACTTGCCGTTACAATAAATAAATGGGAAACAATCGATAAAAAACTCGATCTTGAAATTAATGAGATTTTGGTCGACCGTGTAAATGGAGTTTTTAAAGCACAAGAAAAGGAAAAAACAGTCCCTAAAAAGAAAGAAATAAAAGGAATTCAGTTTCCTCTTACAATAAAGAAAGTGACGGTGAAAAATTCAAATGTTGTGTATGATAAAGAGAATCAACCTTTAAAGTTCAATAATTTGAATGCGTCTTTAAATCATTTGGAAATCAAGCAAAAATCTGACGGAACGGGATTAGGGGTTAATGTAGAAAATTATATGTTTTCAACTAAAAATTTTACTTATAAAACCAAATTTTATAATATGTCTGTGGCAAATGTTGAATTTGGGAATAATAAAGTTAAAATTGATCAGTTTGCCATGAAGCCCCTTGTTTCAAGAGCTCAGTTTATTAAAATGATCCCGGTTGAAAGAGATTTGTATGACATAACGGCAAAACAGATCACAGCGGTTGGAAACTGGAACTTGTTTTCTCAGAATAAGTTTATCAACGCCTCCAATGTGAATATTCAGTCTGCAGATGCCAATATTTTCCGAAGCAAAATACCAAAAGATGATCCAAAGGAAAAAGCGTTGTATTCCAAAATGCTTAGAAGTATTAAGTTTCCGCTACAAATAAATAATTTAGATGTAAAAAATTCGGTCTTGGTATACGAAGAAGATACGCCTGAAAGTGCAGGTCCCGGAAAATTGACTTTCAGTAATTTCAATATGAATGTCAAAAATCTGAATTCAGCTAAAACAAAAGGAAAACCGACAAGAGTAGATATTAAGATCAACTGTTCATTTATGAACCTGTCTCCTTTGGCCGTTAACTGGAATTTCGATGTTGCCAATTCAAATGATGTTTTTGCTATTTCCGGAAGAACCACTAATCTTCCTGTTCAGGGAATCAATCCTTTCATTAGGCCTTATCTGCATGTAACAGCAACTTCAGGGACTATTCATGAGATGCTTTTTAATTTTAAAGGAAATCCTGAAGGGATAAACGGTATCTTTAATTTAAAGCATAAAGATTTAAAAATTGCCATTCTGGATAAGAAAAACCATGAGAAAAAAGGTGTTCTGACGGCAGTTGCCAATTTATTTATAAAATCAGACTCAGGTAAGTTTCCTGAAGAAGTAACGGTTGAAAATGTAGAAAGAGATCCTACGAAATCGTTCTTTAATCTTTTCTGGAGAGGAATTGAAGATGGGCTGAAAAAAACGCTGATTGGTAAGAATGTTGATAAAACCGAGACAACAGTAAAGAAGGCGGTATCTGCAGTTAAAGACATGAAGAGTTCTGTAAATGAATTAAAGCAGGAGGTTAAAAATGCAAAAGACCAAAAGCAACATGATGACGCCCAGCCTAAAAAGAGAAAAGGTTTTTTAAAGAATGTCTTTAAGAAAAAAGAAACTCCCGAAACCGAATAGTTTCAGGAGTTTTATATATTTAAAAATTATAATCGTCAATTTCTTCTACAGGAATACTTCTTAAAAAGTTATCGAATTCTTCACCGGGATAATTGCTGTCGGCTCCGTAGGAATCAATAATCATCCCATGATTTCCCATATTGTCTTTTACTACATAGAGTACGGCGTTGTCGTCCGGGTTGCTGTCTCCCTCAAAACGGTATGTTTTTAAGATGACTAATTCAGAAGATTCATATTTTTTTTCTGAGTCTTCAAACCTCATTTCTCCCTGATCATTCATTCTCAGTTCTTTATCAATTCCTCTTTGTCTCAGTTTTTCCATTACCTGGCTCAGTGTCACCATTCTGTCTATATTGTCTGCGTTTTCCATAATGTTTTTTCATAATCACTACAAGAATTAAACCATTTATACCTGTAATATGACTATTTGTGCCAAAACCAATGTTAACAAAATTTATAATTTGAAAAATAACAATAGGTATGCTTTTTGTAATGAATATATAGAAATTAAATAACAGAATATGAAAAAAGAAGTTGGAGTATTACTGGCAGGAGGAGTTGGTTTTTTGGCAGTATTGAGTTTTATCGGAATTAAAAAAATATTGACTAAAAAGGATAAAAAATATAATGATATTTACTCAGATTATCACAGACATTTTGATGGAAAAAATCATGATGAAGATTATCATGGAGTAGAGTTTTATGCATTGAAGTAGTAAAAGAATATATTTAAATTATGTTTAAAACCGGTCCTTTTGAAAGGGTCGGTTTTTTTGTGGAAAACTTTAGTGTTAAAACTCATTATTTTCAGAAAATTCCATTCTAATTTTACATTCGAAATGCAGAACGAAAATAGTATAAAAGGTCAGGGTGCACAGCGAAATGTTATCAATCGTTTTGACAGATATACATTTGAACCTGATGATGAGGATTTCGAAACGGTAAAAACAACCTTTACCGAAGTGTTTCCGAAAACTATTGTAAATCAGGTGAAAAGTGAAGATCTACCGATGGAATATTCTATGAATCCTTATCAGGGGTGTGAACATGGATGTTCTTATTGTTTTGCAAGGCCTACTCATGAATATTGGGGATATAGTGCCGGAATTGATTTTGAAAGAAAGATCATGGTCAAAAAAAATGCTCCTGAGCTTCTGGAAAAATTTTTCCGTAAAAAAGGATATAAACCCGCGCCTATTCTGCTTTCAGGAAATACGGATTGTTATCAGCCGGCGGAAAGGCAATTTGAAATTACCCGGAAGATGTTACAAGTGTGTCTGGATTACAGACATCCTGTAAATGTTCTGACAAAAAATGCTTTGGTTTTGCGGGATCTGGATATTCTAAAGCCTTTGGCCGAACAAAAGCTGGTTTCGGTTTCATTGAGTATTCCAACCATAAATGAAGATCTGCGAAGAAAAATGGAGCCAAGAACAAGCTCTTCGAAAAACAAACTGAAAGCTGTAGAAATTCTTTCTGAAAATCATATTCCCGTGAATGTAATGGTCGCTCCCATTATTCCCGGGTTGAATAGTGACGAACCTTTATCGATTTTAAAAGTTATTTCGGAAGCAGGAGCTAACAGCTTTGGATATACTTTGGTACGGTTAAATGATACTGTAGAACCAGTATTTGTGCGCTGGATTGAAACCTGTTTCCCTGATCGAGCTCAGAAAGTTTTAAACCTTATTCGGTCAATGAGAGGAGGGAAGCTTGGAGAAAAAAGATATTTCGACAGGCAAAAGGGAGATGGAAATATTGCTGAAATGATTCACAATACTTTTAAAATCGGCCGAAAGAAGTTTTTTGAAGGGAAAGAATTCCCAAAATTATCTACCGAAAACTTTACCGGAACTAAGGAGCAGCAGTTGAGGTTGTTCTAAATTTATTCAAAATCAATTATTTACTCAAATTTCTTAAAATTAACACAGAATAATTCCTTTATTTTGGAAATATTTTGAATGAAAGCAGTATATTTATCCGATGTACTTCTTGAATGAGATAGGACAGAAGTAATATTATACCATGATAAATTACAGAACTATTTATGAATTTTGAAAAACTAATAGACTATTTCAAGCTTGATAAGCAAGAATTTTATTTTCAGTTTAGCTCTCATCCTAATTATCCGTCGGCATTAGCTTTCAGTGATACCTTAAACTTTTTAGGATTGAGGAATGATGCCTATGAACTGGATAAAGAATATTGGGATGAACTTCCGGAAGAATATATAGCTGTGGTTGACAATTCTTTTTCTTTGGTGAAGAAAAGGGGAGATCAATTTACGGTATATTCTGATAAGATAAAAAATGTAACAAAAGAAGAGCTTTATAAGAATTCAAGTGATTTTATACTTCTTTTTGAAAAAACAGAAGCCGCAAAATCGAATTCATCCTTCAATTTTAAGCCCGTTATTTATTCTATATTCGGATTAATTATTTTATATTCTTTGCTTCAGTTTAGCTGGTATGAAAGTATTTTTAATATATTGTCTTTAGCGGGAGTTTATATTTCATTGGAGCTTTTTAATCAAAAATTCGGACAAGAATCTGTGATCGTGAATAATATTTGTGGAGCAGGAGCCAAAAATACTACTCAAAGCGCGTGTTCAAAGATCTTTTCTTCTGATAAGACTAATGTTTTAGGATTAAAATTGTCAGATTTCAGTCTGGTGTATTTCTTAGGGATTACTTTTATGGGACTTATTTTTCCTGACGCACAGTTTGTTTTAAGAATTACAGCTTTGGCTTCTGCATTTGTAATTTTATACTCTTTGTATATTCAGTTGTTTGTAGAGAAATCTTTCTGTAGAGTTTGTTTTCTGATCATATTTATTTTGTTGTCTCAGATTGCAATAAGTTCGGTATATTTCAGCTGGGGAGTTTCTTTGGCAATCATTTTTATCAGTGCTATCGTGTTTGCTTCATTGTTTTTTACAACGGCTTTTTTCAATAACTTATTGAATCAAAAAGAAGAGCTTAAAAAATCCAATGCTAAAAACCTTAGATTTAAAAGAAACTATGATCTTTTTAAAAGAGAACTTTTAGATAAAGAAAGAGTTGAATTTACAGATAACAATACTTTTTTCGTCGGAAATAAGGAAGCTAAACTTCATCTTTCTGTTGTTTCTAATCCGTATTGCGGATTCTGTAAAGGAGCTCACAAGATAGTAGAAAACTTACTGCAGCAGTATCCTGATGATATTTCGGTTCAGATGAGGTTTAATTATTCTCCGGATCAGCAAAATGAAAAATTCACTCAATTGATGTCTGATTTCATGTATGTCTATAAAAATAAGACTGAACAGGAGTTTGTAGACTTAGTTGAGTATTGGTTTGAGACAAGGGATGAAAGCAAAGTAAGACAGAAAGCAGGAATTGAATCCAGCCATGAAAATCTCAGTCCGGTTGTCGGTATGTCTGTTGAAAATAAGAATGCGGGAATTAATTTTACGCCTATTATTTTAATTAATGGGTACCAATTCCCGGATAAATATGATAGGGAAGATATTCATTATTTTATTGGTGAGTTGATGGAGGATGAGGAAATTTATAAGGATGTCACTTCCGTTATATAAAATTCACTAATTTAGGAAAATTAATAGCGGAATCCGAAAAGCTTGTAGAGTAGGAAAAATTAATAATCTATTATTATGAAAAATTTAAAGAAAGTTTCTAGAGCAGATTTATCTAGAATTACAGGAGGATACCGAAATCCTAACAGCCCAGAATGGCTTCAGTGCTACAGAGTTGGATATTGTTTTAGTACAACAGATAAAGATGACGTTAATGGAATCGGTGTTCCTAATAACTATTATGACTTTACTGTTCCAGAAAATGCTACTAACATAAGAGTCTGTGGTTGGAGTGCAATTATACCAGCTCCTGAAGGCTGTTAAGAAAAAAATTATTTAGGGGACTGTTAATAACAGTCTCTAATTTTTAAACGGATAATGAAAAAATTTCCTTTTTACCTTCAGCCAGATTCGAAGGATTGTGGTCCAACCTGTCTTAGGATTATTAGCAAATATTATGGCAAGAATATTTCTCTGCAACAAATTCGTAATTTATCTGAAACAACAAGAGACGGCAGTAGTTTATTAGGATTAAGTGATGCTGCTGAAGACATGGGATTTCGGTCTTTAGGTGTTCAGGTGGATTTTGAAACGCTGGCCGTAGAGGTTCCGTTTCCTTGCATTGTTCATTGGAATAAAAATCATTTTGTTGTAGTTTATAAAATTGATAAAAACAACCATGTATATATTTCCGATCCAAGCTACGGACTTATTTCTTATACAAAGGAAGAATTTATTACGCGATGGATCGGAGAAAATGCCAATGAGAAAACAGAAGAAGGGATAGCACTTATTCTTGAAACAACACCGGCATTCTTTCAAACCGAATTTGATGATCAGGAAAGTAAGGCCAGTTTCTCTTTTCTTTCAAAATATCTTTTAAAATATAAATCGCTTGTTATACAGTTGGCGATGGGATTGTTGGCGGGAAGCTTACTTTCTCTTATTCTCCCGTTCCTAACTCAAAGTATTGTAGATGTCGGGATTCAGAATCAGGATCTGAGTTTTATCTATATTATACTTTTAGCTCAGATCATGCTTTTTCTGGGAAGAATGGGAATTGAGGTTATCAGAAGCTGGATTTTGCTCCATCTTTCGACAAGGATAAATATTTCCATTATCTCAGATTTCTTTATCAAATTAATGAAACTTCCTATCAGTTTCTTTGATACCAGAATGACGGGAGATATTATGCAGAGAATCAATGACCATCACAGGATTGAACAGTTGTTGACCAGTTCTTCGCTAAACACTTTGTTCTCATTGGTCAATCTTATTATTTTCAGTATTGTTCTGCTATTTTATGATTACAGGCTGTTTATTGTATATTTTATTGGAGCTGCATTGTATATAGGCTGGATAACATTCTTTCTTAAAAAAAGAAAAGAGCTTGATTATAAAAGGTTTTCTCAGGTTTCTCAGGAACAAAGCAAAGTTATTGAGCTTATTAATGGCATGCAGGAAATAAAAATGCACAATGCCGAAAAGCAAAAACGCTGGGATTGGGAGTTTTTACAGGTAAAACTGTTTAAGCTTAGAATAAAATCTTTATCATTGGAACAATGGCAGTCAGTAGGAGGAAATTTTATCAACCAGATGAAAGACATTCTTATAAGCTTTTTATCTGCTAAACTTGTACTGACAGGGAACCTAACTTTAGGGATGATGCTTTCAGTACAGTACATTATTGGGCAGCTTAATAGTCCTTTGATGCAATTAATTGACTTTATCAGGCAAACTCAGGATGCCAAAATCTCCCTTGAAAGATTAGGAGAGATTCATGATAAAGAGGATGAAGAAAATAAGGACGAACAATATGTGACAGAAATTCCTCAACAGGATATTGAAATTTCGAATATGTCGTTCAGATATGTTGGTTCAGATCAATATGTTTTTGAAAACTTAAGCTTAAGTATTCCTTATCAAAAAACTACAGCTATTGTTGGAGCCAGTGGAAGTGGGAAAACCACACTCCTGAAATTATTAATGAAGTTTTATGAACCCAATGAAGGGGAGATAAGAATAGGCAATACCCAAATGGGAAATATTTCTCCTAGGTTCTGGAGAGATCAGTGTGGTGTGGTAATGCAGGAAGGATATGTATTTAATGATACGATTTCCAATAATATTGCAGTGGGAGAAGACTATGTGGATAAAGCAAAACTGAGAAGATCTGTAGAAATTGCAAACATTAAAGAATTTATTGAAAGTTTACCTCTCAGTTATAATACTAAAATTGGTAATGAAGGAGTGGGAATTAGTGGAGGACAAAGGCAGAGATTATTTATTGCCAGAGCGGTGTACAAATCTCCGGAATATATTTTCTTTGATGAAGCTACAAGTGCGTTGGATGCAAATAACGAAAAGGTGATTATGGAAAACCTTGAACAGTTTTTCAAAGGGAAGACTGCGGTTGTTATTGCGCACAGATTATCTACTGTGAAGCATGCCGATAAAATTATTGTATTGGATAAGGGAAAAGTAGTAGAAGAGGGAAGCCATGCAGAATTGGTGGCTTTGAAAGGAGAATATTACAGACTTGTAAAAAATCAATTGGAATTAGGGAATTAAATTTGAAAATAAATCAAACAGTGAAGAAATATTTTTATATTTAAACATAAAATAAAAGCGGAATCCGAAAAGCTAACAGAGTAGGAATCAAATTAAACTAAAATTATTATGAAAAATTTAAAAAAAATCGCAAGAAAAGATCTTAAATCAATCAAGGGAGGAGGAATTGGAGATGATTGTTTTGCACAAATTATTCCTGGAGATCAAATACCTGAAAATGATGGATATGCTTGTCCATGCAATTTAATATGGTGCCCGAAGGGGGGATCTTGTATTTGGGAAAATATGTACGATGAGCAAAGATGTGTAGGAACACTCTAAATCTCTATAAAAGAAAGATTTATTTAAATTAAATAGTGTTAAATCCCCGTATATGGGGATTTAACTTATGATAAAGATGCCAGAAAAAGACGTTTTAGACAATATAGAACTACGCTCGGAGAGCGTTCAGGATATTCTTACGCAGCCTCCTCATTGGATGGTTCGTTGGGGAAACACAATTTTTCTCATCATATTAATAATGATATTGATGATGAGTTATATCATCAAATATCCTGAATTCGTTCCGGCCCCTATTGTAGTGACTTCTCAAAACCCTCCGGAGAAAATTGAAGCGAGAAGCAGTTCAAAAATTGAAAAAATATTTATCAGAGATCATCAGAAAGTTAAAACCGGTGATATTCTTATGGTTTTACAATCAGCGGCAAATTATGAGGATATCCTAAAGCTTAAAAAGATCGTGGATACCATTGCTTCAAATCATTTATCATCTTTTCCGGTGCATGAAAGTTCTTATTTCAAATTGGGAGAACTTCAGGGTGAGTATAATAATTTTGCAAAAGCACTTCAGGATGAAAATTTATTTACCAGACTTCAGCCTTATGCTCCTGAAAATTTAGCGGCTAATCAAAGTATTGTAGAATCTAGAAGCAGGATCTCTACTTTAAAACAACAAAAAAACCTTGAGACCTTAAAATATACCCTTACAAAGAAAAATTATCAACGGTCTCAAAAGCTTTTCAATCAGGGGGTTATTGCGGCGGTAGAATTGGAAAATGAAAAAATAAAATATCTTCAGGCCCAGCAGAATTTAGAGAATATCAATATTTCCATATCCCAAATGGAGGAAAGTATTTCTAATCTAAACAAGACAAAAAGCGGTACAGCTATTAATACCGAAAAAGATAAAATAAACTATTCTTCTCAGACCTTGCAATTATTTGAGCAACTTAGAAAATCATTAAAGCAGTGGGAGCAAACCTATCTTATTACTTCTTCAACTAATGGTGTTGCCAGCTTTCAACAGTTTTTTGGTGTTAATCAGTTTGTAAAAACCGGAGATCCTATTGTTTCTATTTTACCTGATAAAAAGGAAGCTTTGGTAGGGAGAATGTCTGTACCTACAGTGAATTCAGGAAAAATTACCGCAGGAGAAAAGGTATTAATAAAGCTTGATAATTATCCTTATCAGGAGTTTGGTATTATTGAAGGTAAAGTTCAAAATATTTCTCTTATTCCGGATGCAGAAGGGAATTATTATGTAGATGTTATTCTCTCTAAAGGACTGAAAACATCTTACAATAAGACTTTAAAATTTGATAAAGAACTAAGAGGAAATGCTGAAATCGTAACGAAAGATTTAAGACTTATTGAAAGGATATTCTATCAGATAAGAAAATTATTAGGCTATCAAAGTTAAAACAGATCTGCTAGTCCTTACAATTCAAACATTAAAGAAAAACCGCTCCAAAGGAACGGTTTCTTTTTATTAAGCGTATTGAATTTCAATTAGATTGAATTATCTGGACATTTGAAGTCGTCGCTACATGCAGCGCAAACAATTGTCCCATCCGGACATGAATACATGCAAAATTCAGGTTCTGTAGGTGTTTTGATTCCTCCTGCTCCAGTAATAGCTTTTAGCTGGCTTTTGTTTAATTTCTTTAAATTTTTCATATTGTTTTAGTTAAAAATTTGACACTAACGTAAAGGTAATCAAAAAACTAATAACTCAAACAAATGTGGGATATTTTGTAATTAAATTTTGTTCAATAATTAAAATTAATGTATCCAAAAGCTTGTAAAAAAAATTGGTAAGAGTTGGAAAATACAAAAATATTTTAGAAGAAAAACTTTAATTTAAATAAAAAAAAAACGGGTAAAATACCCGTTTCATTATTTGTTATTTTTTGATCAATCCTAATTCAATTAATCTTTCATGTAAAAATTCTCCTGCAGTAGTGTCTTCGTACAATTTAGGATTGTTTTCGTTTACACAATTTTCAAGAGCATTTAACGACATTCCGCTTACTGGATGCATAAAGAAAGGAATTGAATATCTTGAAGTTCCCCATAATTCTCTTGGCGGGTTTACCACTCTGTGAATGGTTGACTTCAGTTTATTGTTGGTATGTCTGGAAAGCATATCTCCAACATTGATCATCAATTCATTTGGTTCTGCAATTGCATCAATCCATTCTCCCTTATGATTTTGAACCTGAAGGCCTTTTCCCTGGGCTCCCATTAAAAGAGTGATTAAGTTGATGTCTCCATGCGCAGCTGCTCTTACAGCGTCATCCGGCTCTTCTGTGATTGGAGGATAATGAATAGGTCTTAAAATTGAGTTTCCTTCTGCAATTTTGTCGTCAAAATAAAACTCATCCAGTCCAAGATGTAATGCCAAAGCTCTCAAAACATACTGTCCAGTTTTCTCAAGCATTTGATAAGCTTCCTTACCTACTTCGTTGAATTTTGGCAGTTCATCAACGATTACATTATCAGGATACTCACTTTTGTATTTTGAATCATCAGACAGATACTGTCCGAAATGCCAAAATTCTTTTAAGTCCCCTTTTTTGAAACCCTTTGCGGTTTCTTTTCCGAATCCTACATACCCTCTTTGTCCACCAATTCCCGGAATTTCATACTTCTGTTTCGTTTCCGTTGGAAGTTCAAAAAAGTTTTTAACTTCTCCATACAATTCACTTACCAGCTTATCATCTAAGAAGTGCCCTTTTAAGGCAACAAATCCGATTTCTTCATAAGCTTTTCCGATTTCATTTACAAATTTCTGTTTGCGTTCCGGTTCACCCGAAAGGAAATCACGCAGGTCTACACTAGGTATTTTATCCATTTTTAGAAATTTACGAAGTGCTAATTTACAGATTTTTTATATACCATTATGTTTTCATTTATGTTAATGAAATAGTGGGAAGTTCGATGTTATGCAAGTAAAAAATAAACTCCTTTATTCTTATTTTTTAACAAATTTCGAGTTATAGAACGTTTTATCTTTCTTTTCAAGTTTTATCATATAAGTGCCCTTTGTGAGATGTGAAACATTCACAGAGCTTCCGGATACATTTTCTGATAATACTTTTCTCGCACTCATATCGTAAATGGTAACTTTTTCAATAGGAATGTTTTGTGCCCATGAAATTTTATCTACAGTAGGATTCGGGTATAATACAAGATTGGATAATTCTTTATCATTTTCAGAAGTAGATAGTGACTCACATTGAAAAATGAGTGTAGGAGTAGTGTAAGTAGTATATACGCCATTGTTAAAAACACCTCCCCAAGCCCAAACGGTATTGTCTGCTCTTAAGGCGTAATTAGCACAGCCTCCAGCAGCCACTTTTACCCAGTTAGATTCTGTGCCGACCTGTACAGGAGAAAGCGAATTAGGCGGTACAACTATTGCTCCAGATGTATCCCAGCAGCCTCTTCCCCATCCCCAGAGAGTTCCATTACTTTTTATTCCTATTGTATAAGATGTGCCCGCTGCTACGTCTTTCCATGTATCGTTTCCAATTTGCACTGGGGTTTGTACGAGTTGGCTAGTTCCGTTTCCCACAGCACCATCAATATTGTCACCCCATCCCCACAAGGTATTGTTTGTTTTTATCGCAAGTGTAAAATCATTCACAGATGAAGAAACCTTTTTCCAATCTGCCGTTGTTCCTATTTGGGTTAAATTAACTACGCAGGTTCCATCGGCCAAAAGCGGAGCTCCAACGGAGAATTTGTCATTTCTGCCTTTTCCCCAAAGAGTTCCATTGCTTTTGATGGCAAAAGTTCTGGCGCCTCCGGAAGCGATGTCAATCCAATCGTTATCAGGACTAAGCTGTACGGGTTGTGTATAAAAATTATTAGGATATGGAGCTGCTTCAGCACTTGTAAGTTCACATGCAGAATTATTTCCCCATCCCCAAAGAGTTCCGTTGTTTTTCAGTGCAATAGTATGGGCGTTTCCGGCTTGTGCTTTCACCCAATCTGTATTAGAGCCTACTTGTACTGGGGTTAGTTTGTTTATGATTGTACCGTCTCCTAGGGCTCCTCTGTCGTTTCTGCCCCAGGTATATATTTTCCCATCATCACTTACTGCAGCCGCATGATTGATGGAGGGATATATATTAACGAATTTTGGTGTTGTCGGGCGAAGCCACGGGGTATTTTGAGTTTGAGTTGTTCCATTTCCTACCTGTCCATAAGGATTTTGCCCCCAAGTATAGATTTTTCCATCATTAGTAAATATAGATAATGTGTAATATTTAAAAGATATATCAGTTACACAAAGGTTGCTTTGTGAGTGCAGAAATTGAAATGATCCCAACATTGCCAGGAGATAGTAAACTTTTTTCATAGTCTAGTTTTTGATTTGCTTGTAAATAATGAATTTAAAGTAATAAAAATCCCACCATCGTGATATTTTTTTATGTAAATATATGAAATTTGGTATTTTTCTTATCAATATTTGTGAAATTTAAGGTGTTGGGTTCGGATGGAATAATCGGGTATCGAAAACGCTTTGTTTTTTTAGCCAATACTGAGCATTAATACATTTAATTGTATGAAAACCAAAACACCTCCTAAATCATTTTACAGTTAAGTAATTATGAATTAAATTTGTCGTATGAAAAAATATTCTTCTAAAAGAAGTATTCAGATACTCGCACACCTTCTTCAACAATATGGAATTTCAGACGTAGTTATCTCTCCGGGATCAAGAAATGCTCCTTTGGCGATTCATTTTTCAGAAATGGATAATTTCCATTGTTACAGTATTGTAGATGAAAGAAGTGCTGCTTTTGTAGGAATGGGAATGGCAAAGAGTGAGAAAAAGCCGGTTGCTATTACCTGTACAAGCGGATCTGCTGCGGCCAATTATTATCCGGCCATTACAGAAGCATTTTATCAGAATATTCCTCTGTTGATTTTAACGGCAGACAGACCTACGGATTTTGTAGATCTTTTTGACGGACAGACCATAAGACAGAACAATATTTTTCATCAGCATTCATATGGCGATTTTCAGCTTTTGGAGGACAGCAAGGAAAACGCAGAAGACCAGAATTTTGAAACCATTAAAAAGGCAATTGAGCTTTGTTTTGAAAAACAAGGTCCGGTTCACATTAATATTCCTTTGGAAGAACCATTATATGAATTGGTTTCTGAGCTTCCTACTTTTCCTACAGTGGAAAAAACAATTAAGCATAAAGAATATGAGATTCCATCCAATTTGATTGCAGACTGGAATACTTCTCAACGGATTATGCTTTTGATAGGGACAAGAGATTACAGCCCTGAATTGGAAAATCAGCTGACGCAATTGGTCAAAAATCATTCTGTAGTGGTATTGAGTGAGGCCAATTCTAATCTGCATCACGAAAAATTCTTTAAACATATAGACCGTTATATTTTTAATTTCACGGAGCAAGATTATAAAACCTATGCTCCGGATTTGTTGATTACAGTAGGTCAGAATGTGGTATCAAAAAAAGTAAAGCAATTTTTAAGAAACGCACATCCGAAGCAGCATTGGCATCTGGATGAGGTTTGGCAGCCGGATACTTATTTTTCTTTAACTGAAAAAATTGAAGTAAAGCCTGAAGTTTTCTTTGCTAAACTCTTGAAATTTGTCAGCCTTGAGCCTAAACCTTATTACAATCTTTGGGATGTTTTAAGAGATAAAAAGGATGCTAAACATGAGTTGTTTCTGAATAAGATCGATTTTTCGGATTTCTATTTCTTTAATAAAGCTTCTCAAACGATTCCGGAGAATTATAATATCCATTTCAGTAACAGTTCGGCAATAAGATATGCACAGCTGTTTGATTTTGGGAAAAATAGAATTTACTGTAACAGAGGAACCAGTGGAATTGATGGCTCTACTTCTACAGCAATGGGTTTTGCTATTAAAAATGCGAATCCGACTTTGCTGATTACGGGAGATTTGAGCTTCTTCTATGACATCAACGGACTTTGGAATCAATATATTCCTCCATTTGTAAGGGTGATTATTTTTAATAACGGTGAAGGAAATATCTTTAAAATCATTCCGGGGCCTGGAAATGCTAATCCCAATACGTTAGATGAATTTATTGCTACAAAACACCATAAAAATGCAGAGCATTTAGCCAAGCATTTTGGTTTTTCTTATATCAGAGTTGAAGATGAGCTTACCCTTGACAGAGTAATGGAGAATTTTTTCAAAGCAGATACCCAACCGAAAATTTTGGAAGTCAATACGTACGGAAAAAACAGTGCAGATGTTCTGAAAGCTTATTTTGAATTTATGAAAGAAGAATAAACATTATCTAAAATAAAAGCCTCAGTATTTTAATACTGAGGCTTTTTATTTAAATATCCAGATATTCTTCATTATCGGGAAGATTGATAATTCTGTCGATAGGATAGACAAACATATCATCAAAATCATTCAGTGCATTAATCAGCTGAAAATGTGAGAATTGTTTAATATTTTGCAGAGTGATCTCTGTCTCTTTTATTTTTTTATGTTTCAGTAAATTTTGTCTTTGTACTCCGTTCAGGAGGTATGTAGAAGGAGTAAACCAGTCTTTTCCTTTCAAAAAAAGAAGATTAGAGAAAGAGGTATCTGTAATATGGTTGTTTTTTACAATAATAATCTCTTCGGCTTTAGCTTTCATTTTCATCTTGTCGAGCTCTTTTCTGTCCTCAAACTTGAAAGAATAATCGTAGCTGTTGTTTTCTACCAATTGAAAATCGGCTATTTCGGGAATAGCATAAGGAATCATCTGGGTACGCACTTTTTTATCAAGATCATACACGAGTCTAAGCTTGAAAAGGCCATCCTCATCATGTTCAAGATGGTTATATATTTTTTTCAGATCAATAGAGCCTTCTTTTCCAAAATGTGAAAAAGTATGATTGATGCGCTTTTGATGAAATTCCAGAAGAAAAATTTCCTGATCTTCTACTTTAATGCTCTCAATGAATTGGGACATATATTTTGTTTTTCATTTCCTGATATTCGTCTTCTAATTTACTCATGTGCGTTATTCCGCCTCCGCTTTTGAAATAAAGATTATTACCTTCTTTTTCAATAAAGCGTATCATTACACAGCTGTCAAGGCTTTTTCCATCAAACCAGCCGCAAACTCCTGTGTAATATCCTCTTGTATATCCTTCCGCGCTAAGGATGATTTCTAAAGTTTTGGGTTTGGGAGCGCCTAATATAGAGCCGGCGGGAAGGAGTGTTTTCATAATACTGCCTACCTTTCCATTAAACTCAGGCTTTATAAATCCTGAAATTTCAGAGCTCATGGCAAATAAATCTTTTTGTTGTGTTTTTATAAAATCAATGTATTGAAACTTATCTACTTTCACATCATCAGCTACCATGCTCAGATCATTTCTTAGTAAATCCACTACGGTGTAATGCTCAGCTTTTTCTTTTTTATCGTTCTTTAAAATTTCAGCGGCATTATCCAAAGAAGCATCAATTGTTCCTTTCATAGGATAAGTCAGGATTTTCCCATCAATAATCTTCACAAAAGTTTCAGGAGAAAAAAATACAAAAAAATCTTTATAAAAAACCTTGTATTTGGCATTTGAATGATAAAAAATTTCTTCAAGTGTTAAATTCGTTTCAATTTTGGTTTTTCGGGTATAATTAACAAGATACGAGTTCCCTAAACGAATATTTTTCTGAACTTCATTAAATCCTTTTTCAAAGCTTTCCTGAGTTTCCGGAAAAGAGATCCATTCCACTTTTTTATTGAGCTCTGAGACCTTTTCTACGTTTGAAAAGTTTTGAAAATCAATAAGTAAACCTGATTCTTTAATGTCACTTTCTTTAAATACCTCCACATTCTCGCCAAGAAAATCGATGATGAAGAAATAAGGAACCTTCTGAAGAGAAAGTTCGTCCATTTCCATAAATTTTTGATGATTCATTGAAAACATTCGACAAAAGTAATTATTGATGTTTACTTTTGCACAAAAATTTTTTGATGCAGAACAAATATCCACAGAAACCGGGAATTGATTTTATTTTGAAGCAGGCTTTTTTCTATTGGAATAAGACATTGGTTTTTCAGCTGATGTTTTCCATCATTTATTTTGCCATTTTTTTTACGTCTCTTTTTTTCTTTGCCTCTAAATACGGAATTTGGGACCAGCAACAGGAATTGATGGATGCTTTTAAAATAAGTACAGAAGCGTATATTGAAAAAGCTGCAGAACTGGGAGCAACAGAGAATTCTCTATATTTCAGATATGCGTTCTTGGGAACTCTTGTTTTCCTGTATCCTTTAAATATTGGACTTTTCCAGATTTTCAAAAAAATAGATTTGAAAGAGAAATTAGAGCTTTCCGACCTGTTTGTCGGATATAACGGGCTCAATTTTTTCAAATATATATCCTATGCATTATTTTGGTTTATGGTCTATGCGATAGTTTTTGGTACATTTATTTTACCTACAGTATGGGTTTGTATTACACTATTCGTGGCACCGCTTATGTTCTTTGACAACAGAAGAAGTTTTGAAGCCATATCTTTAAATTTTAAAGTGCTAAAAAGCTATTTTGTTGAAATTTTTGTATGCATTATTGTTGCTTTCCTTTTCAAATACATTGGTTTTGCTGTATTTTTTATCGGAGGACTTTTTACGTTTCCATTCTGGAATGCAATGATCTATTCACTTTATAAAGCTGTTTTTACGGATAAAAGTTAAATTTTCAGATACTTAACCTTTGTTTTATCAAAAAAAATTAAATTTGATAAATCATAAAATATTAACCATGTCTGAATTTAACGAATTTGACCAGCAAGGTTCTGTACCCAATCGGGATACCGGATCTATTATTTCGCATGCTTTCGAAATGTATAAAGGCATCTTTCTATATGCTATTGTGAGCATGATCATTTATGTGATTGCGGACTCAATTCTGGAATCTCTTGTAGGATTTAACCTTTGGAGTTTTGGTGAGAATATCAGAGATTCTGATGGTGATATTTCCAATTATAGGTATTATTATTCACCTGGATTTTCCCTGTATTATTCTTTTTCAGGAGTTTTAGGAGCTCTGTTGTCTCCGATATATGTAGGATTGATTTACATGACCAATAAATATAATAATAAAGCGACTATAGAATTTTCTGACCTGTTTATCGGCTACAGACAAAATTTTGTAAATATTCTGATTTATAGTTTAATTACGCATGTTGTGCTAAGAATTGCATTGGCTATGTGTGGTATTCCATTCTTTTTGGTCTTCCCTTTCTTCTTGTTGGGCTATCCTATTTTACTTTTTGAAAATGCTTCGGCAATAGATGCAATGGGAAAAGCATACAATATTGCAAAAGATAATTACGGAACGTTCTTTGTTGTGTCACTTTTAGGGCTCATATTAAGCTTTTGCGGTCTTTTGGCATGTTGTATCGGGGTGCTTTTAACGGGAGCATTCATGACGACTGTAATGTATTCCGCTTACTGTGCTTATTTGGGAAAACCGAGGCAGATAACATACAATAAATAATAATGAATAAAGATAAACAGATCAGCAGTGTTGCCATAAAGCAAGTTTCCCTACTTGCAATCATTCTAATTTTAGCGGGATTAATTTGTTTTAATCTTGCCCTTTTTATTCCTTCCGTACTGGGCGCAATTACCATTTATGTCGTTTGCCGGAAATATAATTTCTATCTTCAGGAGGAAAAAAAATGGAAACCCTGGCTTTCTTCTTTGGTATTAATGCTTGCTAGTTTGATTATTCTTATCCTGCCTATTTATTTTATAGCTGATCTTTTGATTGAAAAACTGGGAAATGCACAGGCTTATATGGACAAGTTTAATGTGTTTCTGGAAAAAATACATTCTTATATTTATTCAAAAGTTGGATTTGATATTTTAAGCAAAGAAAACATGGATAAACTGAAAAGTAACGTTGGGCAGTTCTCAACCAAAGCGTTGAGCGGTACTTTCAATACGCTTACAGTAGTCATATCGATGTATTTTATTCTTTATTTTATGCTGGAAAAGCCCCGCTTTTTTGAAAGAATAATCTCTTCTTCGGCACCTCTTAAAAGAGCAAATGTGTCGTTGATTGGTGAAAAAATGCGAAAATTGATTATTGCAAACGCTATCGGAATCCCGGTTGTTGCGATGGGGCAAGGTTTAGTGGGTTTGGTAGGATATTTCATTTTTGGAGCACCCAGTCCTGTTCTGCTTTTTGCACTTACTGCAGCGGCTTCCATGATCCCGGTCGTAGGTGCGGCAATAGTATATGTTCCGATCTGTATTTTTATGATTGCAGAAGGAAACACAGGACAGGGAATCGGATTAGCTATTTATTGTCTTGTCATTGTAGGATTGACAGACAATTTATTACGGTTTACGCTGTTAAAAAAATTAGAAAATATTCATCCTTTAAATACTGTTTTCGGAATTATCATGGGTATGAATCTGTTTGGCTTTATGGGGCTTATTTTTGGACCGATTCTCATTTCCTTAACCCTTCTTTTAATTCAGGTTTACAGAAATGAATTTTCAGAAGAAAGCGTCCCTGATTTAAAGCTTCCGGATAGTGATGAAGAAACTGATAATAAAATTAATATAATAGTATAAAGTGGAAGGAATAAACCCTGAAATATTAAAAGAAATTTGTGTCGTTAAAATGCCTTTCGGGAAATATGAAGGGACAATTCTAGCCGATCTGCCGGTAAGTTATCTGGAATGGTTTTATCGCAAAGGAATGCCAAACGGGAAGCTAGGCATGCAGCTTTCAACAATTTATGAAATTAAACTGAATGGTTTGATGGATTTATTAATTCCTCTTCGAGGTGGAGCTGTAAATTACGAGAAGCTTAAAACGAAAACATTTAAATTTTAAAATAAGTTTCGGCGGCATCGAAGATGCCGCCGAAAAATAATTATGATTGCTGATTCAATTTATTTTCTTATTACAGGGCTAGTAGCCTTTTTTCAAGGTAGAAATTACTATAATAATGCCAACGAAATCTATTATGAAGAATATGATAAAGCAATAAGCTGGATAAGACAAAAATTCCTTTTTTTATATAAGCCTTCACGTATGCGATTTTTGGGATGTGTACTTATGTTATTAGGAGTAATAAACTTTTTTCTTGTTTTTTATGCATTAGTTAAAGCATATTTTTAATCCCTCAAAGCTGCAATTTCATCTCTCAACTTAGCAGCCTTTATAAAATCAAGGTTTTTCGCTGCAGTCTCCATTTCTTTTTGTTTCTGTGCAATGATTTTTTCTACATCTTCAGAAGTGTAAGAAGCTTTGGTTTCGGCAACTTTCTGTAGAATTTCTTTCTGAGTATATTTTTCGTCTGGGAAATCTTTACTTCGTCCAACCAGATTCTCAGATATTTTTTTATTAAGCGCTTGAGGAACTTTCCCGTGCTCTTCGTTATACTGCATTTGTTTGGCACGACGATATTCCGTTTCATCAAGTGTTGCCTGCATCGATTTTGTAATCTTGTCGGCGTACATAATAGCTTTACCATTGACATTTCTCGCCGCACGACCTACCGTTTGGATCATAGATCTTCGGCTTCTTAACATCCCTTCTTTGTCGGCATCAAGAATGGCAACCAGTGAGACTTCAGGTAAATCCAATCCTTCTCGTAATAGATTGACTCCAATTAAAACATCAAAAAGACCAAGACGTAAATCCTGCATGATCTGAATACGCTCCAAGGTTTCTACATCAGAATGAATATATCTGGTTCGTATCCCGAATTTTGTAAAATATTTGGTAAGTTCTTCAGCCATTTTCTTGGTTAAGGTGGTCACTAAAACCCTTTCATCGGCATCTGCTCTTTTCTGAATTTCCTCCATTAAATCATCAATTTGATTTAAAGTAGGTCTTACTTCGATAATAGGGTCTAAAAGCCCGGTCGGACGAATAATCTGCTCAATATATTCACCTCCGGTTTTTTCAAGCTCATAATCAGCAGGTGTCGCAGAAACATAAATCACCTGATTTTGCATGCCTTCAAACTCCTGGAATTTTAAGGGTCGGTTATCCATTGCAGCAGGAAGCCTGAAACCATATTCAACCAAAGACTCTTTTCTGCTTCTATCTCCTCCATACATGGCGTGAACCTGTGGAATGGTAACGTGACTTTCATCAATCACCATTAAAAAATCTTTTGGGAAATAGTCAATCAGACAGAACGGTCTTGTTCCTGGTTCTCTGCCATCCAGATATCTTGAATAATTTTCTATCCCCGAACAATACCCTAATTCTTTAATCATTTCTAAATCAAGCTCGGTTCTTTCCTGTAATCTTTTAGCTTCTAAAGGTTTTTCAACAGAATTAAAAAAGTCAACCTGTTTTACAAGGTCATCCTGAATATTACGAATGGCACCATTCAATGTTTCCTTTGAGGTTACAAATAAATTAGCAGGATAAATCTGAATTTGTTCAAAGTTTGAGGTTACATTACCAGAAACAGGATCAAAGCTCTGGATTTTTTCAATCTCATCACCAAAAAACTGAATTCTTATAGCGTTATCTGCATAAGCAGGAAACACATCAATCACATCTCCTTTTACACGGAATGTTCCCCTTTGGAATTCGTTTAAGGTTCTTGCGTATAATGCGTTAACCAACGAGTGAAGTAAGGCCGTTCTTGTTGTTTTCTCTCCCAATTCAAGAGAAATAAGTGATTTATGAAATTCATTTGGGTTTCCGATACCATAAATACAGGAAACCGAAGCAACAATCAAAACATCTCTTCTTCCGGAAAGTAAACTAGCGGTTGCAGACAGACGAAGTTTTTCTACTTCTTCATTAATACTTAAATCTTTCTCAATATACGTTCCGGAACTGGCAATATAAGCTTCAGGCTGGTAATAGTCGTAATAACTTACAAAATATTCTACAGCATTTTCAGGGAAAAATTCTTTAAACTCCATAAAAAGCTGAGCGGCCAGTGTTTTATTATGTGCTAAAACCAATGTAGGTCTTTGAACATTGTTCACGACATTGGCAATGGTAAACGTTTTTCCGGATCCGGTTACCCCCAATAACGTTTGGTATTTCTCACCAATTTCTATTCCATGGGTAAGCTTTTCGATCGCTTTGGGCTGATCTCCGGTTGGCTGATATTCTGACTGAAGTTTGAATTGCATCTAACAAAATTACAAAATAAAACCGTTCTGAAATATCAGAACGGCCTTAATCGTCATTTGTATTTTATTTATTGTATGTTAAATGAAACCGGTAACTTAAAAGCTGTTGGAACAGGTTTCCCATTCTCTGTTGCAGGCTTCCACGTTTTATTGTTAACAACTTCTTTCATCGTACGAACAGCTTCATTGTTGAGGGTTGGTGTGTTTCCTTCTGCTTTTATATCTGTGGTTTTGCCATTTTCATCTATTGAGATATAGATATCCGCTTTCATATTTCCTTTTTCATTTTTTCCGAAAACTGAAGAGTTAAAGGCATTGCCAAACTGCTTTCTCAGTTCATGGTTGCCTCCAGGAAATTCTGCCTGAACGAGATTTTCAGCTGGAGCTGTAGGAGGTGCAACTGCTAAATCTTTTACAGTATTATCATCATTTGTGTTTTTAATTTCCTGAAGTTTTGCAGTTATTTGTGTATTAGGGGTAATGGTGTCTTTATTACCCTTTTTAGCTTTAAATCCCATTATAATTTTAGTCTTCTCTTGTAAATATTTACTAAAATATTCATTGGTCATTAAGTTAACCTGGTAAGGCTGTGGATTTTTTTTACTGATAGCGTTGGGATATCTTTTACTAACGAATTGATGGGAGAAATCATTTGAGCTATAATTTTTTAAATCCTGATTGTTCGTTTTCTTTCCGTCAATCCACAATCCATACTTGCTGGAGTTCATATATTCTTGTAGGTTTTCTGATGACGGAATATTTTTTTCAAACTTCCCAGGATTAATGAAAAAGATAAAGGTTTCTTTTTTTTGTTCGGTTGTCAATTCACTATAAAATTCATATAGTTTTTCTCTATCCGATGTACTAATGGTCCTTTCAAACTTTGCATATTCTTTCTTGTTCAGAAGATGAGCATATTTTTCTAATATCTTATTAAAATTCGTATAAGGGTCATTCGATGTAATTTCAGAAATTATACTGTTTTTTTCTTGAATTAAGTTTTCCGGATTTTCTTTCGCATAAGCTTTATCGGCAAAAATTACTGCCAATGCTATAAAACTTGGAATTGTGAGGTACTTTTTTGCTTTCGCAAATTTTGAATTTTTACTTGTCATCATAATAAATCGTTTTTTGGTGTTGTTAAAATTGAATTGGTGAATCAGATTCAAATCCTGTTGTTTAAGAATTTCTTTTAGGATAAGCTCCTGATAAGTTTTGATATTTTTATTTTTATAAATTACCTGTTCATCCGCAATAAATTCGTGATTGGTAACCATTGCCCTTTTATAGAAATAAACAAATGGATTAAACCACAGTAAGATTTTAAGGATCTCTGTAAATAAAACATCTGCAGTATGCTTTTGCTTTACATGGATTTCTTCATGAAGAAAAATACTGTTTTCAATTTTGCCATCTTTAAAATAGTCCTTAGAAATATAAATGGTATTCATAAAACTAAAGGGAGGCATATTGTTTTCAAGTACTTTGATTACTCTGTTTCTATAGATGATTTTGCTTCCTTTAAGACTTTTGATTTTATAAATTGAAAACAGAAGCTTACAAAGTAAAATTCCTGATATCAAAAGATAAACCGGGAGAATTAAGGAGGTATAATCAAATGATTGTTCTGAGACGGTAATTGGTGTATAAGAAACCGTTTGCAGGATGTTTTCATCCTCAAAAAGTATTTTTTCTGCAGGTGCCTTTTGTTGGGTTTTTATAGTCATAAAAGGGACTACGTAAGAAAATACCAGAGCAAAAATCAGGAAAAACCGGTTGAAAACAAACGTTTTTTCCTTGGCCAGAAACAGATGATAACATCCTAGCAGAATTCCTGAACAGATAATGATTTTTAAAACAATAGTTTCCATTTTTTATTCTTTTATCTGTTGATCTATAATGTCACGAAGCTCTTTAAGTTCTTTTTGTGTCAGTTTTGAATTAGAGGTAAAGAACGAAGCAAACTGTGCAACCGAGCTGTTGAAAAAACGGTCGATCATGGAGGTCATTTCTTCTTTAAAATATTCCCCTTTTGCCACTTTAGGATAATATTCACGTGAATTACCATAAAGAGTAAAGCCAACCAAATCTTTATTCTGCATTCGTTTCAGTAATGTGGCAACTGTTGTGGCGGCCGGCTTAGGTTCAGGATAAGATTCTAAAATATCTTTCATAAAAACCTTTTCTTTTTCCCATAAGATCTCCATGAGTATTTTTTCGGAACCTGTAAGTTTTATCTCTTTCATATTCTACGTTTTGATATTTTTTTCTACAAATGTAGAATAAAAAATTAATTATGCAAATTTTTTATGGCATTATTTTTCCACTCATCGTTATAACCTCTTAAATATCAATTATGAAAATCTACAATTATCTTTCAGGAATCCTTTGTGTTGTCATTTTTTTCTCCTCATGTAAAAAGACGACAGCCCAGCAAACACATTCTGATGGAAGTGCTGAAACCCTTGAGCCTAACACTTCTTACAAGCCTGCTTTCGTTGGGCAGACAAGAATAAAAGCTGTAAAAACTAAAACGCCATATAAATTCGAGGTTTTAACTAAAAGTTTAGGTAGACCGTGGGGAATTATCAATTTACCGGACGGAAGATTCCTGATTACTGAAAAATCAGGGTATATGAATGTGGTTTCTACAGACGGAAAACAAATTTCAAAAATTGAAGGTTTTCCAAAAGTCGATTCAAAAGGACAAGGCGGAATGTTGGATGTAGCTCTTGATCCGGATTTCAAATCCAACAATATTATCTATTTTAGTTTTTCTGAGCCATTTGGTAAAGGGAATTTAACGTCTGTTGCTAAAGGTGTCTTATCTCAGGATTTGAAAACTATTTCAGGAATACAGGTGATTTTTAGGGCAGAACCTTCTTATGACGGGGATAAACATTATGGAAGCAGATTGGTTTTCGACAAAGACGGAAATCTGTTTGTAAGTACAGGGGAACGCTCAGATAAACAAACGAGAGTGTATGCTCAAAAAACGGATAATTATTTAGGTAAAATATTAAAAATAACTAAGGAAGGAAAACCTGCACCGGGAAACCCTTTCATAGGAAAAGATGGATATAAGCCTGAAATCTATGCTTATGGAATCAGAAACCCACAAGGTTTGGCGATAGATCCCAATGGAAATCTTTGGGATGTGGAAATGGGACCGAGAGGAGGAGACGAAATTAATTTAATTCAACCCGGAAAAAATTACGGTTGGGGCGATGTCACCTATGGAATTGAATATTCAGGGGAAAAGATAAATGGTGGAACAACGCAGAAGGCAGGAACAGAACAACCTGTTTATTATTGGGATCCTGTAGTTTCACCCAGTGGAGTTACTTTCTATACAGGGAATATTGACGAATGGAAAAATAATTTATTCATCGGTTGTCTGAGTGGAGAACATATCAACAGAATTGTAATGAAAAATAATAAAGTCATTGGTGAAGAGCGATTGCTTCTAGATCAAAAAGAAAGATTCCGGGATGTGCTGAACGGAATGGATGGAAATCTATATGCGGTAACCGACAGTGGAAAATTATATAAAATCTCGAAAAAATAGTGATAAAAATTCCCACAGATTTCATGAATTACACAGGCTTTTGAATCTGTGCAATTTGTGAGATCCGTGGGAAAATATATTTAGAAACTATTAATTATTCTATTCAATCCTTCCGTAAGAATTTCCTGAGACGTTGAGAAGCAGATTCTGACATGTCCTTCCGCTCCTTTCCCGAACCATCTTTCCGAGCCGGGAACAATTGCCACTTTCCCTTGCTGTAAAACATGCTGTGTAAATGCCTCACTCGATATTCCATTTTCAATCTTAGGGAAAATTACGAATGTTGCTTCCGGAAAATTAGGCGTTAAAATTCCTGAACTGCTTAGCATACTGTGCGCAAGATCTCTGTTGTGCTGTAAGTGTGTCAGAAAATCATTAAACCAGGGTTTCGCTTTATCAATGGCTACACTGGCTGCAATCTGTGACAGGGTAGAAACCCCTTCAATAGTAGAATTAAAATTTGATTTTTCAGTAAAATCATCCAAAAGATCCTGGTCGTTACATAAAACCGCTCCGATTCTTAATCCTGCAATTCCGAAAGATTTTGAAAATCCGAAAACCGTAAAGCTTTTCTTTTTTGCTTCTTCAGAAACAGAAGAATAGGTATTAAACTCTCTTTTGTCATACACGATATCACTCCAGATTTCGTCACTCATTACCCACAGATCATGAGCCGCGGCAATTTCTGAAATTTTCTTTAAAACTTCTTTGGAATATACTCTTCCGACAGGATTGTGTGGGTTGCAAATGCTGATAAGTTTGGTTTTCGGACCAATTAAAGAAACCAGCATTTCAAAATCGATGTCTCCTGTTTTGGAGTCGACTGCGCATAATTTGATGTTTCCGCCAACAGCATCTACTGTTTTTTTGAACAGGAAATCAACTGGATCAAAAATAATCGCTTCATCTCCCGGATTCAGAACATATTTGGCTACCATGAACATGCCCATTGCAGCACTGTTTACCGCTAAAACATTTTCAGGAGTAAAGCTTCCGTTTTTCCCGCTGTTAAAATGTTCTGCAACGCTTTTTTTAAACTCAGGAATTCCTGAAAAAGGGCCGTAACTAAGGTAGCCGTCTTTGATGTATTCAATAATGCCGTTCTCAATTTCCTTTGACATTCTGAAATCCGGATCAGCTGCGGTAAGAGGAATGATCCCGTCTTCCAGTGTTGCCCATCTTCCGTTGTAGGCTTTCCTTTTCAGAGCCTCAAAATTAATATCGTTATTTGTAAACATGTTTTATTTGTAAGAGATTGGTAAAGTGTTTTTAGGTTGTTCGCTTAATGGCAAAAGAAACTGATTCAATAATGCTCTTCCGTTTTTGATATGGATCTCAATTTCCGGCTTTCTTTCCTCTTCATACTTTTTGAAGGTTTCCTCAAGATCCTTTTCTTCCAGTAAAAGCTGAGTCAATGTGAACGAGTCCTTCAAAGCAGAAGTTACTCCCTGGCTTGTAAAAGGAATAAGCGGATGTGCGGAGTCACCAATGAAAACTACGTTTTTGTGATAGAAAGGATTCAGTTCTTCCAATTCGTAGACTCTCCAGATGTGAGCATTTTCATAGCTCGAGCCTTCAATAATTGAGGAAATAAGAGGATTCCAGTCTCCGAAATGATCCTGCATGAATTGCTTAATGCAATCCGGAGTATAATCTTCATTGATGAAAAACTTGCTGATATCGAACTGGCAATACCAAAGAATTTTTGATGAAGAAAGCTTTAAAACTCCAAAAGTAAGTCCTCCGTTTTCATGGTGGAACTTCAGAAAGTTGCTTTCGATCTGGCTGGCTAGTTCTTCGTTTTCAATAATGTTTACAACTTCATTTTCAAGAACAGCCTTCATCGTTTCGTGCTGAAAAATTGTTCTTCTGATTCTGCTTCTTGATCCGTCCGACGCGATTACAATATCAGCTTCTAATGGAGCTATTTCATCAAGCGTAATATCTGCTTTTCCGTTGGAAAATCCGTTCAGGGCAACTGTCGTTTCGTAAGAAATCTTTTCTGCGGGAATTCCTTTAGCCAAGATTTCGATCAATGCGCTTCTGGAAACCACAAATACATCATCAAGATCTTTTTCGGAAATAATTTCTCCGCTTTGGCTGTAATGAAGATATTTTTTTAAAAAACTTCCTTTTGTATAGAGATCGTCAATATTAATAATGCTTGAAAGGTGCTCTATTCCTTCTTTCGGAAGAATAAATCCGTGGCCTTTAAGATCATTTGGGGTTCTTCTTTCATAGATATGGTAGTCGATATTATTTTTTTCTAAATAATTGGCCATACTCAATCCGGAAACTCCGGCTCCTATGATTGCAACTTTGCTCATCCTTTTAATTTAAGTCGTATTGTTAGTTTTGTTTTTTTATTTGTCAGAATCGATAAAACTCTATACACTGTGGTCAATAATTAAATCCAACAGCTTATTCCTTTTTAATCGATTTATGAAATGTTTCTTTAATTGAAAAGTGATATCAAAAGAAGCGAATAATATTATTTAGTAGAGATTATTCCGGTGCCTTGAAGATGTTATCATCGGAATGGAATCCTGCAACACCGCCACTTACCGCAAATTTCATTGCAGAAGCAGCAGTCATCCCTACTACAGGTTTGATATTTTTTTCTTCAGTTACGATTACCCAGCCGGAGATGGCATAAGAATGAGGAAGGTAAACAGCAACATAATTGTGTTTATCCACGTCTGACATTTCTTTCTGGGTTAAAAAACCGATTCTCCATATTTCAGGATTTTCGTTGGTTTTTACCCAAACAGGATCGTTAAATTTCTTAGTATCTCCCACAAATGAAGACATCACATCTTTTGTGGGAGAATAAATATGCTTTATACCCGGAGTTTTTTCTAAAAGCCGATCTATAGCATCAACAAAAAATCTTCCTACTACAAATTTGTTTCCCAGATAGCCTAGTAATGCGGTACCCAGCAATATAGAGATGAAAACGATTCCCGGAGCTTCTTTAGAAATCGACGGGATTATATTATCTATGGAAGTGACAATATACCAGATGACAAAAACCGTAAGACCGATGGGACCAATAATAAGCAATCCCTGAAAAAAATTCTTCAGAAAATAACTCATAATGCTTTCAAAAGTCGGTTTTTTCAAAATTTATTCTTTATCCGTGGATGCTTTCTTTGTTTCCGTACGACTGGATGATTTTGGCTTCATATTCCAGCCATTCTTCCCAACGTTGATTTACTTTTTCAGGATCGCCAAGCTGTCTTGCAAACCCGATAAATGTGGTATAATGGTTAGCTTCCGAAATCATTAGGTCTCTATAGAACGTTTTTAATTCTTCGTCTTTGATGTTTTCTGTTAAAACTTTAAATCTTTCACAGCTCCTTGCTTCTATCATGGCTGCGAAAAGCATTTTATCAACGATCAAATCGTCTCTGTTGCCTCCTTTCTGAATGAAATTGACAAGTTCATTCACATAATCATCTTTTCTGGTACGTCCGAAAGTATAGCCCCGTTTTTTTATAATTTCATGAACCTGATTAAAATGGTCCAACTCTTCCTGTGCAATGGCCAGAAGTTCTGTTACAATTTCCGGATATTCCGGAAGCATGGTAATAAGCCCGATAGCGTTGGTAGCTGCTTTTTGCTCACACCAAGCATGATCGGTTAAAATTTCCTGAAGGTTTCCTTCTGCAATATTTGCCCACCTTGGATCGGTAGGAAGTTTCAGCTTAAACATGACTTAAAAAATTTTTGTAAAATTAAAATAATTTGTAATAAGAATATTATTTTATTTCAAATTGGTTTTTATGCAGACGTGGATGCGGTTTTCTTTCTTAAAAACTCCAGGATTTTCCATCCGAAACTATCAAATTTCTTTAATCCGGCTGCAATAATGAATGCTAAAATGACATTCACAATGTAAATAAGAACCATTAAAATCCACCACGGCATATTTTCTTTTAAGGGAACGACTAAGAAATACACCAAAGAAGAGCTGATTCCCTGGGCAAAATAAAAGAAGATCGCGTTTTTACCGATATGGGTAACGAAGCTTTCTTTTGAAATTTTAAGTCTGTTGTAAAAAACAAATAAGGTGATAAGAGAAAATAAAGTCCAGATAATATAAATAATTGTAGGAGGGAATTTATTTTTATTGATCTTATAGAAAACGTCCTTTCCATAATGGGAAAACATCCAAGCTAAAGCTAAGGCCACCAGTCCGTACAGTACAGGAATCCATTTTGTTGGGATTTTTTTGCCTTTCATTTGGTGAGCAATCAGAAAAACGGCCATATAAAAAGCCACATATCCTACCTGTCCTGAAGGATAATATTCCGGAAATATATTGAAAATTAATGTCAGTGCAATACAAATTCCAATGAACCAATTAATGTGTTTCGGGAAAAATTTTAAAATTAATACACCGAATACGCTTAGTATAAAATAAACTTTAAGATACCAGAAACTTCCCATTACGACAGGAAATGTATCCGCATTGGTGTATTGGTGAAGGTACCAGTTTCCAAGATTCTGCCATTGAGGTTGTGTTGAAATGCCTATTGCAGCATACTTAGATCCGAAAGTGGAATAGAAGTTTTGAAGCCATTCGAGAGAGAAAAAAGCAAGTCCGAAAACTTTGAAGAGATAATCTAAAAAGAAAAGCAGTGTCACAAAAATCATATAAGTGATCTGTAACTTCAAAAGCCTGTAAAATGTTTTTTCTATGTTTGAACCAGAGGTGATTCCACTTAAAGCATAAAATAAAGCGACATCAAAAACCAATGAGAAAACTCTCACTTCCGGGGCAATATAAAACTGACCGGACCAAAATGCAGTATGAATGAAGATGATGGAAAGTGTAGCCAATCCTTTTGCGAAATCTATATAAAGGTCTCTGTTCATGATGATTTAATCTGAGCTCAAAAGTAAATAAACTTTATGAATTTTTTTGACAAAGAAAAAGAGACAGGAACAATTCCTGCCTCTTAAGAAAGATATTTCAAAAAAGGATGTTACTTTAAATTTTTAAATTCTTCCGCAGAAATTTCTCCATTCTGAATTTGTTTCAACTCCTCCAGATATTGCTTCATATAATTATCGAGCTCCGGATATTGAGAATTTTTTGCCATTTTATAAGTTCCGTTCAAAACGCCCTGATAATAATAAAAGAAGTTATAATCAAAAGCAGAAGCTGAAAGATCATACTGACCCAACAAGAACCCCAAACGAACTGCAGATCTTCTTTGTGACGGCGTTCCGTGATGTCCTGCACTTGTTGTTTGATAATCTCCGATGCTTTGTGCAAATTCATAAGCCGCTGCAATTTGTGCAAAACTGGTTTGATTGTAGCCGTTGGGTCTTCTTAGATAATATCCGGCAAAACCATCAGCTTCCAGTTCGTTTGGTCTTGCAGTAGATTCACTTACAGAAGGCAATCCGAATATATACTGCAATTGATGACCATATTCATGGGCCAAAATCATTGCATTCACAATGTCCCCGCCTTTCGATTTCGCGTCATAATAAATAGCATATCCGTAATAGATTTTTCCTGTCGAATAAGAAATCGCATTGTAAGTGGAATTAAAATTCGAAGGATCGTTCACGAATCTTAAAGTAGGATTGCTTCTTCCCCACATACTTGCAATTTTTGTCATCTGAGAATTCATAAAATTGGTGTCTGTAGAGTTTTGCAGAGACGTCAATAAAACAGATGAGGAACTCCAGTATTGATCTACATAATAACAAACTTTTTCCAGTTCGTTCGGTTGGTCGATCTTTAAGTTTTCTGTTTGCTGTTCCTGCTGAACAGGAGTTTCCATAGTGTCGTCGTTACATGCTGATAATGAGAATACAGCAATTGCTCCCAGTACTATTGGGAAGTGGAAGATTCTTTTCATATATATTAAATATTTGGTGTAAACGAAGTTATTAATTTAAACGAAAAATATTATCACTTTATTGTGAAAAATTATTCAAAACATAGTTAAAAAAATATTTTAAAAAGATTGAGTTGAATTTGAGAGGATTAGAAAATATTTCTTATATTTGCACCTCGAAATAACTAAAAATTTATAAACAATGTTTGCAATTGTAGAAATAGCAGGGCTTCAATACAAAGTTGAGCAAGACCAAAAATTGTTTGTGAACCGTTTAGCAGGAGATAAAGGAGGTAAAGTATCTTTCGATAAAGTACTTCTTACTGTAAACGGAGCAATCACTGTAGGCGCCCCAGCTGTAAGCGGAATCACTGTAGAAGCAGAGATCCTTGATCATGTAAAAGCTGATAAAGTAATCGTTTTCAAAAAGAAAAGAAGAAAAGGTTACAAAGTGAAAAATGGTCACAGACAGTCATTAACTCAGATCAAAATCACTGGTATTACAGGATTTGACGGAGCTAAGAAAGAAACTAAAGCTAAAAAAGCTCCTAAGACTGAGGAGGTTAGCGCAGAATAATTGTTAAACCACACAAAACCTTAAAATAAAATGGCACATAAGAAAGGAGTTGGTAGTTCCAAAAACGGTAGAGAATCTCACTCTAAAAGATTAGGTGTAAAGATTTTCGGAGGTCAGGAAGCTATTGCTGGAAATATTATTGTTAGACAAAGAGGTACTCAACACCACCCAGGTGCAAACGTAGGGATCGGTAAAGACCATACTTTGTTCGCTTTAGTAGACGGTAAAGTAGTTTTCACTAAGAAAGCAAACAACAGATCTTTTGTATCTGTAGAAGCAAACGCATAATTTTAAGCATTTCATAAAAATAAAATCCTCAGCAAATTATTGCTGAGGATTTTTTATTTACAGAATCTTTTTTATTTTTTTATAAACTTGGAAGTGTTATTGGTTCCGTCGGAATACTGTACAGTTATGAAGTAGGTACCGGATTTTAAATGCTGAATGGAAATCTGGTTCTTGGAGGATTTATTCTCTATTTTCATAAGCTTTCCGGATATGTCATGAATTCTTATGTCTGTAATCTCTTCTTTTGAGCTAATATTTAAGATATCGCTTGCGGGATTGGGTGAGATCTTTAATTCTAAAGGCTTTTTATTTACTTCAGAAACTGCCAGGTTGCCCGCGCTTACTTTCAAATTATCAACATCCAGGCTGTAACCGTATTTTGCGACGCCTTCCAAAGCAATCTGGTACGTGGCCGAAGGATTGGGAAGAACAATAGGCCCGGAATTCGTCCATGAAGAGATATTGCTGTTGAAGGAGGTGATAAGTGTCCATGATCCGGAAGATGAGGTACGGTAATAAATATTCAGGATATTCTGGTCGGTTCCCCAAAGCATATTTCTGTAATAGAAATCTAAAGTGGGGTTGGCTACTGAAGATAGGTTCATTACCGGACCGATGAATCTTGCTATAGCATCTCTTGTGTGTGATCTGGTATCAAATACGGCCATTTTAGAACCTTGATAAGCCCCGGTTGTTCCATAATACCCAACACTCGTTGTGGTTTGTATCGCCCAGAAAAGACCGCTGGGTACAGAAGTGTTGGTTCCTGCGATGTACTGACAGGTCCATTGAGAGGATGTTGGGGATGAGTCTTCAAAGGTTTCTGTCCAGGGATAGCTGGTCACTTGTGCGCTGGTAAGAGCAGCAGCAAACATAAAAGAATAAAGTAATTTGTTCATAATCAGTATTTTATTTGTTCTAATTTATGAATTTTCATTGAATTAAAACAAATTGTTATAAAAAAAATGAAATTATTTACTTTTCTTGAAAATTATTCTTGCTTTTAAATTAATTGGTGTATTTCTTTAAAATCCTACCTGGAAGCCTGCTTTAATGCCAAATGTTGAGATATCCGGTCTATCCAGATAATTCCCTCTCCAGTTGAAATCTACTCTGAAAATCCTAAGATTTCCAAAACCGATATTTTCAATTCCTACACCATATTCGTAGTAAATATGTTCACTTGGTGCTGAATATTTAAATCCAGCCACATTGATCGCTTTGGATGCATCACTCAAAGTTCCGTATGCTCCTCTGATAAATGCAATTTCTCTTAATTTCAATTTCTTGATCAAAGGAATATAAGAAAGGATTTTACCGTTAAAATGATGCTCTAAATGAAGCGTTGTATAGGTGTCTGCTACAAATTCATAGTAATTAAGCTGGGCAAAAGTATTCTGAGCTAAACTGTAAGACTGATTTCCCGGAATTACATTTTGTAAAGCCAAAGGAACGGTGTCGAAGTTTTTTCCGGCTTCAAAATTCAATAATAATTTACCCCAGCTTCCGATCAGGATAGGCTTGTAGAACATGAATTGTAGCTTATTGTAGTTAAAGTCAGAACCAAATAAGCCTTCTATTCCTCTTGTGTATTTTAAAACGATCGTTGGTGCTAATGTTCCGTGTTCATATCTGTCGATACCGGTTTGCGAGAACTTAGCTCCGGGTCTTGCGATTAAGCTTAACGTGATGTGCGAATCATTGGTTGTTTGTCTCAGATTTCCGTCTTTATAATACATTAAATTGAATTCTGAAGGATTAGCTGATTTAATGCTCTGCATCGTTCCATCCAGTCTGATTTGAAAATTTTTCCAGGGTTCGATGGCGGTGAAAACATTAGTTTGATTTACAGAGCTTAATGAAGCGTTTTCCCCTCTCGCAAAAAGGGTCGAAGAGGCGAAGGTTCTTGCCATAATTCCATCATCGTTGGTAAGCTGAACTCCCAATTGTAAAATATCTCTTCTTGTTCCTGCTCCAATGGTAAATCTGTTCACTCTGTTGAACATGAATCTTGCTTCAGCTCCATATTTCACCTGCTGGTCTTTAAACCCATAAGCGGTGTAAAACTGAACTCTCCAAGGGTCGTTTCGGGTGAAATACGTTCTTGCTCCCAATCGGATTCGGTCGCCTTCCACTTCATTCTTTCCGTAAATAGAGAAAATAGGGCCTAAATCTATTCCTTTGACAACATTATAATATCCTGAACCTAAAGTTTCATACAGCTTTACAATTCGGTTGAATTTCGGGGTTTGCTGAAGCTTATCCAGCATGTCGTAAATTCCCTGTTCGCTTTTTGATAACGAGTCAGGTCTTGCTTTTAACCAATAGGCATCATCTTTATCAACAAATTTATCATCATATTCTTCCTCCTTTCTTTTAAAAACATTGTCTTCGAGAGGTTTGTTGAACTGATATTCCGAATAATCAACAGATCTTTTGGCGATGATGCTTTTAGAGGTTTTCTTTTTGGAAAAAGGGGTCATTTCGATTTCCGTAACAAATTTTCTGGGTAAAAATGTGTTTTCGTCGGGATTGTCATATTCTAGTTCTGTAGAAATTCCATTGATGAAATTGACATTGATTTTCTGTGTGGATTTTAAAATTGCCCCTAAAACGGCATAACTGTCTGTATCAATATAGAGATACCCCTGAAATGCTAAAACTTCAGTTCTTTTGGGTTGATAACGGATTTTAAAAGCTTTTTCTCCGCGAATGGAAATGGTGTCAACCAAATTATAATCATAGGTGCTGAAACCTGTTTCTCCGGCCGGACTTGGAAATCCAATGTCGAAATAATTTAAGGTATTATCATAAATATTAATATCACGATACAGGTTTTTCGCAGTTAAAGTAATGATTTGATTGTCCTGAAATCCGGAAGTTTTTTGGGCAACTAAAAGTCTTTTGGTTCTTTTGGAAGGTTTGTTTTCCCCATAGTTTTCATAGATGGCTTCATTCAGGAAAACGGGAAGTCCTATCTTTCCGCTTGCGGTAGAATCTTTATAATCGAAAATGAACTCAAGTTTATTGAAGATTTTTCTCTTCATGAATGCGCTGTCCAGATTATTGGCATCAAACTGAATTTTTTCATATTCTTTATAGGTGTAGGTATCAAATTTATCTAAACCATTGTTTCGTTTTCTTTCCCAGACTTTCTGCATGATGGCATAAGCCGGGTTTTCTTTTTTATTTTTGAATTTTGGACGTTCATTGTGAATCACTACCGCTTCAATATTGCTTACTTTTTCTGCAGACATCTTGATGACCAAGTCCTGAAAACTTTCAGGGCTAATGTTGATGCTTTCTACAGCGTAATTCTTTTTTTGAAATTTAAGCTTATAGATGATTGTGTCAGACTGTATACTGAAGTTTCCGGAAGATGTAGTCGTATAAGGAGTGTTGCTGTCGTTTATAAATATAGCTACGCCTGTAACAGGAGCATTGGTTTTTTCATCAATAATCCTTCCGCTCGCAGAGTTTTGAGCCTGTAAAAAGCCGAAAAGAATAATGGAAAAATAAGAGAGATAATATTTAAAATTGTTCGTTAACATCATTTGTTTTTCAAGCATTTAGCATAATCAAAAACCGTGCTGCTTTGCAAAGTGTTTAAAAGGTTTTGCGGTTGGTTTATAAAACTGCAAAGTTAACGAAAATAACGGTATTAATATTGTGGAAGGAAGAAGCTTTCTTTGAAGGAATAAAAGACCTATATTTTGTAGATCTTTTTTGCAGGGTTCGGATCAATGTGTGTGTCTGATTGGCAATCAAGTTTTATTAATACTTAATTTAAAACAATTCTGACATTGTCTTTAATTAAATCCATACATTTGAACTGTTTAAAACCTTTAACCTTGATCATTTATGAACATTAAATTAACTATTTTCCTATTTTCATTCCTGCTTCCATTCTGGACCTCTGCACAAACAACAGATAATCTAAATAATACAATTCCTACTCGTCAGATTCATGAAGAGCAATATGTTCCTATCAATGGTATTGAACAATGGGTAACCATTAACGGAAATCCTTCCAAGCCTGTTATTCTGTTTCTGCACGGAGGACCTGGTAGTCCCATTACTCCCTATATTGATGTTTTGTATAAAGCTCTCGAAAAAGATTTTATCATTGTTCAATGGGACCAGCGCGGTTCCGGAAGGACATACGGACACAATAATCCTCCTGAAGAGTTGACACCGGAATATTTAAAAAACAATCCGCTCACTCTGGAGCAAATGACTAGCGATGGCATTGTGCTTTCCCGATATCTTTTACAACACCTTGGAAAGAAAAAAATTATTCTTTCCGGCACATCTTGGGGATCTGCTCTTGGAGTAAAAATAGCCACCAAAGCTCCTGAGCTTTTTTACGCGTATATGGGGCATTCTCAAATTGTAAATCCTAATTTTAGTACAGAAAGATATTCAAAGCTTTACAAAATGGCAGAGAACAGAAAGGATAGTGACGCCTTACAAATATTAAACACAATTGGTAAGCCTCCTTATTCCAGTGCAAAAAATACAGGAATGCTTTATAGGGTAATCAAAAAATATGAAAAGGCAAATTCTACTCCCGCTCCGCAAAATTGGTTTGCTCTGGCTCCGGAATATAACAATGAAAAGGATAATAAAAATAGAGAAGACGGTGACGATTACTCGTTTGTCAATTTTGTTGGTGATCAGAAATTGGGCGTACAATCGATGGGAGTTTCTATCGACATGATGAAGGATAATTTAAATTTTAAAATTCCTGTTTACCTTATTCAGGGTGAAGAAGATATCCTGACTCCTAAAGAAATGTCCAAAAAGTATTTCGATGCTCTGAAGGCTCCTAAAAAAGAATACTTCTTATTGCCTAAAGCGGCGCACGGATTTAATCAGTCAGTTGTAGATACTCAATATAAAATATTCAGAAGTATAAAAACGAATTAAGGAGATGGAGGGAGTAATGAAGGTTATGTAAAATAGTTAATTTCTTTCCAGAATATGTGATGAATGTTTTTGCAGTGAAAATAAAAAAGACTTACATTTCTGTAAGTCTTTTTGCTCCTCCTGCTGGGCTCGAACCAGCGACCCTCTGATTAACAGTCAGATGCTCTAACCAACTGAGCTAAGGAGGAATGTTCCTTTGTTTTAGTGGTGCAAATATAATATGAATATTACGATTACACAAATTTTTATTTTAAAAATATTGAAAAAATTCCTTTGCTCATGGGGTTTTAAAGGCTATTTGATTATTTTTCAATAAATTAAGTTACCATAAGGATTTAAAAAAGAGACATAAAAAAAGACTTACAGAAATGTAAGTCTTTTTGGCTCCTCCTGCTGGGCTCGAACCAGCGACCCTCTGATTAACAGTCAGATGCTCTAACCAACTGAGCTAAGGAGGAATGTCCTTTGTTTTAAGTGGTGCAAATATAGGACGAATATTTATACCCTACAAATATTTTTATTAAAAATTTTTAAAAATATTATAAGTTTCCGGTTAGTGCTTTGAAAATATCGCTTCCGAAAATCAGTAACATCAATCCTAACAGGAAGATAACACCTACCATCTGTGCATTTTCCAATACTTTTTGAGGAACAGGTTTTCCAACAATCATTTCATATAATGTGAAAATAACGTGTCCACCATCCAATCCTGGAATTGGGATTAAGTTCAAAAATGCCAACCAAACGGAGAACATTGCCGTAAAACTCCAGAAAGCAGTCCAGTTGATAGAGATGCTTCCGTCTTTCGATTGGTCTACCGGCATATTTTTAATGATAGCAAGAGGTCCTCCTACTTTTTTATACCCCTGTACTTTTTTGTTGAAGATTAATTTGAATTGTTTAACCTGATAAGTCAAACTCTCAATACTTCTTGTAAAACCTCTTCCGATGGATTGTCCAAATGTGAAGTGTTGAGTACTTGCATATTTTTCCAATTGCTTATAAGAGGCAATACCGATTGTTCCTTCTTTTGAAACAGGAATACTTAAAGGTTGAACACTTCCGTTTCTTAGCACTTCGATATTAATTGGCTTTCCTGCGCTTTTTCCAACTGCAGCCTGAAATTCATCATAATAATTGATTTTTTGTCCGTTTGCAGAAACTACCTGGTCGCCAACTTTTAAACCTGCTTCTGCTGTTTTAGGATTAATAATCGTGTCAATTACTGCGGCATATCTTGGCGTAAGGAATCCTTTAGGGTTTTCATCTTTAAAAGCAAGAGCTTTTCCGTCGTCATTAGTGTTAAAAGTGGTTTCTTTGCCGTTTCTTAAAACAGTAACCTGGTCACTTAATAAAATATCCAGAGATAGTTTATCTAAATTATTCTGAGTTTTTCCGTCTACTTTTAAGATCTTATCACCATCCTTGAAGCCCATTGCTTTTGCTACGTTGGTATAATGCATTGGAGTATCAACCTTCGTTGTGTCGAAAGTCGTTTCCCCGTTGAAGAAAGACAGACATCCGTAAATAACCCAGGCTAAGAAGAAGTTCACTGTAACCCCGCCCAACATAATAATCAATCTTTGCCAAGCTGGTTTTGCCCTGAATTCCCAAGGCTGTGCAGGTTGCTTCAGTTGCTCGGTATCCATGCTTTCGTCTACCATTCCGGCAATTTTTACATATCCTCCGAAAGGAAGCCAGCCGATACCATATTCGGTTTCACCAATTTTTTTCTTAACGATAGAGAACCACGGATCGAAGAATAGATAGAATTTTTCAACTTTGGTCTTAAACCATTTTGCAGGTAAGAAATGCCCAAGTTCGTGAAGGATTACCAAGATAGAAATGCTCAATATAAATTGAAACAGTTTGATTGCTATTTCCATTAATGCTTTTTATGTTTAATTTGCAAAGGTAACAATTATCAAAACTATGCCAAATAAAAAAGCTCCCCGAAACGAGAAGCTTTGTCATATAATAAGATGATTTCTTACAGATTAATTGAAACTCCAAGGCTGCCATTGTTTCCGACTTCTGCAAAAACTCCGATTCTTTCAGTGAAAAAGTATCTTGCGCCGATGTGAGCCCCGATTCCGAAATCTTTCCCTAGAACTCCGACATCAACACCTGGATAGATATCTAATTTCTCAGGCAACTGTAAAGCCTCTTTTAAATGGAAATTCAGTCTTCCGAAGATAAAAACATTATTATCGCTGTCATTATCCTTATAATTATCAAAATAACCATTCAGGCCGGCTCCTATCGAGATTAAATTATTTAAACCGTAATCATAAGTCCCGGTAATTCCTGTTCCATATCCCCAAGCGCTTAATCCTGCGTTGATTTTCTGATCTCCCTTTCCTGTCCATGCCTGTGCGTTGGCTGTTGCTCCTGCAAAAACCAACGCCAACATAAAAACCAATTTCTTCATAAATTTTACAATTTTATAGTATTATTAAAAACAATCCGTATCAAAAATAGAACCGAAATCATTGGAAAATCGTATTTTTAGTGAAGTTTTTTAACAAAGTTTATGAAGATCACAGGACTGAATTTAGATATCATCTGGAAAAATAAAACAGCAAATTTTGAGCTTATAGAAAGAGAATTGCAAGATCAGGAAGTAGATTTATTTCTACTTCCGGAAATGTTTTCGTCGGGATTTTGTATGGATGCATCTGAAGTTTCAGACCGAAATCAGGAGTCTTTAGAATTTTTAAAGAAAATGTCTGAAGAAAAAAATGCAGCTTTTTGTGGGAGCGCTCCTGTGGAAGATGGTGGGAAATTTTACAACAGGATGTATTTTGTACAGCCAAATTCTCAGGTTGACTTCTATGATAAAAGGCATTTATTTTCTTTTTCAGGGGAAGATAAAGTGTATACTCCCGGAAAAGAGCGGGTAATTGTGAACTACAAAGGTTTCAGGATTTTGTTGCAGGTTTGTTATGATCTTCGTTTTCCTGTTTTTGCAAGAAATAATAATGATTATGATGCCATTTTATATGTTGCCAACTGGCCTGAAAAAAGAGTAGGAGCCTGGGAACATTTACTGAAAGCAAGAGCCATTGAAAATTTATCTTTTGTCTTTGGACTAAACCGAATCGGAACAGACGGCAATAATCTGCTGTATCAGGAAAGCTCACATTGTTTTTTTGCAGACGGAAAAGAAATTACTCAAAAACAGGGAAATATTGTTTCCGCAGAATTAAATATGGAGGAATTGAAAGACTTCAGAAATCATTTTCAGTTTTTAAATGACCGGGATTCTTTTTCAATAGAATTATAAAATTAAGGCTAAGATTTCTCAACCTTAGCCTTAATCTTAAGCATATTGTTTTAAAAGTTGCGTTAAGGTGTTAACGTCATGCACGCCGCTTTCTTTCCAAAGCATTTCTCCTTTTTTAAAGATCGCTAAAGTCGGAACACCGCGAACACCATATTGGGCTGCAATAGCAGGATATTGATCTACATCTACCTTGATGATTCTTGCTCCTTCACCTACATTCTCTTTTACTGTATTTAAAACCGAAGACTGTACCTTGCAAGGTTGGCACCAGGTTGCAAAAAAGTCAATCAGGACAGGTCTTTCGGAATCTATGATTTCTTGAAATTTTTGTGACATTTTTGAGTTTTTATTAAAAAACACCTTAGTTTATCAGATGTAAATTTTAAAATCACTTAAAAGAATAATTGAATAATACAATCTAAACTTTGTGTTTTTAATACTTATTGTTCAATAAACTAAAGTGTTACGAATTTGTTATGTAGTTAAATCTATTGCAAAAATAATTCCAAAATTATATCGTTTTTGACTGGCAAACGAAATCTGAAGTTGGGAATTTTTCTGTTTTTTTGATTCCGTTGAATCCTCCTTCGATTTCAGTGAAATTTCTGATTCCGTGTGAATTAAGAATGCTTGCGGCAATCATGCTTCTGTAGCCTCCCGCACAATGAAGGAAGAAATGTTCAGAATCGTCAATAGATGTAATCCAATCGCTGATTGTGTCCAATGGTTTGTTGTAAGCGTTGCCAATATGTTCAGCAGAATATTCTGTCAGTTTTCTTACATCAATTACTTTAGAATCTTCGTTGAACACTTCTGCAAACTCAGAAGGCGAAATTCTTTTTACTTCGTCAGTCTCTTTTCCTGCATTTTTCCATGCTTCAAAGCCTCCTTTTAAATATCCCACAACATGGTCAAATCCAACACGGCTTAATCTGGTAATAGCTTCCTCTTCCGTTCCTTCTTGGCAAACTAATAATATCGGATGTTTTACATCAACGATCAAAGTTCCTACCCAAGGAGCAAAATCACCTTTTAAGCCAATGTTTATAGAATTGGGAATAAACCCTTTGTGGAAATCTGCAGCACCTCTCGTATCTAAGATTAAAGCTCCGGTTTCTTCTGCAAAAGCTTCAAAGTCTTCAACGAAAATCGGGGTTAATCCTTTATCCATCACGGTTTCAAAACTCTCATAGCCGCCTTTGTTCATGGCAACATTCATTCCGAAATATTTGGGTGGAGCTGTCAATCCGTCTAATACTTCTCTGATGAACGATTCCTTATCCGGTTGATTAAGAGCATAATTGGTTCTTTTTTGATTACCCAGAATATCAACAGTCTCTTTCTGCATGTTTTTTCCGCAGGCAGAACCTGCTCCATGAGCCGGATAAACGGTAATGTTATCATCCAAAGGCATAATTTTCGTCTGAAGGCTGTCATATAAGATGCCTGCAAGATCCTCTTGGGTAACACTTCCCGCTTTCTGAGCAAGATCCGGTCTTCCCACATCTCCTAAAAACAAAGTGTCTCCTGTGAAAATTGCCGTTTCTACACCATTTTCGTCAATCAAAAGGTAAGTGGTACTTTCCATGGTATGACCGGGAGTGTGTAAAGCTTTTATCTTTACTTTTCCGATTTCAAAAATCTGGTTGTCTTCAGCAACGATTGTTTCAAACTGTGGCTGTGCAGTAGGTCCATACACAATGGAAGCTCCTGTGTTTTTGCTCAAATCCAAATGCCCCGAGACAAAATCTGCGTGGAAGTGGGTTTCAAAAATATATTTTAAGGTTACCCCGTCTTTTTCCAAACGATCAAGATAGGGCTTTATCTCTCTTAAAGGATCAATAATTGCCGCTTCATTTTCGGATACGATGTAATATGCTCCCTGAGCAAGACATCCTGTGTATATTTGTTCAACTTTCATTATCTGATTGTAAAAGCTTTAATGTTTATTTAAGTACAAAAATCGCGTTTATTTTTTTAATACTTATCAAAAATAAAGAATCTATACCGATAGAATAAATCTATAAAGTTATGTGTTTTTAGTTTGCTTCCCTTTTAAATTGCAATAAATCAGTTTTTTATCACTAAAATAAGGGTTTTCTGAATTGTATCAGCTGAAATTAATCATGATTAAATTCAATGCTGAAATGTTTTCTAAAAAATTTTATATTTATAAGATAAAAAAATCAAATGGCAGACAAAGCACAATTTATTGAAGAACAAAATGCAAGATATACTCCAAAAGGAGAACATATTATATTAGGAAAAGGAATGCTTGACGGAGAAGTGGTTCCTGAAGTAAATGTTACCATTCCTCTGAAAACAATCAACCGTCACGGACTTATTGCGGGAGCAACGGGAACGGGAAAAACCAAGACATTGCAGGTTTTTGCAGAACAGCTTTCTCACCAGGGAATTCCATCTTTAGTATTGGATATTAAAGGAGATTTTTCAGGAATTGCAGAAGCGGGAACGGAAAATCCCGCCATTCAGGAAAGGTATGCAAAAACCCAGCTTCCTTACAACCCACAGGCTTTTCCGGTGGAGTTAATGACGATTTCAGGAGAGAGAGGAGTGAAATTAAGAGCTACGGTTACAGAATTTGGTCCCGTTTTATTGAGTAAAATCCTGGAGCTGAATGAGACGCAGCAGAGTATCATGGCAATAGTATTCAAGTATTGTGATGATAAAGGATTGCCTTTAATTGATCTTAATGATTTAAAAAAAGTCCTGCAATATGTAACGGATAATGCGCAGGGGAAAGCGGAACTGGCGGCTAATTACGGCTCAATTGCTTCGGCTTCTTTAGGGGCTATTTTAAGATCTATTGTTGCTTTGGAGCAGCAGGGCGCTTCGAGCTTTTTTGGAGAGCTGAGCTTTGATGTTCATGATTTATTGCAAACCAGAGACGGAAAAGGAGTTGTCAATATCTTGAGAGTTGCCGATATTCAAAGTAAGCCACAACTGTTTTCCACTTTTATGCTTTCGTTATTTGCGGAAATCTATATGACTTTTCCTGAAGAAGGAGACAGCGGAAAACCAAAACTGGTTCTTTTCATAGATGAAGCCCATCTGATTTTTGATGAATCTTCAAAAGCATTGGTTTCACAAATTGAAACTATGGTGAAGCTGATTCGTTCCAAAGGAGTCGGGATTTATTTTATTACCCAGATCCCTGGAGACGTTCCTGAATCGGTTCTTTCTCAGTTAGGATTAAAAATCCAGCACGCATTAAGAGGCTTTACGGCCAAAGATAAAAAGGAAATTTCAAAAGCGGTGGAAAATTATCCGACAACGGAATTTTATGACGCTGCCACACTGATTCAAAATTTAGGAATTGGAGAAGCTTTTGTCACAGCTTTGGATGAAAAAGGAATTCCTACGCCTTTGGTTCATACCTATTTAATTTCTCCGGAATCAAGAATGGATGTCCTGGACGACGCGGAAATTTCTGAGCTGACCAATAATTCGGCTTTAGTTGCGAAATATCAAAATGCAATCAACAGTGAATCAGCTTATGAAATATTGGTAACTAGAATGGAACAGGCAGCACAAAATGTGGCTCCGACTCAGAAAACAAAACCGGTAAAAGAAGAGCCGGGAATGTTTGAACAGGTTCTTAACAGCAGGCAGGGAAGAACTTTTACGAATACTTTGCTGAGAGAAGGTGCTAAAGCGATCTTGGGAATGCTCGGATTAGGAGGGAGAAGAAGATAAGAAATTAATAAATTTTAGTATTTTAGCGGGATTTCAGTATCTTAAATTTGATTAAAATGGCACAAATTCTGTTGTTTTATGATAAAGTTTAGGGCTTAATAATAATCTTAAAAGAAAGTTGTATAAAATTTAAATGTATTCAATTATTGACATAGAGAGTAATGGTGCAGGTTACAGGAAAGAATGCATTATAGATATTGCTGTTTATAGGTATGATGGACAGAAGATTGTAGATCAGTTTATTTCGTTGGTGAATCCGGAAAGTGATATTACTCCTTTTGTTCAGAAACTGACCAGTATTACTCCGAAAATGGTTAAAACGGCTCCGAAATTTCATGAAATCGCCCGGAGAATTGTTGAAATTACCGAAAATACAACCTTGGTAGGTCATAATATCGATTTTGATTACAGGATGCTCCGCCAGTCTTTTCAGAGGCTGGGATATGATTTTAAAATCAATACGTTAGATACCATTCCGTTGGCCAAAAAACTGATTCCGGATGAAGTCAGCTATTCGCTTGGAAAACTGGTAAAATCTCTTGGTATTCCCCTGACTAATCACCACAGAGCAGAAGGTGATGCAAGAGCAACGTTGGAATTATTTAAGCTTTTAGTTTCGAAAGATACTGAGAATGAAATCATTCAGAAGCAGCATGAAGAGACGAATGCTAAAACGTATATCAATAAAATCAAGCAGCTGACTCAGGATCTTCCTAACGAAAAAGGATTTGTTTACTTTCAAAATGAAGGTGGGAAAATCATTTTTTCAGATCATGTGCAGGATATTAATAAATTTTCGAAGAAGGTCTTTAATTCCAAATCTAAAAAATGGGAGGAGATTCAAAATGAGGTTGAGCAAATTAATTATGAGCTTACCGGAACAGATATTATTGCCAAGCTGCTCTTGAATTCAAAAGGAATCAAGAAGAGAGATCCGCTTCCATTCGGATTATACCACAGAAATGACAAGTATTTGGTTGAGAAGAATAAACTGAACAAAGTTGAAAAACCAATTCTGAAATTCAGATCTTTCACACAGGGTTCAAAAGCGATGCAGTTTATCAATGCTATTGCTGAATTCAGTGCTGTTGAAAACCTCAAAAAGAAAATCGATTTCAAAAAAAGAAACGAGCTCTGGCTGGGAAGCGGTAGAAAATTAGGCGAAAAACTATTCATTATCATCGAAAATGGGAAAGCTGTTTCTTACGGATTTTATGAATTATTTACACAAATTCAGACGATGAGCAAGATCTCGAAACTCAAAATAGATTTACCGTTACCGACATCTGATCTTACTAACGAACTGCAGTTGGCTTTGCTACGTGGTGATTTTGAAACGTTACCGTTACCGAAGTAATTTTAAAATAAAAATTATGAATAATGTAGATAAAGAACCTTCTCACTGGAAGTTTGGGCTTTTTTATTACAATAAAGGAGATAAAAGGATATTTCCTCCCAAAAGGTTTGGATACGGCTGGACGACAAATTTTGCCAACCCGTTATCTGTATCAGCATTTTTATTGATCTTGATTATAATCGGAGTTATTTCGCAGTTCTTCAAATAAGCCCAGATTTACATTTTATAGGAATTCCGGCCAATTTTCTCAAAATAAATAGTATTTTTGCAAAAAAATAAGTAAAAGCAATGCAAAATTTTAAACAAACTAAAACTGGAAAGAAGGGAGCTGTAAAGTTCTCTAAGGTTTGGAATATTTAAAAGAGTTGTCTTGCATAAAAATAATCATTGCGGCAGACTCTTTTTCGAAGAATCTGCCTTTTTTTATGTTAAAGTGAAATTATGAATCCAAAAGAATTATTAAAGATCGCCAATGAGTTTGGCACCCCGGTGTATGTTTACGATGCTGAATCTATTAAAAATCAATACGAAAAACTTACATCTTCTTTTTTAAAACATACAAAGTTCTTCTACGCAGCAAAGGCGTTGACAAACATTAATATTCTTAAATATGTAAAGAACCTAGGTGCTTCTTTGGATTGCGTATCAATTAATGAAGTGAAGCTTGGATTAAAAGCCGGGTTTCCGAAAGAAAAAATATTATTTACACCCAATTGTGTAGATTTGGCGGAGATTGAGGAGGCCATGACCTTCGGAGTGCATATCAACATTGATAATATCTCTATTCTTGAGCAGTTTGGTAATAAATACGGAAATACCTATCCGATTTTAGTAAGAATCAATCCGCACATTTTCGCGGGAGGAAACTACAAAATTTCTACGGGGCATATCGATAGTAAATTCGGGATTTCTATTCACCAGGTCCGTCACATCGAAAGAGTGATGAAATCTACCAATCTGAATGTAGAAGGTCTCCATATGCATACAGGAAGTGAGATCAAAGATCCTGATGTTTTCCTGCAGGCTTTAGATATTATGCTTGAGCTTTCTGAGCATTTCCCGAACTTGAAATATCTTGATATGGGAAGCGGATTTAAAATTCCTTATCAGGATACTGAGGAAGAAACTGATGTGAAAACTTTAGGTAAAAAAGTAGAAAAAGTAATCTCGGAATTTTCAAAATCAACAGGTAAAAAATTCGAATTGTGGTTTGAGCCGGGAAAATTCCTTGTGGGGAAAAGCGGCTATTTATTGGTGAAAGCAAATGTGATCAAGCAAACAACAGCTACGGTTTTTGTGGGAGTAAACTCTGGTTTTAATCACCTGATCCGTCCAATGTTTTATGATTCTTACCATGTTATTGAAAATTTGTCTAATCCAAAAGGAGCGGAAAGAATTTATACAGTCGTGGGAAATATCTGTGAAACAGATACTTTTGCCTGGGACAGAAAACTGAATGAAGTGAGGGAAGGAGATATTTTAGCTTTCCATAATGCAGGAGCTTACGGTTTTGAGATGAGTTCAAATTTTAATTCAAGATTGAAACCAGCCGAAGTTCTTTTCTTGGATGGGAAAGCTCATTTGATTAGGAAAAGAGACGAATTTGAAGATTTATTGAGAAATCAGATTGAAGTAATCAATTAAAATATTGAAACTCTGTAAGAAATTACAGAGTTTTTTTATGGACTTAAGCTAATTTTAATAGTAAAGAATCTTTGAAATATTTATTATTTCCTAAATTTGATAGAGGCTAAATAGTAATGAAGCCTTTCCGATCCATATTCACAACCGTTTTCTTCAAATAATTATAACACCAAAAAATATTATTATGGCTAAAAACATCGCTGAGCAAATTGTTGAAATGCTCGAAAATGCCAATGTGAAAAGAATTTATGCAGTAACAGGCGACAGTCTCAATCATTTAAATGTTGCCGTAAAAAAAAGCAGCATTGAATGGATTCATGTACGGCATGAAGAAGCCGGAGCATATGCAGCAGCGGCAGAAGCTGAACTTGATGGTTTTGCGGTTTGTGCGGGAAGTTGTGGACCGGGACACGTTCATTTGATCAATGGAGTGTATGACGCTCATCGTTCTCATGTTCCGATGCTGGTAATTGCATCTACTATTCCAAGTGACGAAATGGGAATGGATTATTTTCAGGAAACGAATACCATAAAATTATTTGACGATTGCAGTCATTATAACCAGATGATTACAAGACCGGAACAGGTTCAAAGAACCGTTCAGACTGCAATTCAGCATGCGATTTCCAAAAAAGGAGTTGCCGTAATCGGTCTTCCGGGAGATGTTTCTGAACTGAATGCTGAAGAAGCAACAACCTCTAATAAAGTTTTTAAAACCAATCCCATTATCAGACCGTCTGATGAGGAGTTGAATCAATTGGCCAGTCTAATTAATGAAAGCGAAAAAGTGACTATCTATTGTGGAATTGGAGCAGGAAACGCTAATGCTGAGGTGGCAGAAGTTTCAAAATATTTAAAGGCGCCAGTCGGCTATTCTTTCCGCGGAAAAATGGCTATTCAGCCAAATAATCCTAATGAAGTCGGTTTAACCGGGCTTTTAGGGCTTCCTTCTGCTTATCATGCTATGCACGAGGCGGATCTGCTCCTTCTGCTGGGAACAGACTTTCCTTATCAGAAATTTATGCCCGTTAAAAATAAAATCGTTCAGATTGATGAAAGCCCGGAAAGACTGGGCAGAAGGGCGAAGCTGGAATTAGGACTGGCAGGTGACATAAAAGAAACCATTAAAGCTTTATTGCCATTATTAAAAGAAAAAACGGATGTTCATTTCTTACATCAACAATTGGAATTTTATGGAAAAGTAAAAGAGACCCAATTGACCTACGTTAAAGATTCCGGGAAGGAAAATGCTATTCAGCCTGAATTTGTAGCCTATACTCTGGATAAACTGGCTAAAAAAGATGCTATTTTTACTGTAGACACAGGAATGTGCTGTGTTTGGGGAGCAAGATATATTACAGGAACGGGAGAAAGAAAAATGCTAGGCTCATTCAATCACGGTTCTATGGCGAATGCAATGCCAATGGCTATCGGAGCTGCCTTGGCTCATCCCGGAAAACAGGTGATTGCCATGTGTGGAGACGGCGGGTTATCTATGTTGTTGGGAGATATGGCAACAATTTTTCAATATAAATTACCCGTAAAACTGATTGTATTCAACAACAGAGCATTGGGAATGGTAAAGCTTGAAATGGAAGTAGGAGGGATGCCTGATAACGAAACGGATATGATTAATCCTGATTTCGGAATGATTGCGCAGGCTATGGGATATCCCGGGAAAAACGTTCACAGGCCGGAAGAAGTTGAAGCTGCGATTAAAGAATGCCTGGAGTACAACGGACCTTATCTGCTTAATATTTTCACCAATCCGAATGCGTTGGCTTTACCTCCTAAAATTGAGTTTGAGCAGGTTTTAGGAATGACAAAATCTATGGCTCAGCTCATGTTGGGCGGAAAAATGGAAGAAGCATTGGATACTGTCAAAACAAATTACAAACATATTAAAGGATTGCTGTAATGAGTACATCTTTAAAAAGATATTACGTTATAGCCTGGGTTTTCGGACTTGTCTTTTACTTTCTGGATTACGTAATCAGATCGGCTCCTGCGGTAATGATCCCTGAATTGATTAATAATTTTAATACTACCGAGCTGAAACTCATCAGTATAGTTGGAACCTATTATTATACCTATTCTACCTGTAGTTTAATTGCCGGAGTTGCTTTAGATAAATTTGGAGGCAAAAGATCCCTCTTTGCCGGAGCTTTAATTCTGGGAATCGGATGCTTACTGTTCTTAATTTCCAGTCAGGTGGCCGGTGTTTCAGGAAGATTGTTGCAGGGCGCTGGTTGTGCATTTGCATTTCCCGGCTGTGTTTATCTGGCAAGTAAGGGGTTTTCTTCAAAGTCTTTGGCTACGGCTATTGGAGTTACTCAGTGTATCGGAATGTTGGGAGGAACGGCTGGTCAGTTTGTAGTTGGTCCCTGGGTGGAAGAAGGAGTGAATATTGATACATTTTGGCTTTGGTCCGGAATTATAACCCTGATTACTGCATTCTGTTTGTTTTTTGTGATTCCCAAAGAAACAAAAGCAGAGGAGCCTACAGAAAACGGAACAAAACCAATTGGCTATCTTGAACCCTATAAAATTGTTTTCAGAAATCCTCAATCCTGGTTATGTGGAATTATTTCAGGATTGTTATTTGCGCCGACAACTATTTTTGCAATGACTTGGGCGGTTGCTTTCTTTGAAAAAGACAAAGGCTTTGCTTTTCATGATGCTGCAATTACCAGTGCTATGGTAGCTTTTGGATGGGTTTTCGGGTGCCCGTTGTTAGGGTTTATTACCGATAAAATAGGAAGGAGAAAACCTGTGTTGATTGGAGGTGCTGTTGTAATGATTACGAGCTTGTTGCAGTTAATTTATCTTCCTGATTTATATCCTGCAAAAATAAGCATGTTTATTTTGGGACTCGGTTCCGGTGCAGCAATGATTCCTTATTCTGTCATTAAAGAAGCTAATCCTGATTTTGTAAAAGGAAGCGCAACAGGAGCAATTAATTTTATCACTTTTGGGGTTACTACCTTGCTTAGTCCTGTTTTCAGCAGATGGTTCGGGAAAAGCTTAGAGCTTTCTGCCGGAAATGTACATTTTCAGCATTCTGTTCTGTTTTGGATTTCAGGAATTGTCTTGGCTATTATGGTTTCATTGATGTTAAAAGAAACCGGAAGCAAAGCTCAGGTCGGTCTTCAATAAAATATTAAAAGGAATTTTGCTCTATGGTAAAGTTCCTTTTTTGGTGTAATTTTGGTATTTGTAATTAATAATCTAAAAAGGATATTATGAAAGCAATAGCATTATTTGTAGGGCTCTTTTTGGCGAACTTTAGTTTTGCACAAACAGATCTTGAAGACAGAGATGATTCCTTTATTGTAGAAAACAACAAGAATCTTTTAAAAATAGATATCAAAGAACCATTTTTGCAGATCGCAGCAAAAAACTGCAATGATTTTAAAGCGGCTAGTTACGAAGGCGGAGCTACAGCTTACAAAGAGATATTGAAAAAATATATGTATACCTATCTTAATTCTGATTTCTATACATTGTCAGGAGACTTTACTTTTACTTTAACTATTGATGCTACCGGAAAAGTAACCGATATTTCCGGAGACCCCAAAGTATTGAATAGTGAGGTATTCTTTGATGATATGCAGTACGTGGTGAGAAGAATTAAAAAAAACTGGACTCCGGCTACCTGCAACGGACAGCCTGTAAAATCCGAGATGAAACTTAAGATGACGTTCTCATCAATGTCTGCGGATATGTAAACGCTATGAAAAAAACTATTATAACCTTACTTTTATTCTTTATCGGCTTTAAAGGATACGCTCAGGAATCACAATCTCAAATTCAAAAAGAAAATATAACAAACTCACAAACTGCCGAATTTCCCGGTGGAGATTCGGCTTTTGCCAATGAATTTCTGAAAATGGTTCACGCTTATATTGATTTGCAGAAATATGCTGTGAACGGAAAATTTGTTTTCGTTTTTGATGTAAATCCGGATGGTAAAATTGGAAATCTTGATGTCTTACCCAAAGTAAAAAACAGCGAAATGTTTATTGAAGACATGGAATTTGCGATCAAAAAAGTAAAAAAGAAATGGAAGCCCGCAATAAAAGATGGACAACCGGTAATTTCTAAGAAAATAATTAAAATCAATTTTACAACAGACCATTTTGATCATGGAGATTAGCTGAAGTATTAATTGTTATTAAAAACACACTAAAAATGAATTAATATTTATAACATGAAACTTAAAATTTTTATTCTTATTCTCTCAACTTTATTTATCAGCTTTAATGCGCAAGTCTTATACAATTATCCAAAAGGTCAGGTATTTTATGAAGGAGGAAGACAAGGGTTTAATGACGATATTCAGAAGGTTGTTGTCAAAAATAACATGAAGCCTTGTGAAAAAACAGAAGCGTTATTCATGAGATTTATAATTTATCCCGATAACAAAGTTAAATATGTTGCAGATGCAGATACGATTGCAGTTAAGAACAACAAATGTATGAAGGATAAAGTTTTGGAAATAATGAAAAATGTAAAAAACTGGAAGGCAGCAGAAGTAGATGGTAATAAGACGGCTGCAATGTTTTGTACTCTTTTTACGGATGATTTGTTATTTAAAAACAAATTCAGTGAAGATGAGTTTTCAATGCCTGTTTATATGCATAAAGATAAAGAAAGCAATATTATGAAGTTTAGGGAAAACTTTGTGAAATGTTTTGATGCGAATGGATATAAAACCAATGTAGATTATTCATTCACCATTAATTTTGACGTAGATACAAGCGGTGAAGCTGGCTTTTTTTATATTGATAATCAATCGGATTTGGAAAAGTTTAACAAAATGGTTGTAGATTGTGCATCAAATACAAAAAAGTCTTACTGGAAACCCAGTTATTACAAAGGAGTGCCTGTTAAACAAGTTTTCACAATGCCTATAAGATTTAATGCAAATTAATTCTAATCTGTTCTAAGGTATTTTTTGCTTCAAATCATTTCTATGACAATCTGTCACAATATTTTGTATCTTTGCAAATTAATTCAAAAGTTCAAAGTTTAAAATATCAAGTCGGAAAACCTTGAACTTTAAATATTGAACCTTAAACAGACTGTTGTGCAAGAAAAATATATAGACGAAACAAAACAAGGTGAAGCTTTTGCTATTGCTGAAAAAGAGGGGAATTCTAAAAAATTGTTTTTGGAGAGCTACGGTTGTCAGATGAATTTTTCTGATTCTGAAATTGTTGCATCCATTCTTAATGAGCAGGGATATAATACCACCTTGAAAGCAGAAGAGGCAGATCTTATTCTTTTAAATACATGTTCTATCCGTGAAAAGGCAGAGCAGACGGTGAGAATGCGTCTTTCTCAGTTCAAAAACCTGAAGAAAGAAAAACCAAATATGACGGTGGGTGTTCTTGGATGTATGGCCGAAAGACTGAAAACCAAATTCTTAGAAGAAGAGCAATTAGTTGATCTTGTAGTGGGTCCCGATGCCTACAGAGACTTACCCAACCTGTTGAAAGAAACGGAAGATGGAAGAGATGCGATCAATGTAATCCTTTCAAAAGAAGAAACATATGCAGACATCAATCCCGTTCGTTTAGGAGGAAATGGTGTTACAGCTTTCGTTACCATTACGAGGGGGTGTGATAATATGTGTACATTCTGTGTCGTTCCATTTACAAGAGGTAGAGAAAGAAGCCGTGATCCGCATTCTATTTTGGATGAATGTAAGGATCTTTGGAACAATGGATATAAAGAAATTACATTATTGGGTCAGAATGTAGACTCTTACCTTTGGTATGGAGGTGGGCCTAAAAAAGATTTTGCTAAAGCATCGGAAATGCAGAAGGCAACGGCGGTGAACTTTGCACAATTGCTTGATTTAGTAGCTAAAGCTGTCCCTGAAATGAGAATCAGATTCTCGACATCAAATCCTCAGGATATGAGTCTTGATGTTTTCAGGATGATGGCAAAACACGAAAATATCTGTAAATATGTTCACTTACCAGTTCAGAGTGGAAGCAACAATATGCTGGAGGCGATGAACAGACAACATACCCGTGAAGAATATTTAGAATTAATTAAAAAAGCTAAAGAAATTGTTCCGGAAGTTGCATTTTCTCAGGATATGATCGTAGGCTTCTGCAACGAAACTGAGGAAGATCACCAGGATACATTAAGCTTGATGAGAGAAGTGGAATATGACTATGGTTATATGTTTGCCTACTCGGAAAGACCAGGAACTCCGGCTCATAAGAAAATGGAGGATAATATTCCTGCAGACGTTAAACAAAGAAGATTAGCAGAAGTCATTGCTTTACAGGGAGAGTTGTCCAGAAAACGTATGAAATCTTACGTGGGAAAAACGCATAAAATTCTAATTGAAGGGATTTCTAAAAAGAATAAAAACCAGTGGAAAGGAAGAAATTCTCAAAACGCGGTTTGTGTATTTGATATGTTGGAAGGTCAGAAAATTGGTGACATTGTGGACGTTTTTGTATTTGACAATACACAAGGCACACTTTTAGGGGAAACTGTAAAATAATCTTCCCGGAAGTATAATAACAAATTATTATCATTATTAACTTTTAAAACTCAGACAATGGAAAAATTTCAGAAATATTGCCTCAGTGTTTTATTGGTGATAATTTGCAGCAATATTTCGGCACAGATAAGCAATGGTGCTACGGAAGCTGATGATTGCGGATTCTATGAAATTTATAACCAATTTTTAAATCATGAATGTGAAGCTTCACAGAAGTTCTGCATAAAAGAAAAATCTGGGCATAATTTTGCGATCCATTATAAACGGAATGCTGCTGAAGTTTTTGGCAGATTTTTTACTGAAAATCAGCAGAGTCAGTTTTATAAAAATAAAGCAGAAGCTAATTTTTCTGAAAAAGAAAAACATAACAGGCTTCTGAAGAACTTTGAAAAAAACAGTAAAGAAAATCTCTTTACTGAAATCCTATATTTTAAAGCTAAAGTTACAAAGGTTAGAAATAAAGATGATTTGAATGTGATTGGTTAAAATTTAATCCATTTTAAACTAATTCAAGATCTACGGCTGTAGATCAAATTTAAATCAACAATCTAAAATTTACTTATGAGTAACGAGTTACAAAATATAAAAAACCGTTTCGGGATCATCGGAAACTTCCCGGCTTTAAACCGCGCTTTGGAAAAAGCCATTCAGGTTGCACCAACCGATATTTCAGTCCTTGTGATTGGAGAAAGTGGGGTAGGAAAAGAATTTATTCCTAAAATTATTCACTCAGAATCAAAAAGAAAACATCAGCCTTATATTGTTGTGAACTGTGGGGCGATTCCGGAAGGAACCATTGACTCTGAATTATTCGGTCACGAAAAAGGAGCTTTTACAGGGGCAACAGCAACAAGAAAAGGATATTTTGAAGTTGCGGATGGAGGAACGATTTTTCTTGATGAGGTAGGAGAATTGCCATTACAGACGCAGGTTCGTTTGCTGAGAGTCTTAGAAAGCGGTGAATTCATGAAAGTGGGTTCTTCACAGGTTCAGAAAACGAATGTAAGAATCGTGGCAGCTACCAATGTGAATATGATGAAGGCGATTCAGGACGGAAGATTCCGTGAAGACTTATATTACCGTCTGAATACTGTACAGATTGATATGCCTGCTTTGAGAGAAAGAAAAGGAGATATCCATTTGCTGTTCAGAAAGTTTGCAATAGATTTTGCAGAAAAATACAGAATGCCGGAACTGGAGCTGGAGCCGAGTGCTGTTCATTATATTGAAAACTATACATTTCCGGGGAATGTCCGACAGTTGAGAAATTTGGTCGAACAAATGACGGTGGTAGAAAGAAACAGACATATTACGGTCGAGAAACTGGCAGAATATATTCCTATGGATGCTCACTTGCCAATGGTTGTCAATCAGCCGAATACACAAAAACAAAGTGATTTCAGCAGCGAAAGAGAAATTATGTACAAAATTCTCTTTGATATGCGAAATGATATAAATGATTTAAAATCCTTAACTTCGGAATTAATAAAGAACCGCGGAGCTGCAGATCTGAGCAATCATGAGAAAAATTTGATCAACAGAATTTATACTCCTGAAACTCAGCAGAATGTAGCGCCGAACTCTTTGCTGTATTTTGAAAATCAGAACAATAACAATCAGCATATTCAAAATCCTACCATTATCTCGAATCCGGATGATAATTTTGAAGATTTTGAGGATATAGAAATTGAGGAAAATAAACCGGAATCCTTATCACTTCAGAATAATGAAAAGGACCTGATTGTAAAGGCATTGGAGAAGCATAACGGACGCAGAAACAAAGCTGCGGATGAACTGGGAATTTCGCAGAGAACTTTATATAGAAAAATAAAACAATATAATCTAGAAGACTAACATCAAACATAAGAAATGAATATAAATTTAATGCCTAAACCAGTCAATTTTAAGTTCGGAGAATATATTAATAAAGGAATTGATCTTTTAAAGAAAGATTTTGGAAATGTTTTTGTGGGGTTTTTAATGTGCTTTATCATGTCAATTATCCCTTTCTGCGGACTTCTGGCAGCGGGAAATTTATATAAATATCTTCAAAAGCTAAATAGGAATCAGCCGACAAGTCCTGGAGAAATATTTGATTTTAAAGACTTTATGCCCTATTTTATTTTACAGTTAATTATTATTGCGGGTGTCATTGCTTTGTATATCCCAATAATGATTTTAGGTGTTTTAGGAGGATTGATGTCGAATGAGAATGGTGAGCCAAGTGCAGGAGTAATGATTTTTATGTTTCCTTATATGTTTTTAATGATTATAGCATTATATTATTTCTTGTTGAGAGGGTTTTATATGATTCCATTAATCAGCTTTAAAGGAATTACGGATATAAAAACAGTTTGGAATATTTCAACAGCAATGACTAAAGGTAATTTGTGGTCAATTCTACTTTTTGCAATTGTTGTGGGTATTTTATCCCAAATTGGCATCCTGGCTTGTGGTATTGGTATTTTTATTACCATTCCGTTTATGTATGCTGCTAATTATTTTGCCTATGAAGATGCTATCCAACAAATCGAGCATGATGAAATTACAGAAATCGGATCTAAAAATGAGTTTTAAAATTAAAAATATCAAAATAAACCAGCCAAAAATCTTTTGGCTTTTATTGCTTTGTTTGAATGTGTTACATTCCTGCTACGGCTTTTCGGGTTCATCCCTTAAAGATGAAAAAACAATACAGATTAATGAATTCCCAAACAATGCAGCATTGGTGAATCCGGCTCTGTCACAGCAGTTTTCTACAGACATTCAAAACAGGTTTTTACAAAGAACTACGCTTAAAGGAACAAAACAAAATCCTGATATTTTGGTGGAAGGGGAAATTACAGATTATTCCATCACTCCTACTACGATTAGCTCAACTACTTCTAACACAAGTGCAGGGGTTATTCAGGACTCACAGAATAAACTGACAATTACCGTGAAAGTCCATTATGAAAATAAGGTGCATCCTGAGCTGAGCTTTGACAGGACGTATACAGATGAAGCGACTTTCAACAGTAATTTATCGCAAAGTGATATAGAAGCATCTCAGGTAAAAATTGTCAACGAGAGAATTATTAATAAAATATTTAACGATATTGTAGCAAACTGGTAAGATGAATCCTAGAGTTTTAGAGCTATTAAAAAATCCGAAAAACATTCAGCCGGAAGATGTACATCTTTTGAGAGGGGAGATTGATGCTTTTCCTTATATTCAAAATATCAGAGCATTGCATCTGTATGGAGTGCACTTGTATGAAAAAGAGAATTATCAAAGAGAACTTTCCACTACGGCTGCATATACTACAGATAAAAAGATTCTTTACCAGCTTATCAATGGTAAGATCCAACAAAAGCCTAAACCCAAGATTCAAGAGCAAATTGTTCAGGAAGATAAAACAGACCAGGAACCTAAAACTGCTCCTAAACAGCAATTCTACCAGAATAGTAGTTTTCCTTTAAGAAGAGAAAATGAAACAACTAATGGTGCTTCATGTGATTTTCAGTCGGCCGGACAAGTGGCTACTTACGTTTATGTAAACGGAGAAAGAAACCGGATTTTATTTGAAGGGGAAGAAGATTTCCTTACAGACGAAAATACTCATACAATTACCCTGACTCCGGATTCATTGAACATATCAAACAATGAGTTTTTTGAAGAGATTGAAGAAGCAGAGCCGGAAACAATTGTTGAGGAAAAAGAAATTGAATCAGAGCCAGTAAAAGAAGAAATTCTGGAAGAGCAGGAAGTAAGCTTCCATGAAATAGAAACTTTACAGCCGGATATTCAGATCGAATCTAATGAAGAATTGGAAGAGGTTGCTGCGGAAATGGAAGTGAAAGAAGAGGATAAAGCAACAGAAAAGGCTGATTTTACTCCTGAGAAGATCATTGATGAAGATCAGATTTCAACAGAAAAAGAAAATATTCAGGATAAAGAAGAGCTGAGCTTCCACGGAATGGAATCTTTCCTGCCGGAAGTAAAAATTCAGACAAGTAATTCTAAAGAAGTGATTACAGAAATTTCTCAACCCAATCTCACCAAGCATGAAGAAGAAATGCGCCGTCTGATAGAAGAAGTTGAGAAAAAAATGAAAGAGAAGGCAGCTTCTGAAAAAATAAAAGAAGAAGAACCTGAAAATATTGGTCATGAAATAAGCTTTGCAGAAACTCAAAGTTTTGAAATAGTGGCTCCTCAAGCTAAAGAAGAATTAAAGGAGGGAAATAGTATTGAAGAACTTGAGCCTGAGGTTGTTGAGGAAGAATCGGAAAAAGGAAATGTAGAGGAAAAACCGACGGGAGAAGAGCCGGTGGAAGTAAAATCTGCATGGAAACCAATGTCTATCGAATCGAATCTTCCGGATTCTTTACTTAGCAAACCGCTGGAAATTACAAGCCCAAAGATAGAGATGCCTCAGGAAGAAATACCACGAGAGGAAGAGATATTACCTAAAGTAGAAGAAGCTTCTGAAGTCGTTAATGATATTCCTGAGCAAAAAGAGGAGCCTTTAGAAGAGCTTAAAACAGAACAGGAAACTTCGCAAGTGCCGGAAGAAAATAAAGAAGATGTTCCGGTGATGAATGTTTCTTTCTTTAGCTCGAACTGGACGATTGCCCAACCCGAAAAGGAAGTTCAGAATACAGAAGAAAAAGAAGACGTTAAGGAAGAAAAGAGAGAAGAAGCTTTACCTGAAGCTCCAAAGAAAAATCTTCTGGACAGTAACGTTCCAGGATTTATTAATACGTGGCAAAGCTGGCTGAAGATTGACAGAACGGAAGAAGCTGAAAAAGAAAAAACGGAAATAAAAGCTAAAGCGATAGAAAGCTTTATAGAAAACAATCCGAAAATCAGTCAGTTAAAAGAAGAAAGTACTTATGTAGTGAAAGAAAAAAATGACGATATTTCTCACTTAATGACCGAAACGCTGGCAACGCTATATTTCGAGCAAAAGCTATATACAAAAGCGATAAAAGCATTTGAAATATTGATTAAAAAGAACCCGGAAAAAGAAGAATATTTTAAAGATAAAATTCAGGAAATTAAAGATTTCCGTAGTAAAAACTAAAATTATTGTATGCATTTACTTGTAATCACACCGTACGAAATACTATTGTTCGCTGTCGCCGTTATTGTGCTGTATATTGTGGCAATTTCGACCCTCTTTAAAAATAAGGCAGGTATTTTACCTTATCTCGCACTTATTTTATTTCCGGTCTTTGGTCCTCTAGGGATTGTTTTTGGAGATTATATGAAGAAAATAAAATAAAAAATGGCGGCTGAAAATTCATTTTCAGCCGCCATTTTTTATCATTGAAATCAAATTTTTCAGTCTGAACTGGCATTTTGGTTTCTTCTTAGTTTTTTCCAGGCTTTTCTTCCTACGGAAAGTGCAAGGAAAATAAAAATTATAGCAAGTATACCTGCAAAAATAGGAGCTGCCATGGCTAAAACAGACATAAGCCCTGCTCCTGCAGTCTCAGTGGTTCCCACCACAGGATTTCCTAATCCTCCGGTTGTTGCCGTAGAAGCCGCCCGAATTCCTGCAAATCCGGTGCTGATGGTTGCTGCCGTTCCTCCACCGGCAATTAAAGCCAAAGCCCATTGTGGAAAGGTGCCTAAATCGGTAAACTGACTTGCAAATAAGATAGATCCTGCTATGGTAGCCATAGGAATAGAAATGGTATCTAAAAGATGATCTAAAAAAGGAATATAATACGCAAGAATTTCAAAAACAGTTGCTACACCGGTTGTAATAAGAGTAGGAAGACCTGCAAGCCATTCAAAGCTTTCACTCATAGGAATCCAGTGGAGGTATGAGGCTAAGCTTACAGCAAAAAGCGGAAGAAAAACCCTGAATCCGGTGGCTGCAGCCAAACCGATACCAATAAATGCACTCAGGATATAAGGAAGGTAAGGAATATTATCTAACATTTTATTTTTCAGATTAATAGTTCCTTTTAAAGGTACAAAAAATAGATAAATATTTATTGCCTTTTTTGAGATGCACAAAGTTTTATAAACTGTTCCTCTACGTCCTGAAATTTTGCAGGAATTTCAGAAGAAACCCAAAACAGCATGGCAAAAGTTTTATCACCGAAAGCTTCTTTAAATATATCTTTATTTAAACGATAAGCTTCCCTTAAAAGTCTCTTCACTCGGTTTCTGTGAACAGCCTTTTTGAAATATCTTTTAGAAACCGAAACCCCGAATTTAGCCTGATCAATAGGAATGGTCGGTTTTTCCTTTAGAACAATAATTCTCAGATTTCCACATGTTTTCCATTTACCTTTCTCGAAAAGTAAAGCGATTTCAGTCTCTTTTTTGAGCTTTTCGGCTTTGGAATATTTGAAGTTTGTCATTTACGGACTGTAAATATAGTGGAATTTTTATTTAAAAGCCTCGACTTCGCTCAGTGTAGCAATCCAAAGATAGTATTAGGAATGTCATGCTGAGCGAAGTCGAAGCATCTTTAAATATTTTAGTGAAAGTCTAATCTTTCTTTACAAGATAATTAATCACTTCGGCGGCAGCATATAATCCAAAAATAGCAGGAATAAAGCTTATGGTTCCATAAAAAGAACGTTTAAAGTTGGTTCCGTCAGTCATTTTCAGGCTGTCATCTTTTTGAAGCTCATCAGAGAAAACGCATTTAAATCCTTTATTGATTTTATCTTTTCTCAATCTTTTTCTTACCTGTTTTGCCAGATAACAGTTTTGGGTTTTGCTGATATCCTTTACCATGACTTTGCTTGGGTCGGTCTTTCCTCCGGCTCCCATAGAGCTTACAATTTTTATTTTTCTCTTTTTGGCAGCTTTTATCAGGCAAAGTTTTGGAGTTACGCTGTCGATACAGTCAAGAACATAGTTGAAATGTCCTTCATCAAGAACCTGATCCATTCTTTCAGGGTTCAGAAATTCGTTAATTTTTATGAGATTGAGATTAGGGTTGATATCCAAAAGCCTTTCCGCAACAACTTCTACTTTATGTTTTCCTACTGTAGAATGCAATGCCGGAAGTTGTCTGTTGATATTGGTGATGTCTACGGTATCTCCGTCTACAATCGTCATGTTTCCTACTCCGGCTCTGGCGAGAAATTCCGCTGCAAAAGAACCTACACCTCCCAATCCGACAACTAAAATATTCGCTTTGTTAAGCTTTTTCAATCCTTCTTCTTTAATGAGAAGTTCTGTTCTTTCCAACCAGTATTTATCCATGTGTTATATGCTCTAAATTTTCTAAAATCTGTTCATTCAGTACTTCTAAAGAAATCCCTTTTATATCCGCTACTGTTCTATATAATGTTGCTATATCAAAATCTTCGTTATCGGTTTCCAGAAAGATTCTGTTTAAAGGGGTAATTTTCAAAGTATTCTGCAAAGATAAATTATACAAAACGGCTTTTCCAAAACTCAGGTAAAAATTATTTTTAAGAAGATCCTGGGCAATGTTTTCTTTTTTGTTGAATCCGTGAATAATCATCGCCTGATTCGCCTTTTTTCTGAAAGAAATTACTTCATAAAATTTTCGGACACAATGAATGATGAGAGGCTTTTTCACTTCGTTGGAAATTTCAATCTGTTTTAAAAAAACATCTTCCTGTATTTTCTGGTCAATAGGAACCAAAGAGTCTAAACCACATTCTCCGACAGCAAAACAGTTTTCTGTAATATTATCTTTCAACCAGTGAAACTGTTCTGTGATCTTATCGTGTTGAATATCTTTAGGATGAATTCCAATAGAATATAAAGAATCTGGAATCTTATCGGAGAGGCCCATATTATAAATTCCAAAGGGTATATTTTTCTTATGATGATGAAAATCAAAGTAATTCATGATCAAAAATACGATTTTTAAGACTTGGATCAACAATCCTAAACAAACGTTTATAAATATGTTAAAAATTTCCTAACTTTACTCAAACTCAATCCTCATGAGAAAAAAGTTTACCGAAAAGCAGATTCATATTTTAGATATAGCAGAAGAACTGATCGCAAAAAAAGGATATGAAGGGACCTCCGTAAGAGACATTTCTTCTAAAGCGAATATCAATGTAGCGATGATTTCATACTATTTTGGGTCTAAGGAAAAAATGATGTCTTACCTCTATCAATACAGGGTTTTAAAAACAAGAGAGAACTTTTCAGAATTTGCGGATACGATTAAAGACGGTAAACCCGAAATGCAGATGAAGGAGATGATTAAGTTTATCGTAACCCAGCTTTTTAAATACAATTATTTTCATGGTTTCGTAACTCAGGAGCTTAGACATACCGATAATTTAAAAGATGAACTGTTGGATTTCTACCAGCTTTTTGTAAAAAAAATAGATGAAGTTATAAAGAAAGGAGTGGCTTCCGGAGTATTTACCTTTACTCCTAAACCTGAAGATATTTTAACCACTATTATCGGGTCTACATTATTCGTGATCAGAAACAGGAATTTTTATGAACTGTATGTTCCTCATAAAAATGATGAGACCTATGCAAAAGAAGCCGAGAAAAAAATAAGAATGAATCTCCTATTAAGTGTTTTTGCAATTTTAGGATACGCTGCAGACTAAAATTACGTTAAATAATCATAAAAAAAAATCTTTTGGCAAAAAAGTTATATTTTTGCAAATTAGTAAATCTGCTAAAATCCGAAAACTGTTGAATTTTTTATATGAAAAAATATATTTTAGGTCTTTTTGCACTATCTGTTGTTGTATCATGTGTGAGCCAGCAGGAAAGAGCTATGAGAAGTGCTGATAAAAACTACATTTTAAAGGCGGCAAACGAAAATTTTGCAAAGAAGAAGTGGAAAAATGCTTTAGCTCTTTATGATAGACTTACCAATCTGGTAGCAGGTACGGATGATTTTCCTAATGTTGGTTTCAATACGGCTTATGCAAACTATTATGATAAAAACTATAAGCTTGCAGGGCACCAGTTTAAAAATTTTGCAGTAAGTTTTCCTAAAGATCCTAGAGCGGAAGAAGCGGCCTATATGTCTGCTTTGTGTTATTATGAAGGATCTATGGATTATAATTTGGATCAGTCTAGTACAGAACTGGCCATTAATGAACTTCAGGATTTCTTAAATAACTATCCTAATTCTGAAAGATCTAAAAATATCAATACTCTTATTGAAGAACTTTCATATAAATTGGAATTTAAAGCCTACGAAAACGCAAGACAGTATTTTAAAATGGGAGATTATAAATCTGCCAATATTGCGTTGGAGAATGTTTTGGAGGATTTTCCAAGTACAAAACTTCGTCCGAAAATTTATGATTTTATCATGAAATCCCGTTACGAGTTAGCTGCTAGATCTGTTTACGATCTGAAAGAGGAACGTATTGAAAGTGCACTTTCTTTTACAAAACAGGTAGAAAAAGAACTTCCTAATACGGAATATGCAAAAACAGCTTTAGATCTTAGACAAAAACTGGAAAAAGATAAGAAAGACTTTGCTGTTGTAAAGAAAAATACAGAAGCGAGAATAGCTACTCTTACCGAAAGACAAAAGAAGGAAGCTGCTAAGCTTGCAGATAAGGCAAAAACCGAGCAGCAACTGAAAGATCAGGTTTCTGCTGAGAAAAAAGCAATACAGATCCAAAGGGATAGTGCGGCGCTTCAAACACCTCCGCCTGCAGCCACTTTCAAAATTCAAAGATAATTTGTAAATTTGCCATCTTAAAATAAAATAAATTTCTCAAAATGAGCGTAAAAGATACAAAAGCAGAAGTAAATACGATTACTTACGATAAAGATAAGATTGAAGAAAAAGTAGGTTCAATCTATGAAGCTATTGTTATCATGGGAAAAAGAGCAGAGCAAATCAATGCAGAAATTCGTACAGAATTGCACAACAAACTGGATGAATTTGCTGTTCACAACTCTACATTGGAAGAAGTTTTTGAAAACAGAGAGCAGATTGAAATCTCTAAACACTATGAAAAACTTCCAAAACCAACTTCTATTGCAATTGAAGAATGGTTAAATGATGATGTATACTTCAGAAAAACAGAAGATAGAAAATAATCCTCTGTCTTTTAAATATACAAAGGTCATAGAGAAATTCGTTTCTTTATGACCTTTGCTATTTTATATAATGGCCGTTATGGGAAAAATAAGTAAATTAGTGATTCAAAAAAATAAAACTCAATGAGTGTTTCCGGCAAAAAGATATTGATCGCCGTTTCTGGAGGAATTGCAGCTTACAAAATTCATTTCTTGATAAGAGATTTTGTGAAAAAAGGAGCGGAAGTTCAGGTCATCATGACTCCCGATGCAGAAAATTTCGTTACAAAACTGAGCCTGTCTACCTTATCAAAGAAACCTGTTTACACAGATTTTTATGGAGATAACGGAACCTGGAATAGCCATGTAGAATTGGCATTGTGGGCAGATGTAATAATTGTTGCTCCCTGTACCTCCAATACATTGTCGAAAATGGTTCACGGAACCTGCGATAATTTGCTGATTGCAACTTATATGTCGGCAAAATGTCCTGTATTTATTGCCCCTGCAATGGATTTGGATATGTATCAACATCCTTCTACCAGAAAAAATCTCGAATTGGCGGAAAGTTATGGTCATTATATTATTCCTGCTGAAAGCGGTGAATTAGCGAGTGGCTTGATCGGACAGGGAAGGATGGCAGAACCTGAAACCATCGTAAAAAATATTGAAGAATTTTTTCATTCAGATCAAAATAAATCCCTGGAAGGAAAAACGGTTCTTATCACTGCAGGGCCTACCTATGAAGCAATCGATCCCGTTCGCTTTATCGGAAACCATTCTTCAGGAAAGATGGGATTTTCTCTGGCGGAAGAAGCGGCAAAAAGAGGAGCAAAAGTGATTTTGATTTCCGGACCGAGCGCTGAAAAAACAACTATTCATAATATCGAAACCCATAGAGTAACATCCGCAAAAGAAATGTTTGAAAAAGTGTTTCAGTTCTATGAAAACGTAGATATTGCAATTGCAAGTGCGGCTGTAGCGGACTATGCACCGAAAGAAGTAGCAAAAGAAAAAATTAAGAAAAATGATGATAACTTAACCATAGAACTTATTAAGAATCCTGATATTCTTAAGACTATGGGAGAGAGAAAAAATCGTCAGTTTCTGGTTGGATTTGCCTTGGAAACCCAAAATGAAGAAGAAAATGCCAAAGGAAAATTAGAAAAGAAGAACCTGGATATGATTGTCCTGAATTCTTTGAGAGATGAAGGTGCCGGTTTTAAAAATGATACCAATAAAATAAAAATCTTTACGAAAACCGAGAAAACGGAGTTTGATCTGAAATCTAAAGATGAAGTGGCCAAAGATATTTTCGACTTTATTGAAAATCAGCTATTAAAATAATTTTTATAAATTTCCGTTCTCAATTTTTATATAAACAATGAAAAGAATTTTAAGCATATTTTTTATATTTTTCCTATTTAACTTTAGCTTTTCCCAGGAACTGCTTTCTACGGTTCAGATCAATGCTCAGCAGATGGGGGGGAGTAATCAGCAGGTGTATAAAACGCTGGAGAAAAGTCTTAGGGATTTTATCAACAACACGAGCTGGACAGGGAAAAAATTACAAAACTTTGAAAAAATTAAATCAAATTTTGCGATTATTATCAGCGAGAAAGACGGAAATAACTACAAAGGGAGTATCGTTGTGCAGGCTGTTCGCCCTGTATTCAACACCAACTACGAATCTCCATTGCTTAATATTCAGGATACGAAATTCGGATTCGAATATGTGGAAAATGAAAATCTGATTTTTAATGAGCGACAATTTTCAGGCAAAAACTTGATTGATGTGATCAGCTTTTATGTGTATTTGATTTTGGGATATGATGCGGATAGCTTTCAGGCAATGGGAGGAACGCAGTGGTTTACAAAAGCACAGCAGATTGCCCAGAACTCTCAGAACAGAAATTATGAAGGTTGGGCTCAATTGGGAACAGAAGGCCCAAGAACGAGAGGGAATCTGATCAGTACCTTGCTGAATTCAAATACTAATCAGCTGAGAAATACTTTCTATACTTACCACAGAATCGGGTTGGACGGGCTTTACAATCAGGATCAGACTCCTTCCAAAAAGGCTATTTTCGACGGCTTGATGCAGTTAAAAGTATATGAAAATAATTTTCAGCAGAACTATGCTTTCAATCTTTTTATTGAAGCAAAGAGTGATGAGATTTTCAATATTTTCAATTCCGGAAATAACGGAGGAATCATATTGGGAGATTTAAAACAGCTTATGATTATTTTTGCTCCGAAACATACTGACTCCAAGTGGAATAAATGGAAGTAGGAAAATCTATTCTTAAATCTTAATTGGAAATTTTATATTTGCAGGAACAATCGTTATCTGCTATTGATTTATGCTTTCGAGAATCTATATAAAAAACTTTGCACTTATTGATGCCCTTGATGTATCCTTGCATAAGGGGCTACAGGTAATTACCGGGGAAACCGGGGCTGGAAAATCAATTATTTTAGGTGCACTTCGTCTAATCTTAGGAGAAAGAGCAGATGTAAAGTCGATTTCCAATGCAGAAGAAAAAAGTATTGTGGAAACCGAGTTTTCATTGAATAACCGCTTCAAGAAATTTTTTATAGAAAATGATCTTGATTACGATCAGCACACGATTATAAGAAGAGAAATTCTTCCATCGGGAAAATCCAGAGCTTTTATCAATGACGTTCCGGTAACTTTGGATGTTCTGAAAGAGCTGTCTTCCCAGCTTATTGATATTCATTCCCAGTTTGAAACTTCCAATCTTTTTACGGCAGAATACCAGTTTAAGATTATTGACGGACTTTCCGAGAATAAGAAAATCGTGGAGGAATATCAGCTTGAGTTTTCGGATTTCCAAAGTTTAAAAATTCAACTTAAGAGGCTTCAGACACAGCTCGCTGAAACCAACAAAGAAAGTGATTATAAAGAATTTTTACTGAACGAACTTGAAGAGCTTAAGTTGGATGAGGTAGATTATGAAGAGCTGCAAAACCAGCTCTCTATTCAGGAAAATGCAGAGATGATTTCTGAGAATCTCGCACAGATTTTATCGAGATTTCATCAGGAGGAAGTAGGGATTCTTTCATTCTTTAATGAAGCCAAAAATAAGCTTTCCAAGATATCAGAGGTTTCCAATAGTTTTTCGGATCTGGATGAAAGACTTGAAACATCTTTTGTGGAAATCAAAGATATTATTTCCGAACTCGAGGATGAAGCCGAAAAAATTGAAATAAATCCTGAAAATTTGGTGTTGCTTTCTGAGCTTAACAATAAAATAAATTCATTATTTCTAAAGCATAGTGTTTCTGGAATTGATGAACTGAAAGAAATAAGAGATCAGCTATCGGGGGATCAGCAGGGAGCTTCTGAACTGGAAGCTAATATTGCGGCTATAGAGGAAAATATTATTAAAAAAGAAAAAACACTTCAAAACCTCGCAGAAAAGCTTTCCAAAAACAGAAAGAAAAGTATTCCTGTCTTCATTAAAAAAGCCGAAGATCTGCTTAAAAAATTAGGATTGGAAAAAGCGAAAGTGGATATCCAATTGCAGGATTCTCCGGATTTTAATCAATTCGGAAAAGAAAATATTCAGTTATTATTTCAGGCAAATTCAGGTTTTCCTTTAAAGCCTATTCAAACGGCTATTTCAGGAGGTGAAAGATCACGTGTAATGTTGGCTGTAAAGAAAATTATTGCGGAAAGCAATGAGCTACCAACGTTAATTTTAGACGAAATTGATACTGGAGTTTCAGGGAAAGTAGCCGAGGAAATTGGAAATCTGATGCGTGAAATGTCTTCGGACATGCAGCTTATTGTTATTTCCCACTTGGCGCAGGTTGCAGCAAAAGGAAACAACAACTATAAAGTGGTAAAACAGGATGTCTCTGGGAAAACACAGTCTACCATTGTGCCTTTAAATGATGAGGAGAAACTGAATGAAATTGCCCAGTTGCTTTCCGGAAGTAAAATTACGGAAGCTGCTATGGCACAGGCAAAAGAACTGATAGGGTAACTTAATTCAATTAAAAATGTAATAAGGCTTCTGGTAATTTGGAAGTCTTTTTTATTGGTATTAAAGTAAACACATAATTATAGTCTTTCCTGCTGAAGCAAAAACTAACGTAATAAAATAGCCTATATCCGTTAATCTTATTAAAAATCTGTAACATTTTTAGCCTTATATTTACTAATGTAAAAAAGATAACTATGTTTTTTAAATTTCTGAGATTAGAATTCAAAAGCTTTTTTCGAGGTTCTTCTTTGGGGATCAATTTGGCGATGAAAATTCTCCGCCTTATTGCAATTCTTTATTTTATGGTCTGTTTGCTTGCAGGAGCTTTCCTAGTATTTTTCTATATTCAGGAAGACTTGCATGGAAATCCTATAAAGATAGTTTCTAAATTTTTAATTGCAGTTTGGGCAGTTGATTTGATTGTGAAATATCTGTGGCAGGAAATGCCAACACAAAACATAAAGCCTTTCCTGACCTTAAATATTCCGAAGAAAACACTGGTCAACTATATGGTAAGTAAGACCTTTCTGTCTGCTTTCAGCTGGCTGAACTCCCTGTTTTTTATTACTTTTTCGGGTATCGCCATTTTTCACGGATATGATGTAATAGGTGTTTTGGCCTGGTTGGTTGGAGTTTCCCTGTTGTTTTATCTGAATAACTTTATCAACATCATTTTTAACGATAAAGAGACTGTAGCAATTATTGTAGGATGTATTTTTGCCGCAGTAGCCGGTCTTACCTATTATAATATTATTCCTGTACTGGAATATTCTGAGAAATTTTTCTTTAATTTTTATGAAAGGCCTTATTTCGTGGTTATTTCAATTGTATTATTTGCTGGTTTGTGGAAGATTTGCTTTAATTATATTCATAAAGTCTTCTATCTGGATCAGGGATTGGAAGTGAAAAAAACTGTCGGTAAGACAGAGAATATCGCTTTCCTGAATAAATACGGAGCTATAGGAACATTTATCAATAATGATATTAAAATGCTGAAGCGGAACAAGGTTACCAAAGGAATTTTACTGGGAAGTGTTCTGTTTCTGTTTTATGGAATGCTGATGTTTTCTTCACCTATCTATAAAACTCCGGCGATGACCATGTTTATGGGATTGTTTGTGACGGGAGGCTTTCAGTTTTTATTCGGGCAGAGAGTTCCTGCATTCGATAGCTCGTATTATCCGCTTATGATGACCCTGAATGTTCCTTACAAAGAATATTTAAAGGCAAAATGGTGGCTGATGAATATTGTAACGGCAGCTTCTATGGTGTTGGCGGTTTGCTATGCCTATTTCGGCTGGGAAATGTATGTGACGTTCTTTGCTGCCGGGATTTATAATATTGGGGTGAATTCTCAGTTTACTCTTTGGTCAGGCGCATTTAATAAAACTCAGATCGATCTGAATTCAAAAGAAAAAAGATTTGGTCAGAAAAATAGTTTTAATATCAAGGCTTTACTTTTATTAATTCCGAAAATGTTTTTACCAATGGTTGTATTTGGTATTGTGCAGCGTTTCTTTGGAATTACAGCAGGAGTTATCAGTGTGGCAATCATGGGATTGATCGGATTTGTTTTGAGGGAAAAAATCTTTGATATCATCGTGAAACATTATAAAGTAGAAAAATACAGTACATTAGAAGCATTCAAAAACAAAGATTAATATGATCACTATTAATAATTTATCAAAAACTTACGGTAAAGCAACCGTTTTAAATATAGAACATCTTGAAATTCCCAATGGTGAAACTTTTGGTTTAGTAGGAAATAACGGAGCAGGAAAAACAACACTCTTCAGCTTAATGCTGGATTTAATTCAGGCAACAACGGGTTTTGTAAGTATCGACGGAATAAAAGTAAATGAATCCGAAGCATGGAAAAATAAAGTTTCAGCCTTCGTAGACGACTCTTTTTTGATAGGCTATCTTACACCGGAAGAATATTTTTATTTCATCGGAGAATTGAGAGGGCAGAATAAAGCTTCTGTAGATGAATTCTTAAAACAGTTTCATGATCTTTTTAATGGTGAAATCCTAAACTCTGGAAAATACGTTCGTGATCTTTCAAAGGGAAACCAGAAAAAGGTAGGAATTGTTGGCGCAATTATCGGAAATCCTGAAATCATTATTCTGGATGAGCCTTTTGCCAATCTTGATCCTTCTACGCAAATTAAACTTAAAAATTTAATTAAAGAATTATCTAAGCAGGATGGGGTGACTTTTCTTATTTCCAGCCATGATCTTTCGCATACAACAGAAGTCTGTAACAGAATTGTGGTGGTGAATAAAGGACAACTGGTAAAAGACATTCAGACGAATCCTGAAACACTGAAAGATCTTGAGCAGTATTTTGCTGACCAGGTGTCTAAGCCGGTTGAAGAAATTATATAATTCAATTAAAATAGTAAAAATGGCAGGTGCTGAATCCCAAAATGTGACCGATTATCCAAACAGCAATACGATTTTTATGGTTTGGAAATTGGTTGATGATCCCAGACTGAAAGAAGTTTTTCAACAATTGTGTGCGTTGGTGCTCAATCTTAATAATTCTGTTTTCAACAGGTTTCCGGACAGCAGAGCAAGCTGTGTATTCGGAATTGGATATAATGCATGGAGTATGCTTAGGCTTCCGACTCCGCTACCTAAAGAACTTGTCAGCTTTGAAGAGATAAAAGGAGAAAAACATACTGCAGTCTCTACACCGGGAGATTTACATTTTCATCTGAGAGCAGATAATAAAAGTATTATTTTCGATATGGCAATTGAAATTTCAAAATTACTGTCATCTATTGCGGAAAGCATTTTGGAAATTCATGGATTTAAATATTGGGACGACCGTTCAATTCTTGGTTTTGTAGACGGAACCGAAAACCCACACAATGAAGATCGTGATTTTTTTGCTAAAATCGGAGATGAAGATCCACAGTATAAAGGTGGAAGTTATCTTTTCACTCAGAAATATCTTCATAATATGAATGCATGGAGAAGTCTTTCTACAGAAGAGCAGGAAAAAGTAATAGGAAGATCAAAAGAAAATGATATTGAAATGTCGGATGATGTGAAGCCTGCAAACTCTCACATTGCATTAGCTAATATTGAAGGTGAAAACGGAGAGGAACTGAAAATTGTTAGAGATAATATGCCATTCGGAAGCCCTTCAACAGGTGAGTTTGGGACCTATTTTATTTCTTACGCCAATACATTCTCAACAACCAAAAAAATGCTGACGAATATGTTTATTGGGAATCCTCCGGGAAATTACGACAGGATCTTAGATTTCAGTACAGCCGTGACTGGAACGCTTTTCTTTGTTCCGACCAGAGATATGCTGGATGAATTTTCGGGATAAAATAATGAGACAGATTTTTTCTGTCTTTTTTAATTAAATAGTATGGCTTGTCATTCTGAATGTAACGTCACGAAGAATCTGTTGATCTATAGAGATTCTTCCTTCGTCAGAATGACAGAAAAGTATAAATTTTTCAAAAAAAATATTTTTTTGTGTAACCTTTTCAAAACTTTGTTGTCTTTAAGATAGAAACAGATAATTCATGAAGCTTTTATTTGGAAATAAAAAAGAAGATTTGCTCGGCCGCCTCAAGAAGCAGGACCCGGCTGCACAAAAAGTTTTTTATGAGCAGAACGTCAAAAAGTTTCTGAGTGTGGCTAAAAGCTACGTCAGCGATTTGTACCAGGCGGAAGACTGTGTCATTAAAGCTTTTTGCAAAATTTTTAAGCATATTGAAAGCTTCCGTGGAGAAGGAAATCTGGAAGGATGGGCAAGGCGCATTGTGGTAAACGAGTGTCTTAATTTTATAAAAAGCCATAAAACCGTTTTTTATATTGATGATATCAACCCGTCATTTATGATTGAAGTTCCGGAAGAGGAAGTGATTTTTGACTTCAGTGCTCAGGACCTTTTAGACCAGCTTCCGGATGCTTACAGAATGGTTTTCAACCTGTATGTATTGGAAGGCTATTCGCATCAGGAAATTGCCGATACCTTGAAAATTTCCACTGCAGTGAGCAAGACCCAGCTGTTTCGGGCAAAAGAGAAGCTGAGAGTACTTTATCTTCAACAACAAAAAACAATGAAAAATGAACACATTCAGAGATAATTTGGAACACCAGATAAAAAAACAGATCGAGGAAAGAGAAATTGCTCCTTCAAGAGATCTCTGGTCTGAAATAGAATTGCAGAAAGAAAAACCTCATTCTAAATTCCCAATGAACTGGGTGTTGATGGCAGCATGTATTATACTTGTTTTCGGTTTGGGTTTTGTGCTTTTCTCAAATTCTTCAGAAAAAAATAATATCCAGAATAGTCAGATCACCAAAGTAAAAGAGGTTTTTCCACAGGAAAAAACAACTGAAAAGATAAATGAAAGTACAGTTGCTGAACCTGTATATGCAGAGGAAGTTATTCGGGAAAGTAAAGAGCCTTTAGCTAAAACGATCAATGAAGTTCAACAATCACCTAAAGTTTTAGTAGAACAAATACAAAAGGAGAATCCAAAAGATGAAGCTCAAGTGATCGTTCCTGAAGTTTCTAAGATTTCTGCTCCTGCAGATAAGACTGTGGCTCAAGCTGAAGATGCTAAGAAAACTCCGGTAAAAAGGAAAAAATACGTAGATCCGGCTACTTTGCTTTTCTCAGTAGAGCATAAGGATGTGATCGAAAAAACAAAAGAAAGCAATGTCGCAGCCGTTGATCTGAACGGTAGATAATACTAAATTTTAACAATTAAAAATTAATAATATGATTAAAAAAATGATCATGATGGGATTCGTATGTCTTGTTTCCACATCATTATATGCACAGAGAAAACCATTGCTCAATCTTCAGCCGAAAGAAGATACAGAAGTAAGTCCTATTGTAAAGGAAAAAGTGGATGAATATGCCAGAAAGATTGATGCGATTATTAAGGAAGAAAAGAAAATGATGGAAGCGGAATTACTCACTCTTCAGGCAAAAAATCTTGATAAAGTGGAATTTGATAAGCAAAAATCTGTATTAGCAGATCGTTTTTCAGAAAAAATAGACCAGAGAATCGAAGAGTTGGGATTTGATTTGGATGGAGTCATTCAGAAGCAGGTAAGATATTCATTGCTGAATTCGGATGTAACTTCCAATGAAGAATTAAAAGAAAAGCTGTTGAAGAAATTCAGGCCTACAAAAAACTTTACAGGATATATTTCCTATGGAATCATGAACCTTACCAACAGCGAAGCGGACAATGCTTTAGATAAAAATTTAGGATATGCCGGAAATTTTGAATTTGGATTGAAATTTAATTACCAGTTCAGCAGAACGAGTCCATGGGGATTGATTTCTGGTATCGGTTTCTCATGGAGAACATTGAGTCTTGATAATAATATGTTTGTTGCCAAAGATGCTAACTCCAATATTTATCTGGCCAATTATGAAAAAGGGCTGAGCAAGAGTAAACTGAGAACAGGATATATTATGGTTCCGCTGGGAATTCAGTATAATTTCTCTAAGTTAAAAAATGCAGGAATGGACATTCAGTACAGGGATTACCAGAAAGGATTTAAAGTGGGAGCCAATGTTTATGGAGGGGTGAGAATGTCAACCAATAACATTATGAAAGGAGAAGGAATCAGTGACAGAGACAGAAGCAATTATCAGGTAAGTCCTTTTATTTACGGAGGACAGTTTACTGTCTCTTATAATGATTTCAGTATTTTCGTTAAAAAAGATTTCGGAAACTTCTTTAAAAACGGAAACTTTGAAAATGATAAAGCGTTAGTTTTCGGAGCGGCACTTTGGTGGTAAAAGGTTCAAAAATGTCGTCACCACATATTGTAAATTAGTAATTGATAGCTCAAGTACAAAATAAATACAAATTATTAATCTTTGGTATGAGAATTGAATAATAAATAATAACATTCATATTAACAAACAAAGGCACTCTGCAATTTTCTGCGGAGTGCTTTTGTTTATGATGAGTTCTTACTTTAGGCTACCTACCATATCTTCTGGCTTTACCCATTCATCGAATTGTTCGGCAGTTAAAAGTCCTAAATTAATGGCCTCTTCTTTTAAGGTCGTACCGTTCTTATGAGCTGTCTTTGCAATTTTTGCAGCATTTTCATAGCCAATATGGGTGTTCAAAGCCGTAACTAGCATCAAAGATTTATCTACCAGTTCTTTGATTCTTTCGTGATTAGGCTCAATTCCCACTGCGCAATGATCATTAAATGAAATACATGCATCAGCAATTAGCTGTGCAGATTGTAAGAAATTGAAGGCCATTACCGGTTTGAAAACATTCAGTTCGTAATTTCCCTGAGTTCCTGCAAAAGAAATGGTTGTGTCATTTCCTAAAACTTGTGCACAAACCATTGTCATCGCTTCATTCTGGGTTGGATTTACTTTTCCAGGCATGATTGATGAGCCCGGTTCGTTTTCAGGGATGTGAATCTCTCCTATTCCCGAACGTGGTCCGGAAGCCAGTAATCTGATGTCCTGAGCAATTTTATATAAAGAAACCGCCAATTGTTTTAATGCGCCATGAGACTCTACAATGGCATCATGAGCAGCTAAAGCTTCAAATTTATTTTCAGCCGTTACAAAAGGAAGATTTGTGAACTTTGAAATATATTCGGCAACTTTTACATCATAACCTTGAGGTGTATTTAATCCTGTTCCCACTGCAGTTCCACCCAAAGCGAGCTCAGAAAGATGAGGTAAGGTGTTTTTTAATGCTTTGATTCCGAAATTTAACTGAGCAACATATCCTGAAAATTCCTGTCCTAGAGTTAAAGGGGTTGCATCCATCAAATGTGTTCTTCCGATTTTAACCACATCTTTAAAAGCTTCCGATTTTTGAGCTAAAGTATCTCTTAATTTTTCAACTGCCGGAATTGTTGTTTCAATTACTTTTTTATAAGCTGCGATATGCATGGCTGTCGGGTAAGTATCATTAGAAGACTGAGACTTATTAACATCATCATTGGGATGAATTTCCGATTTTTCTCCTAAGGTTCCCCCATTGTTTACATGAGCTCTGTTAGAGATCACTTCATTTACATTCATATTAGACTGTGTTCCTGATCCTGTTTGCCAGATCACCAGTGGGAACTGATCATTCAATGTTCCTTCCAGGATTTCTTCGCAAACTTTAGCAATCATATCTCTTTTTTCTGCAGGTAGAACTCCTAAATCGGTGTTGGCATATGCTGCTGCTTTTTTTAAATAGGCAAAAGCTTCAATAATTTCGTGGGGCATAGAGCCTTCGGGTCCTATTTTGAAATTATTTCTTGATCTTTCGGTTTGTGCACCCCAAAACTTATCTGCAGGAACCTGCACTTCACCCATGGTGTCTTTTTCTATTCTGTAATTCATTGTGATTGAAATTTTTATTTAGTTTGAAATTTTGTGATTTTTAGGCTAGAATAACATTGTATAAAGTTACTTAATAATGAAAAACCGTGCAATTTATAATCATTATAAATATCAATCTAAGTCGCTGATTTTACTCATGTTTTTTTGTGTATGCCGTATTTTTGTATCCATAAAAAATTGAAATGGAATTTAGATATCAGGATCCGTATCCGATTCAGAAAGATGATACGGTGTACAAGAAGCTTACTTCAGACTATGTAAAAGTTGAAAAATTAGGAGACAGAGAAATTTTGACGGTAGATCCAAAGGGTCTTGAACTATTGGCTGAGGAAGCTATGGCAGACGTTTCTTTCATGCTTCGTTCTTCACATTTAGAAAGTTTGAGAAGAATTATTGATGATCCTGAAGCTACAGATAACGACAGATTCGTTGCTTATAATTTATTACAAAATGCTGCGGTTGCGGTAGAAGGTGCTTTACCGTCTTGCCAGGATACAGGAACGGCAATTGTAATGGGTAAAAAAGGAGAAAATGTATATACGGGAGTTGATGACGGAGAATATTTAAGCAAAGGAATTTACAATACCTATCAAAAAAGAAACTTAAGATATTCTCAGGTTGTTCCTTTAACGATGTTTGATGAGAAAAATTCAGGTTCCAATCTTCCTGCGCAGATTGATATCTATGCTAAAAAAGGAGATTATTACGAGTTTTTATTCTTAACAAAAGGAGGTGGTTCTGCCAACAAAACGTTCCTTTATCAAAAGACAAAATCTTTATTGAACGAAAAGTCTCTTGAAGAATTTATCAAAGAAAAAATTTCAGATTTGGGAACAGCAGCTTGCCCGCCTTATCACTTGGCTTTGGTGATCGGTGGAACTTCTGCCGAAGCGAATTTGGCTGCAGTGAAAAAAGCATCTGCAAAATATTATGATAATCTTCCGACAGAAGGAAATGAAGCAGGTCAGGCTTTCAGAGACCTGGAGTGGGAAGCGAAAGTTCAGAAGATCTGCCAGGAAAGTGCTATTGGAGCACAGTTTGGGGGGAAATATCTTACTCACGATGTAAGAGTGATCAGACTTCCTCGTCACGCGGCTTCTTGCCCTGTAGGAATGGGGGTTTCTTGTTCAGCGGACAGAAATATTAAAGGAAAAATTACCAAAGAAGGAATTTTCTTGGAACAATTGGAACAAGATCCGAAAAGATTTTTGCCGGATACCCCACCACACCTGGAAGAAGCAGTGGAGATTAATTTAAATAAACCAATGCCTGAAATTTTAGCAGAGCTTTCAAAATATCCGATCAAGACAAGATTAAAATTAAACGGGACTTTAATTGTAGCGAGAGATATTGCTCATGCAAAAATCAAAGAGATTATTGACAGTGGTAAGCCGATGCCTGAATATTTCAAAAATCACCCGATTTATTACGCAGGACCGGCAAAAACTCCGGAAGGAATGGCTTCAGGAAGTTTCGGACCTACAACTGCAGGAAGAATGGATGTGTATGTGGATGAATTCCAAAGCCATGGCGGAAGTATGATCATGTTGGCAAAAGGAAACAGAAGCAAAGATGTAACCGATGCCTGTGGTAAATATGGAGGTTTCTATTTAGGATCGATCGGAGGTCCGGCTGCAATTTTGGCAAAAGACAATATTCTGTCTGTTGAGGTTGTAGATTTCCCTGAATTAGGAATGGAAGCGGTAAGAAAAATTGAAGTAAAAGACTTCCCAGCATTCATTATTACAGATGATAAAGGAAATGATTTCTTTGCGGCATTAGCCCATTAAAAATTATTTAAAAGATATTTATAAAACTAATGCTACTTTGTATTGCATAGTACTTTTATAAAGAGTATTTTTGCAATACAAAATAGCATTATGAAAAATATTTTACTTGCATTTCTTCTTAGCTTAACTGTCTTTGATTTGTCCTTTGCTCAAAATAACACAAAGATTGACAGCATAATACAAACAGAATTTAAAGATCAAAATGCTCCGGGCGGAGTTTTCCTTGTTTCCCGGAAGGGGAAAATTATTTACGAGAAAGCTTTTGGAAAAGCTAATTTGGAATTGAATGTTGACATGAGGCCAAATAATGTTTTCCAGATTGGCTCTATGACTAAACAGTTTACAGCAGTTTCTATCTTAATTCTTGAATCTCAGGGAAAATTAAGCGTAAATGACCCCGTTGCTAAATATATTCCTGATTATCCTTCGGGAAATTCTATTACTATTCATCATTTATTGACGCACACCTCAGGAATTAAGGATTTTACAAAAATGAAATCAATTTCCGATATTGCCCAAAAAGAAATGTCTCCCAAAATGATGGTGGACTTCTTTAAAAATGAACCTGTTGATTTTAAGCCGGGAGAAAAGTTCGATTATAATAATTCAGGATATGTTTTGCTTGGATATTTAATTGAATTGATTTCTGGTGAAAAATATGAAGATTTTATCAAAAAAAATATCTTTGATAAAGCTGGAATGAACAATTCGTTTTATGCTTCCGATAGAAAAATAATAAAAAACAGAGCTTTTGGGTATCACCAAAAAAGCGATGGTTATGTGAATAAAACAATAATTAATTTCAGCGTTCCTTTTGCTTCAGGATCTTTAATGTCTACAGTTCAGGATATGCTGAAATGGCAAGACGCAATCAATAGAAATCTTATTCTTGATGCTGAATACACTAAAAAAGCTTTTACAAAATATAAACTTAACAACGGGGATGAATTCAATTATGGGTATGGATGGCATTTGAAAGATATTGATGGAATTGCCACGCGAGAGCATGGTGGAAGTATTTTTGGCTTCAAATCTATGGGAGTTTATATTCCAAGTGAAGATATTTATGTTATAGGCTTCAGCAATTGTGATTGCCATTCGCCGACACAGATAACGAGAGATATTGCAAGATTTGTTTTAAATAGTTCAAAAGTAAACAGAGATATACTAAAGACTAGTTTAAAATTAAAATAAATAATAAAATAGGACACATATCTTTTGTGTGAAAAGGAAAAAAGTTCTATTTTTGCCTAAAATATTAAGTAAAATGATGTTATCAGCATTTTGGCCGTTTTATCAGTTCCTTTGGACAATCTACTTCGTTACAATGTTCCTTGTAGGATTCTGGTGTATTTTTATGTTTTTCGGATTGGTGATTCCAATGTGGTTGACTGAAGGTTTGAAAGAATACTTTGGTAAAGTAGCTCCTTTTGATCCGGAAGAAATTAGAAGCAAAATGGTTTACGAGCAAGAAGGAGTAGAAGTTATTTATAACTCTCCTAAAGGTCACGGTCCTTTTATTCACGATAGTCACGGACATCATTAATTTGTATGTCATTGCTTTTTCACCTGAATTCTGAAAAAGCAATATCAAAGCAAAACAACATATATTAAAACCACTAATTTATTAGTGGTTTTTCTGTTTTATCCATTTCTGAGTTTTTCTGGAGATATCCCAAACTTCTTTTTAAACGCTCTGGAGAAATTCTGTACATAATCATATCCGCAGTCTATTGCTATTTCTTTGATCATAATGTTTTTATCAATGATAAGCTTTTTTGCCTTCAGCATTCTAAGCTCGCAAACATAATCTATAATGGTTGAATGATAATGCTCTTTAAACTCTTTCCTGATTTTATTTTCATTAATTCCAAGTTCCTGGCTTAGTTTATTTATCTTCAGACTTTTATGGTAATTCTCATCAATATATTTTTTTATGCGGATGTGAAGCTTAGACGAATTTTCAGTATCATCTTTTTCAGTAAACTGCTCAAAAATTAAAATCAAAAGTTTAATAATTTTTGCCTCTATAAATAGTTTCTGTATCATTCCTTTTTTTGAATATTCAATGATCTCTTTAAGAATAATATGCATTTCTACCGTCATTAATGGAGGAGTCTGCTTATGTAGGAAAATGAAATTATTTTTTGTCATTTGTTCAAGTACATCTGAACTTTCTTTACTTTTTTGAGGGTTGAAAAGATTAAAAATATACTGATATGTGATTTGAATCTGCAAGTACTTTAAAAGTTCCTGGTTCTCTGTCCAAAGCTTTGCTTTACTCTCTTGTGAAGAATAGTGCAGAATGTATTGATTTTCTTTGAATGAAAATTGAGTTCCGCAGTCCTGAGCCTCTAAATTAATATTTGGACTCAGCATAAAAAGAAGATTAAAACTCGACTTTCCTTCCACAAAACTAGATTTAAGGCACTTTTCCTTATTTGAATTGGTATAAAGGAGAATAGAGATTTCCTCTGAATAATATATTTGCCCCTCCTTAATAGTATTCTTCATATGGCGGTTTTTCAATTTATTATTTGAAAATGACTCTTTTGTTTTTATACATTGTATGATTATCAATAGTTTGGAAATGATAACAATACTAAATCCGATACAAGTATTTTTGCGCAAATTTAATATAATTAATTTAGAATAAATAAAAATAAATATTCAAATGTTTAAAAATTTATACCTTGTAGTGACCAGGATTAGGTTGGGATTGGGAATGTTATCCATTGCAGCAGGAGTTTTATCTGCACAGCAATGGCAGGATGTAGGAACACCGGGAAATCTTTCTTCCGGTACATCAGGCTACAATAATTTGACAATTGATGCACAGGGGAATTATTATGTTTCCTATTATGACGTGGCGCTGGGAAAAGGCTCTGTTCAAAAATTTAATGGAACATCCTGGTCTTATGTTGGAGGTTCTGCGGGAATCACGGCAGGAAGTGCAACATTCAGTTCATTATCTGTAGATACTTCGGGAAGGTTATATTACACCAATCAATGGGCCTATCCGAATTCGGGAATGGAGGTTCGAAAATTTGACGGGACTTCATGGAGTCAGCTGCCTAATGCATTTGGTGCCACAACAAATTATCAGGCATCCGCAGTTGCCCCAAACGGGGATCTTTTTGTGTATGGTTCTGTAGATTCCGGAACGGTGAAACGATATGTAAACGGTACCTGGGAACAGGTGGGGCCAACAGGAATTGCAGGTGGAGTCCCTTATAATGCTGAAATGGTGATCGGAACTAACGGAAAAGTATATGTCTGCCAAAATTCATCAGGAGTAAAAGTATTTGAAAATTCTTTAACGGCTTCCTCAGCGGATGCTTGGACTTTAGTTGGAGGTACTTCAGTTGGAACTACCTTTACAGAAGGGGTGAATGCAACTTCGGATATTGCTATAGGAGCAGATAACAAACTCTATGTAGTCTATTCTTCCAATGCTGCAAATAACAGAAAGCTTAATGTGAAAAAATTCAATGGTACTGATTGGGAACAAGTAGGAGATGCGAATTTTGGAATTTCTAATGACCTTTATAATGTAGCAATTGCAGTAACACCTGCCGGAAAAATATATGTTGTAGCAAGTGGTTGGGCGATTAATGGTGGAAAAAATACCGTGTATGAATATAATGCTGCTACGAATACCTGGGCAACTTTTGGAGGTGATTTTATATCTGATGGTACCGCAACGTACAATGACTTGCAATATGATACGGTAAGTAATTCTTTAGTGGTTACTTATTCGCAAAGTGGTGTGAGAGTAAAGAGAATTTCTCTGACTCCGGCTTGTAACAATACAGATCCGGGAGCAAACCCGGGAGATACAGGTTGTGTAAGCTTCACCTACAAAGGACAACAGGTTTCTTATACCACGGTGAGAGGACAGGATGGAAAAGTCTGGCTTCAGCAGAATTTAGGAAGTACTCAGGTGGCTGCTTCAATGACGGATACAGATTCTTATGGAGATCTTTTCCAATGGGGGAGATGGGATGACGGTCACCAAGGGCGAAATTCTTCTACTGTTTCTATGCCTTCGGTTAATAATCCTTCTGGATTAACAGGGGTTACTTCATTTATTATCGGCTCAGGGACAAGTAATTATTGGTGGAGTGCCAATGCATTAACGGATAAATGGTCAGGCGAAAATATTGCTGCAATTACTTCAGAAATTGGAGCAGATCCATGTAAAGCAATTGGACAAGGCTGGAGATTACCAACTCAGGCAGATTGGACGGCAGCTTTGAATGCAGAAGGTATTTCAAATCCTGCTACTGCATTTAACAGCAAGCTTAAACTTCCTGCAGCTGGTAACAGAAGCCCTATTGATGGCTCTTTTACTTATGCAGGGCAAAGAGGATATTACTGGAGTTCTGATGTGTCAGGTTCAGGAGGGAAGTATCTTTATGTAGGTTCAACGATTGCAAATGCGGCTTCAGGAGGGCCCAGAGGACAAGGTCAGTCACTAAGATGTATTAAGGAAACTTCTGCGCTGGGAACATCAGATATCAGACATATAAATCTTGGGATTTATCCGAATCCTACAAAAGATATTCTGAATATTAAAGTTGATTCATTAATTGATGTTGTAAATGTTACCAATATGGTAGGACAAAGAATACATGTTCAGTTCTCCAATAATCAGATCAATCTGCAGGGCTTTCCAAACGGATTGTACATTGTAGAGGTAAAGCTGAAAAACGGACAGACAATTTCTAAAAAAGTGATTAAAAACTAATTCCGTTCATATTAGATTGATAGACAAAAGGCTTAAAAAAGCCTTTTGTTTTTTTATGACCCGTCTAAATCATCTCCCCACTAGTTTACAATTAAAAGAAACTCATCAATTCATAACTTTTAAATCGCATAAAGTCTAAAATTTTATATTAAAAAAACAATAATTCTGGAAAATGAATTACTTTAGTATTTATTAATATGAAAAAACTAAATCATATGAGAAAATTATATTCCGGAATCATGATGCTTTTTGTAGCTTTTGTTTTTGGACAAATAAGTTATACGATTAACCCAAGTCCATTTAATGAGACAGATGCGATCACTTTAACGGTTCCCGGCAACCAGATTGATGAAACCGCTTGGGGAGTTACTAACAATGCGATCTATATTTGGTCATGGTCTTTAGACACCAATTATCAAAATAGCCAGGATTGTCCTACCAACGGAAGTTGGAATAATTCGAACGATTTGAATAAATTAAATTATAATGCTGGAACAGATACTTACTCTTTAACCTTTACTCCGACAGCATTTTACAACAGAACAGGAATTGGAAGATTGGGGTTCTTATTAAAAGATAAAACCGGAGCGCATCAAACCTCTCCTGATATCCTGGTAAATGTTGGAGTTTTAAACTTAACGCTTACCAATCCTGCTGTGAATAGCTTAACATCCGTTCCGGTAGGAAATTCAATCAATATCACCGCCAATACAAATGTCAATGCAACCTTTCAGCTAAAAGCAAATGGAGTGGTTGTAAATTCCACTTCTACGCCATCAAGCTCATACTCTTACAACTATACGGTGACACAAGATGCAGATATGGAATTAATTGCTACTCAGGGTTCCGGTTCTAAAAATGCTACATTCATTTTACAGGTTCCGAGAAATGTAATCTCTCAACCCATTCCAAGCTGGATCAAACAGGGAATTAATTACGATCCGGCTGATCCTACCCGTGTAGGTTTTGCCTTGTATGCGCCCTACAAAAACTTTGTTCATCTGATCGGAAGCTTTAATAACTGGAGTGTTAATGATACCTATCTGATGAAAAGAGATACCACAAATCCGGATCTTTACTGGTACGAGTTGAATGGGCTTACTCCTCAGCAGTTATATACTTTTCAATACAGAACCAATGATTTGAAAAAAGTAGCAGATCCTTACTCTCCCCAGATTTTATCTTCTTATGATGATCCTTCGATCTCATCAACTACTTATCCCAATCTTCCGGCTTTTCCTGCAGGACAGGGTTTTGAAGTTTCTCTGTTTAAAACAGGACAAACTCATTACAATTGGCAGATCACCAACTTTACAAGACCAAGCAAAGAAAATTTAGTGGTCTATGAATTATTGCTAAGAGACTTTACCCAGGAAAAAAACTGGCAATCACTGATCAATAAGATCAATTATTTAAAAGATTTGAAGATCAACGCCATCGAACTTCTTCCGGTTATGGAATTTGAAGGAAATCTTTCCTGGGGTTACAATACCTCCTTCCACTATGCTTTAGATAAAGCTTACGGAACACCGGAAAAATTTAAGGAATTTGTAGATTTGTGTCACCAGAACGGAATTGCGGTGATTTTAGATATTGCTTTTAATCATGCAACAGGACGCTCTCCTTTAGTCAGACTCTGGAATGTAGATCCTGATGGAGACGGTTATGGAGATGTAGCCGCAAACAATCCCTACTTTAATACCGTTCCGAAACATTCATACAATGTATTTAATGATTTCAACCACTCAAGCTCTTGGACTAAATATTACGTTGAAAGATGTCTGCAACAGTGGTTAACGGAATATCATATCGATGGATTCCGTTGGGATCTTACCAAAGGGTTTACCCAAAACTGTACAGCAAATGATGAAGTCTGTACCAATGCTTACCAACAGGATAGAGTCGATATACTGAAATATTATGCTGATAAACAATGGAATATTGATCCGAATTCCTATATGATTTTTGAGCATTTGGGAACAGATGCAGAAGAGCAGCAATGGGCAAACTACAGGATTGCTGAAGGAAAAGGCGTAATGCTTTGGAATAAACAGACAGAGCCTTATAATCAAAATACGATGGGCTATGTATCAAACAGTAATTTTGACCGGATGGATCATGAACTTCATGGTTTTACCAATATGAGAGCGGTGGGATATGGCGAAAGTCATGATGAAGAAAGACTGATGTTTAAAAGCCTTGCTTATGGAGCTGCAAACGGAGCATATGATGTGAAAAACCTCAATACGGCATTGGACAGAATGAAGACTTTTGGTGCAACATTCTTTACGATTCCCGGACCTAAAATGATATGGCAGTTCGGAGAATTGGGATATGGTTTTAGTATCAACAGATGTACCGACGGAACGATCAATACCAATTGCCGTACCGATGAAAAACCGGTTGCTTTTACTTTGGGATATGATACTGATACCAACAGAAAAGCAGTGTATAATACCTGGGCACAGATTATTAACATCAGAAATGCCAATCCTGTTTTCAAATCAAAAACCTATACGGTAGAATCAAACAACCTGACAAACGATCCTGACGGACTGATTACAAGAATTTACGTGTATGATACAACATTGACGGGAACAGAGCTGAAAAATATTGTGGTTCTTGCCAACTACGGAATTACGGCAAAAAATGTAGTTCCCTATTTTCCATATACCGGACAATGGAAAAATCTTATGGATAATACTGTTCTGAATGTAACTTCAACAACGGCCCCGATTACATTACAACCTGGAGAATTCAAAATTCTTGGAAGTACGGATGGAACTCTATCAACTTCAGAAGTAAAATCCGAAAACAGGTTGTCTCTTCAGGTTGCTGATAATCCGGTGAAAAAAGGTGTTGCTAAATTCATTTATAGTAAAGCGAAAAATGGTGAGATCACGATCTATGACCTGTCCGGAAAAAAGGTGGATTCTTTTAAACTTAACAATGAAAGTGGAACTTATGAAGTCCCAACGGATTATTCGGCAGGAACATACCTTGTTCAGTTGAAATCGGAAACAGGAGTTGCCATTCAGAAAATGATTATCAAATAAAAATATATAAATCCAAAGCTCATGAAAATGGGCTTTTTTTGTTCGTTATCAATTCCGTATCTTTGCAAACTAAATTTTCACTATGTCTAAAAGTTTAATTCCGAAACTGGAAGCTATAAAACAAAGATACAATGAGGTTGCGGACCTTATTATTCAGCCTGATGTTATTTCAGACCAGAAAAGATATTCTTCTTTAAACAAAGAATATAGTGATTTGGGGAAAATTGTAAAAGTTTACGATCAATATAAAGCGGCTTTGGATACCATTGAAGAATCTGATGAAATCATTGCAGACGGATCAGACAGAGATTTGGTAGATCTGGCAAAAATGGAAAAGCTTGAGGCTCAGGAAAAAATTCCAGGCATTGAAGAAGAACTTAAAGTATTGCTGATTCCTAAAGATCCTGCAGATGATAAAAACGTAATTGTGGAACTTCGTGCCGGAACCGGAGGTGATGAAGCTGCTATTTTCGTAGAAGATGTTTACAGAATGTATACCATGTATTTTAAAACAAAAGGATGGAGACATGAAGTAACCGATTCTAATGAAGCAGCAAAAGGCTACAAAGAATTGATCATGAAAGTGGAAGGAGAAGGCGTATATGGAATTATGAAATTCGAATCCGGCGTTCATCGTGTACAGCGTGTTCCGGAAACAGAATCTCAGGGAAGAGTTCATACTTCGGCCATTACGGTAGCGGTTTTACCTGAAGCAGAAGAAGTAGACTTTGAACTGAATCCGGCTGATATTGAAATGCAGACTTCACGTTCGGGAGGAGCAGGAGGTCAGAACGTAAACAAGGTTGAAACTAAAGTTCAGTTGACGCATAAACCTTCAGGATTGGTGGTTGTTTGTCAGCAGGCTCGTTCTCAGTTGGCCAACCGTGAATTGGCAATGGAAATGCTTCGTACCAAATTATACGACATTGAATTGCAAAAAGTACAGGGAGATATTGCTGCACAGCGTAAATCAATGGTTTCTACAGGTGACCGTTCAGCAAAGATTAAAACGTATAACTATCCGCAGGGAAGAGTTACCGATCACAGAATCAACAAATCCATGTACAACCTTGATGCCTACATGAACGGGGATATTTCTGAAATGATTGATGCGGTAATCATGGCTGAAAATGCTGAAAAAATGAAAGGAGAAGAGGAAAATTATTAATCTTTCTTTTAAAAATATATCTAAAAGCTTCTGAGTTATCGGAGGCTTTTTTTATTTAAAACACATTCCGTATTTTTGAGAAAACCTTCACAATGAATTTTAAACCTATTTTACTAACGGCTGGAGTTTTATTCTCAGCAACTTTTTATTCTCAAAAAATGATTTATCCAAAAGCATTAAAAGGAAATCAAACAGATACATATTTCGGAACAGCAGTAGCAGACCCTTTCAGAGATTTGGAAAACGATTCTGAAGCGACAAAAAAATGGGTGGATGAAGAAGTAGTGCACAGTCAGGATTATCTTTCAAAAATTCCTTTCAGAAACGAAATTAAGAAACAGCTGAGAGATATCTGGAACTACGAAAAGGTTTCCGCACCTTTTATGGAGGGAGATTATATCTATTATTATAAGAACGATGGTCTACAGGCACAGTCTGTTTTATACAGGACTTCTAAAGTTAAGTCAAAGGTTGCGACGGTTTTTTTAGATCCTAATAAATTTTCTAAAAGTGGAACAACATCACTTTCTCAGGTATCATTTAATAAAAAAGGAAACTTGGCAGCTTATTCAATCTCAGAAGGAGGAAGTGACTGGAACAAAATCATTATCATCGATGCCATTACGAAAAAGCAGATTGATGAAACATTGGTGGATGTAAAATTCAGTGGAATTTCATGGCAGGGAGACGAAGGCTTTTACTATTCAAGCTACGACAAACCGAAAGAAGGGACTGTACTTTCAGGAATGACGGATAAGCACAAAGTGTATTTCCATAAATTAGGAACAAAACAATCGGAAGATCAATTAATTTTCGGAGGAGATAAAACACCAAGAAGATATTTAGGTGCAGGAGTTTCTGAGGATCAGAGATATTTGATTATTTCCGCTGCTAATGCGACGAATGGAAATGAATTGTACATCAAGGACCTGAAAAAAGGAGGTGATTTTGTGCAGATCAATAAAGGATTTGATTTCAATGTAAGCATTGTAGATACGGATGGTGATGATCTATATATTTTCACGGATAAAGACGCTCCAAATATGCGCCTGGTGAAAACAACCATTCAAAACCCTTCGCCGGAAACCTGGAAAGATGTTATCCCGCAAACAGAAAATGTATTAGGAATTTCTACAGGAGGAGGATATTTCTTTGCTACGTATATGATTGATGCGATTGATCAGGTAAAACAGTTTGATAAAACAGGAAAGCTGATCAGAGAAATTGCTTTGCCGGGTAAGGGAAATGTTGGAGGTTTCGGAGGCAAAAAAGAAGAAAAAGAACTGTATTTTTCATTTAGTAACTACATCACTCCGGGAACAACCTATAAATTTAACGCAGATACAGGAGTGTCTAAAATTTATTATAAACCAAAAGTAAAATTCAATCCGGATGATTATGTGTCCGAGCAGGTTTTCTATACCTCAAAAGACGGAACAAAAATTCCAATGATGATTAATTATAAAAAAGGGACAAAGCTTGACGGTAAAAATCCAACGATTCTTTATTCTTACGGAGGTTTCAATATCAGCTTACAGCCTGCTTTCTCTGTAGTGAATGCCATCTGGATGGAAAACGGAGGAATTTATGCCGTACCGAATATTCGTGGCGGTGGAGAATATGGTAAAAAATGGCATGATGCGGGAACGAAACAGCAAAAGAAAAATGTTTTTGAAGACTTCATTGCGGCGGGAGAATATTTACAGGCTAAAGGTTATACTTCAAAAGAATTTATGGCACTTTCCGGAAGATCAAACGGAGGTTTGTTAGTCGGAGCAACCATGACTATGCGTCCGGATCTGGCAAGAGTAGCTTTCCCCGGAGTTGGAGTTTTAGATATGTTGAGATACAATAAATTCACTGCAGGAGCAGGATGGTCTTACGATTACGGAACAGCGGAGGACAGTAAGGAAATGTTTGAATACCTAAAATCATACTCTCCTGTTCACAATGTAAAAGCAGGAACTTGCTATCCATCAACAATGATTATTACAAGTGATCATGACGATAGAGTAGTTCCGGCTCATTCTTTTAAATTCGGGGCAGAGTTACAGGAAAAGCAAGCGTGTAAAAATCCTATTTTATTAAGAATTGAAAAAAATGCAGGACATGGAGCAGGTCGTTCCACAGAACAGGTTATTGGTGAAAATGCTGATTTGATTTCTTTCGCGTTATATGAAATGGGAATTAAAACATTAAGGAAGTAATTTATAAGAATTACAAAAGTTAATAAGTATCAAAATAAAAAGCGATTTTGCAGTTTGCAATTTCGCTTTTTTGTATGAAATATTAAGTTTGCTAAAAATGATAGAACATATAAGATTTTGGACTAATTTTAACTCAAATAAAAACTGTTTTTTGAAGTATAGTAAGAAATGGCTTCATTTAATCATAATTTATACGATCAGTAGTGTCTATGAAATATTTTATTTGTTTAATTCTCACTTTTTTAGTGAATGCTAAATCCTTTTCTCAAAATAAGCATACTGTAGAAAATGATATAAAAGAAATCACTAACTATTTAAAAGAAGATAATTTAATTTCCTTTTTTAAAAAGCACCAAAGCTATAAGCAATTATTGGAAGATTATTTGAAAAATGGTGATACATTACGATATAAGAGAATGTCTGATAGCTCGGAATACAAATTCAATAACGCAATGTATAGTGATAATATCATTAGAAATTTTCTTAATTACAAAAAGATATTTACCGTTGAGGACAAAAAAATTAAAATTGACTGGAAGCATTCGTTGGTGAAAGAAATTTTAATAGAAGAGAGCAGAATTTCAATTGATAAAAGTAGTATAAACCAAGAAATGTTTGTTCCGGCAAAGGTTTTGGTTTCCAATAGCCAAGATAGCAGTTTGGTGATTGTTGATATTAGTTTGATTTACTCGAAATCAGGAAACTTAATGTCATTTAGAATCTTAGAAAATATTCATGTTGGATTTCCCTCTATAAAAGAGTATGTGAAATTTGAAAATGAAAAAATGGAGAAATTGCTGAAAAATGCTGTACTTAATGAAAGAAGAAATAGCCTAAAAAGAATAGATAATACTGAAGATCCCTCCAAGCAATATCAAAAAACATATGTTTCAGAAAATAATAATGCCGATAAACTTATATTAACTTTTGAGGCTAAAGAAAATACTACATCACTGAGACTTGTAAATAGGGTTATAAATGGCAATCTAAAACACAATAAATCATTTGGGGAATGGGAAAACTGGGAAGGAATTGTTGTCTTTAATCCATATGGTAGCGAAACCACTTGGTATATGTATGAAAATAATGGAAAAATAATATGCTTTTCCATTGATGCCTATATTAAGGATATAGACAAAATGAGAGTGGTTACTTTTAGTCAAATCAAGGATAATGGAAGATAGAGTTGCTATCTAAGTCCGCTTTAAAAACTATTTTTAGAATAAGGCTGTTCTTCAATGTTGTTGTAAAGCTTATTAGGTCAGAAATCTACACTCATATTTTTCTATATAACTATTCCCTCAAAAATCCGTAATTTTAGCCGGTAATAAATCTGAAAGTATGAGAAGAGAAGTTCAAAATAAAACTCCTCAATTTAATATAACCGAAAAAAAATCGGAAATCTATCCATTTGAAAAAGATGGATTGCAGTTAAAATCTTCCTATAAAGCAGAAGACGTTAAAAATAAAGAATTAACAGAAACTTCTCCGGGAATTGCCCCCTATTTAAGAGGTCCGTATTCCACCATGTATGTTCAGAAACCGTGGACGATTCGTCAATATGCAGGATTTTCAACTGCAGAAGAATCCAATGCTTTCTACAGAAGAAACTTAGCGGCAGGACAAAAAGGTCTTTCCGTAGCTTTCGATTTGGCAACTCACAGAGGGTATGACTCAGATCATGCGAGAGTAGTTGGTGACGTTGGAAAAGCTGGAGTGGCAATTGATTCTGTGGAGGATATGAAGATTTTGTTTAATGAAATTCCATTAGATCAGATTTCCGTTTCCATGACGATGAATGGTGCGGTTTTACCAATTTTATCATTCTATATCGTAGCTGCAGAAGAACAGGGAGTTTCTCAGGAATTGCTTTCAGGAACCATTCAGAATGATATTTTGAAGGAATTCATGGTAAGAAATACTTACATTTATCCCCCTGCGCCTTCTATGAAGATCATTGCAGATATTTTTGAATATACTTCTCAGAATATCCCGAAATTCAACTCAATCTCCATTTCAGGTTACCATATGCAGGAAGCTGGCGCAACACCGGTTTTGGAAATGGCTTACACGCTTGCAGACGGTTTGGAATATGTAAGAACAGGAATAAAAGCAGGAATGAATGTCGATGATTTCGCGCCAAGATTATCCTTTTTCTGGGCTATCGGAATGAACCACTTCATGGAAATTGCAAAAATGCGTGCGGCAAGATATATTTGGGCTGAATTATTAAAGCAATTCAACCCTAAGAATCCGAAATCTCTAGCTTTAAGAACTCATTCGCAAACTTCAGGCTGGTCGTTAACAGAGCAAGAACCTTTCAACAATATTACCAGAACTGCTATTGAAGCCTTGTCTTCGGCATTGGGAGGAACTCAGTCTCTTCACACCAATGCTTTGGATGAAGCGATCGCACTTCCGACAGATTATTCCGCAAAAATCGCAAGAAATACACAGATTATCCTGCAGCAGGAAAGTGGAATCTGCGATGTGGTAGATCCGATGGGAGGGAGCAATTTGGTGGAAAGCCTTACTCAGCAGATGATCGAAGAAGCCATGAAATACATCGATGAGGTGGAACAGGAAGGAGGAATGACAAAAGCGATCGAAGCAGGGATTCCAAAAATGAGAATTGAGGAAGCGGCGGCAAGAAAGCAGGCAAAAATCGATAGTGGAGAAGAATTTATCATTGGCGTAAATTCATTCAAATCAGATTTAAAGCAAGATGAAATCGAGATTCTGGATATCGACAATACGGAAGTTCGCAGAAAGCAGATCGAAAGATTAAATAAAATAAAGGCAGAAAGAAATTCCGAAGCTGTTGAACAGATTTTAAACGAAATCCGAGAATCTGCAAAAACAGGCAAAGGGAATCTTTTGGCATTGTGTATTGAAGCGGCGCGCAGAAGAGTAACCCTTGGTGAAATGAGCGATGCCATGGAAGAAAGTTTCGGAAGATATAAAGCAAATATCAGAACAATCTCAGGAGTTTATGCCATGAATGCAGGTAAGAACGAATATTTTGAAAAAGCTCTGAGCCTTACTCAGAAATTTGAAGAAGAAGAAGGCCGCCGTCCAAGATTAATGGTGGCTAAAATGGGGCAGGACGGTCACGACAGGGGAGCCAAAGTAGTAGCAACAGCATTTGCAGATATGGGATTTGACGTGGATGTGGCACCGTTATTCCAGACTCCCGAAGAAGTGGCAAAACAGGCCGTTGAAAATGATATCCATATTTTGGGAGTTTCATCATTGGCTGCTGGTCATAAAACGTTAGTTCCGCAAGTGGTGGAAGAGTTGAAAAAACTGGGCGCAGATGATATTACCATTGTTGTTGGAGGGGTTATTCCGCAACAGGATTATGAATTCCTCTATGCAAATGGAGCAGATTTTATCTTCGGGCCGGGAACCAATCTGCCAAAATGTGCGGTAGATATTTTGGAGAAATTTTTAAGTTAAATTAACTTTTTCTTAGAATAAATTGCACGACGTTTGTACTGTAAACCATAACCACAAAAACAAAATATTATGGCTTATACAGTAGTTTCAGTATTTCCTGTGACGGTAGATACGGAGAAAATTAAAAAAGATTTAAGAGAAAATGGTTTCGACGAAGCCAACATTATTGTTTCAAAATCAAATGTTGAAAGCGGATTAGATCATTATCAGGAGGATGAGCAGACAAAAGGTTTTTTCGATTATGTTTTCGCTCACGATGCAGAAATGTTAGAGGCATATCGTAAACATAGTATTGGAAGAAATAACGTAGTTGTTTACACCGATGATCTTGAGCAGGCGATCTCCGCAAAATCTATTTTAAATAGAAATGGAGCTTTGCAAGTTTATAGAAAAAAATCGGAGGGCCAGAAAGATATTCCGGATGGTATGACTGAAGAAGAATACAACGGAATTATTGCCAAAGCTAGACACAATATTTATTTTCTGGGATCGGAAAGGGTCTATCATTCCAACATTATCAAAGGAATGGATGATCCGATGGATGACCTGGGTTCAAAAGATTAACTTATAAAAGCATTAAGTCCGGATAGTTGTTATCCGGACTTTTTTTATGAATTCCACAAAAAATATTAAATAAAAATTTGATTATTCAAAAATTAGCATATCTTTGCATCTGAAAATCAAGTTTAACCAATAAAAAACAACGAAGCAATGTTCAAATTCAATCTGCATTCAACAGTAGGATTGCCTTTTGCAAAGGCAAGGCTTCGTGGTTTGGTACACTCATAGAATAACAGTATATTGAAATATCAAAACCCGAAGTCGTAAGATTTTCGGGTTTTTTATTGCGCAATATTTCAAACTCAAATTAGTTTCCCCGAAATCTTTTTTTATCAAGTTTAAGAATCTTTTCGAATAAAGTTTTTAGGAGCTTTATCCCGCTTTCCGCTGTATCTTTTTCATTACGGCCTCCGCTTCGCTGCGGCCGCAACAAAAAAGGATGCCGCTGCAATCGGGGCTAGGAAAGGTTACCGCTAAACTAAACCTCATAGGTTTTCAAAACCTATGAGGTTTGGACAATAACAACTAAAATTTTAGTTGGTGAAGATTTAATGTGAAATAGTAAAGTCTAACTTTTAATACTTCACCTCTAATATCTAAAATTAATGGAAAAAGATAACCTGATGTTTTTCAGATTGAGAAGTCTGAGAAGCAGAAAAAGAATAGTTAAAGAAGATGTAGTAAAACAGATCAGAAAAAAGTATAAACGTAGTGAAGAACTTTGGAAAATAAAAAGGGAAATCCCGTTAGTTCCCTTGGAAAAACCCTATCAGAAAGGATTTGTAAGATTCTTTGTCGTAAGAGACGACGTGAAACGGTCCAAGGATGGCAACTTTTTCGAAGGGATTCTGAATAAAATCAATACCAAGATGTATTCCGAGACCCGGAAATTCTTAAAAAAGAAAAGAAAATTCGGGCGAAGAATTTATGTTGAAAAAGAACAAAAATTGGCTCGGCTTTCAACATATCAGTGGAATGATCCAAAGTTGAGATTAACAGACCGAGAGAGGCAATATTTCCTAAGAAGAGAAGATTATTGTCCAATCAGAAAGAGACATAACATTTACTACGAATTTATCGAACCATGGAGATTTGTATTAAGAGTAAAACCGAATATGATTACTCATTACAAGCCTTTACATTCAGATTTAGAGCAAGAAATTGATGAACTCAATTCTTATTTAGGTCAGCATAAAGTTGCGGGTATTGTCCATAAAAAGATATATGGAAGGCCCAACCCATGGAAGAATAAATACAAACGTGATCCGTTGAACAGCAGAAAATGCGTTCGCTACAAGATGTCTGCAACAGAGATTGCAGAAAATGCAGAAGACGGAAATGTCTTCAAATTTTAAAATAAAAAACAATGGGAAATTTAAAACTTAAAGGAAAAGATATACTAAAAATAGGCTATCCAAACAATCAGAGTGTCAACATCGCTTTGGAAGTAATGAAAAGGAATTTTGCAACGAAAAATATCCATCATGTGAAATCTCTTTTAAAGGAAATCCTGCAAAATCCGCAACAGTTCGAAAATGATTTAACCTTCGGACAAATTGCAGAAGCCTTGCTTTCATCCAAGAAAACAGAAAAAAGAATGCTCAATACAAACAGAGCGACTTTCAATATTTTCGGAAACAATATTTCGGATGAAGCAAAAAACCAACTGTACACGGCTTTGAAATTACCAATTTCAACGCAAGGTGCTTTAATGCCCGATGCACACAGCGGTTACGGACTTCCAATCGGTGGAGTTCTTGCGGTAGAAAATGCAGTGATTCCTTACGGAGTCGGCATGGATATCGGTTGTAGAATGTCGCTTAGTATTTTAGATACGCCAATTTCATATCTTGACGGAGCGAGAGATAAATACGAAAAAGCTCTTGCAGAACATACCAAATTCGGAATGTACGAAACACATAAATCTCACGTCGATCATGAAATTTTCGACAGAGATACGTTTGATTTAATTCCGATTTTGAGAAGATTAAAAGGAAAAGCCATCAAGCAAATGGGAAGTTCCGGTGGCGGAAATCACTTTGTGGAATTCGGAGAAGTGGAAATCACGGAAGAAGACGAACAGATCGGGCTTCCAAAAGGGAAATACTTAGGAATTCTTTCACACAGTGGATCTCGTGGATTGGGAGCGGAAATCGCTCAATACTATTCGAGAGTGGCGACAGAACAATGTCCGTTACCAAAAGAAGCACAACAATTTGCGTGGCTTGATCTGAGCACGCATCTTGGCTTGGAATATTGGACAGCCATGAATTTGGCAGGGGATTATGCTTCAGCTTGTCACGACGATATTCACAGAAGATTGGTAAAAGCTGTCGGAGGAAGAGTGAAAGCCAGAATTGAAAACCATCACAATTTTGCCTGGAAAGAAATCCACAACGGAAAAGAAGTAATTGTTCACCGAAAAGGAGCAACGCCTGCCAACGAAAATGAATTGGGAATGATTCCCGGTTCCATGACGGCAAAAGGCTTTATCGTTCGTGGAAAAGGAAACCCGGATTCTTTGAACTCGGCTTCCCACGGAGCAGGAAGAGCGCATTCAAGAGGTGAATGCAGAAGTCTTTTCACTCAAAATGACATCAAAAAAGAATTAAAACTCAAGAATGTCACTTTAATGGGTGGTAATACTGAAGAAGCACCAATGGCGTACAAAGACATCAATGAAGTCATGAATGCACAAAGTGAGCTGGTCGATATTCTGGGAACTTTCCAGCCACGAATTGTGAGAATGGATAAGTAAAATGGTTGATAGGTTATAGTTGTTGGTTGATAGGTTTTAACTAGAGATAATTACTAGACTTATAAGGATAACTGTCATTCTGAATGGAATGAAGTGGAATGAAGAATCTAAAAACAGATTTGTCACTACGCTTTGTTTCATTCGAAATGACAAATTTAAATCAACAAAAAAATTAACAAAATGGGAGCACCACATAATAGAAAAAGATACGGTGAAGTCTGGCCGGAATTTAGAATTCAACACGGGCTCGAAATTTTAGAAAAATTAAAAGATAAAGTCATTATTTCAGGAGGCTGGGCGTGGCATTTTATGTCTGAAATAGGACATACAGAATACAAACATGCCCATGATCATAAGGATATTGATGTTTTTGTACATAAAGAAAATGTTGCTGAAGTAGTAATGATTCTTCAGCAGGAAGGTTTTCAGAAAGTCTGGACCAGATACGACCATCTTCCAAGCGAAGAAAACTTCCGCAGATATGAGAGAACAATAGAGCTGGAAAACGAAAAGTTTCATAGAATAACTATTGATTTTTTTGAAAGAAATGATCTAGAAACTGTAAAAACGAATGGATTTACAGTGGTAAAACCAGAGGTTCTGCTTTCTTTTTACAGAAACGTTCATTCCAGCGATAAATGTTGGGCGGTAATGGCCGCAAAAGATTTATTGAAAAAGGGAATTAATCCTCTCGGTCATCCGAAATTAAGTGAAATGCCCAAATAATAAAAGATGAAAAAAAGATATAAACAGGAATATTTTGGTTATCACGAAAGCATTCTTGTAGTCTGTCCGGATTGCGGAGAAGATGCGGTTGTGAAAAACGAATGTAATGATAAGAATGCAACCTTGGAATGCATGAAATGTAATTTGCGAAGGAGTGGAATTGATCTGGTAGTTTACAAAGCTTTTGTAAAACTAAATTGTCCGGTTTGTGCGCATCTGATTCGCCATGAGCAGGGAAATTTAAAGGAAAAGCCAAAGAATATAAACGTAAAGTGTGACGAATGTGAGTCTTCATTTCAAATTCAGCCCAAAACTGAAAAGCATTTGAATTCTTATGCAAAAGAAGAAGGCTTGATCCACGATCCGATTTTCGGTTGTCCCTATTATTTTCAGGAAGATTTTAAAGGAAAATTATTCTGGGCAAGAAATAGGGAACATTTGCTGGAAATGGAGAACTATGTTTCATCAGATTTAAGGACGAGATTGCCTTACAGAATGCGAATGGTAGAAAGATTACCAACATTTATTAAAGAAGCCAAAAACAGAGAGGCGATTTTAAAAATTTTACAAAAATGGAAAAACTCATACAAATAACCTCAGGAAGAGGGCCTTTAGAATGCCAATGGGTGGTTGCAAAAATTCTGAAGGTCTTTCTTGAGGAAGCAAAAAATAATAATATAGACTACGAAATCATCCACCGGGAAAATGGTGATGAAAATCTGACTTTGAAATCCGTAACCATCCTGTTAAAAGCAAAAATCTTAAATGTTTTTTTAAAGACATGGTTAGGAAGCATTTGCTGGACAGGCAAAAGTACGTTTCGGAAACTGCATAAAAGAAGCAACTGGTTCATCGGAGTCTTTGAGCTGGAAGGTTTGGAGGAAATTAATTTTAATGAAAAAGATATTCAGTTTCAGACAACAAGAAGTCAGGGAAGTGGCGGACAAAATGTAAATAAGGTGAACACTGCGGTTCGTGCGACTCACGTTCCGACGGGGCAAAGTGTTTTCGTGCAGGACTCCCGTTCGCAATTGGAGAACAAGAAACTTTCGATTGCAAGACTAAAGGAAAAGGTCCTGGAACAAAATATCATTCAGCTTCAGAAAAGAATGCAGGAAACGTGGAATAATCATTTGCAGGTGCAAAGAGGAAATCCTGTCAGAACATTTTCCGGAACAGATTTTAAAAAGAATTATCAGGAAAAGTCTTTTAAAAAACAGAGAAATCAACTGAAAAACGAATTAAAAAACTACAAAAATGACCTTAGTTAAAAATAAATATTACTTCGAAGCTTTGGATAATTATCCATACAGTCTTCCTGAATGCCTTGAAGCATTGAATTACGCATTGTCTTACGATCCTGAAGATGCGGACAGCCTTTGCCTGATGGGAAGAATTTACAGTGAAATGCTATCCGATTATGAAAAAGCTAAGCTGTATTTTGAAGAAGCCATGCAATGTGATGTGACGAACTTAAATGTTCCCCAATATTATATTAAATGTCTTTTAGATAATGAAGATTTTCAGGAAGCCGAAAAGCTGATCGAATATTCATTGAAAATCAAGGGAATTGATAAGGCAACTTTATGGTTTTACAGATCTTTGCTTTCTGAAAAAAGAGGAAGCTTCGTGAATGCCCTAAAGTTTTTAGATGAAACTGCAAAATATTGTTTTTCAGAGCATAGTCTGAATGTTGTAAAGAATCGTAAGAAATTTATCAAGTCAAAAATGCCTAAAAAAATAAAATTAAAAAGAAGAAGGAGACGGATTAAGTCTCCTTTTTTGTAAATTTAATAATGGAATTACGGTTTGAATTAAAACAACTTCAGCTAAAAGAAACATTTTCAATTGCTTACGGAAACTATAATAAACGGGAAGCATTACTGGTGGAATTATCTTATCAGAACTGTAAAGGATATGGAGAATGTGTTGCCATCGATTATTATCAAATCAATCTTCAACATTTTGTTTTAAAATTAAAAGAAATGCAAGTTCAGATAGAGGCTCAGAAGATTATTCATCCAAAAAACTTTTTTCAATTTTTATTGAATTTAAACATCCATCCATTCTTATTGTCTGCATTGGATTGTGCCTATTGGGATCTTTTCGGAAAATTGGAAAATAAAAGTTTCATCGAATTAAATCATCTTACGGCTGAAAATTTAGTTGAAAGCACAATCACTATTTCAGTTGGAGAAATCGGCCATCAGATTGAAAAAATAAACAGAAGTAAGTGGAATAAATTCAAAGTGAAATGTAAAGGTTTAAATAAAGATCATGTTGAAAAGCTATTGTCGCTAAGTCTGGATATAGCTCTGGATTCTAACGCAAGTTTTACTGATGAAAACTGTATCTGGCTTCAGGAAAATGCTGAGGTTAAGAAATTCTCTTACTTGGAACAGCCCAAACCCATTGATCAATACAGAATTTTAAAGAAAGAAGGTTTTGCGAACTGGATGGCGGATGAAGATTGCCAAAATATAGATGCTCTTGAAGAATTAATTCCTTACTATAAAAGCGTCAATATCAAATTAATGAAATGTGGCGGTTTAACTCCTGCTTTGGAAATGATCAGAAAAGCCCGTGAATTACATTATAAAATCATGATAGGCTGTATGACTGAATCCTCTGTCGGAATTTCTGCAGGTTGTGTACTAACAGGATTGGTGGATTATGCAGATCTGGATGGAGCCAACCTTATTTCCAACGATTATGCAAGTGGAAGCTTTGTGGAAAACGGGAAAATAATTTTATCTCCAAAACCAGGTTTAGGGATAGAATTAAAATAGACTTCAAAAGAAGCCTATTTTTTATTTACAGATATTAGATAATCATAAACCATTTGATGCTGATCGTCACTCAGCTTAGCTTTTGGAGCCATTCTGCTTAAGGTTCTTATCCATCCCTGATCATCGTGTTTTGCGGGGTCAGGTAATTTGTGACACCTGTTGCACGAATTTTCAAAGATAGTTTTTCCCTGCGCCAACTGTTCAGATGAAGTGTATTTTGGTCCCGTTACGGCTACACTTTTCGGTCCGCATGATATTATCATCGTTGCAGAGCAAAGAATCATACCTAAAATCAATTTTTTCATAATAATATCTGGTTTGATGTGAATTATTTTTTCACAGATACGATGTAGTCGTAAACCCACTGATGCTGTTCATCTGTAAGTTTCGCTTTAGGAGCCATCGAATTCATGATTCCAACCCATTGAACTGAATTGTGAGAGGTTGGATCCGGTAATTTGTGGCATCTTCCACATGAGTTTTCGAAGATGGTTTTCCCTTGTGCGATCTGTTCCGGAGTAGAGGCGGAAACCGCCGGAGCTGCAGTAGCTACAGGTGCTTTTGATGTACAGGAAACTAATAAAATAGCAGCAAATGAAGCTATAGCAATGATGTTTTTCATATTTATTATCTTTGAATACTAACAAATGTAATTAATTTCACTTTTGATTAATGAAATGCTTGTTAATTTAGAAGAAGTAAAAATTACGATCCGCTGGAATAATGGCTTGGTCAATGATCTTTATAATTACTCTGTCTGTCGAATTGAATGCAGACGTTATCAAATTTAAAAGGTAAAGAAAATTAACTATTGATCCATCACTGTTTAATCCTTATTTTTGAATCGATGAAATTTTCTACAGAAGAGCTGGTTGAAGGAATACGATTGGGAAATAAACGCCTGATTGCAAAAGCTATTACCTTGGTTGAAAGCAAAAAATCTGAACACAGGCTTCAGGCGGAAGAATTATTGAAAAAGATCATGCCTTTTACCGGAAATTCTATCCGGATAGGAATTACAGGTGTTCCCGGTGCCGGAAAATCAACGTTTATAGAAAATTTCGGAAGATTGGCTATTGCCAACGGCAAAAAAGTGGCGGTTCTTGCCATTGATCCCAGTTCGGCAATCCATAAAGGAAGTATTTTAGGGGATAAAACCAGGATGGAAGAACTGGCAAAAGAAGAGAACGCTTTTATTCGTCCTTCTCCAAGTTCAGGGTTTTTAGGAGGCGTTGCGAATACGACTTTTGAAACAATGATGATCTGCGAGGCTGCAGGTTATGATTATATTTTGATAGAAACAGTAGGAGTTGGACAGTCTGAAGTTCTGGTTGCAGATATTACCGATGTTTTTTTATTCCTGAAAATAATAGGAGGTGGAGATGAGCTTCAGGGTATCAAAAGAGGAATTATGGAAATGGTGGATGTGGTTTTCATCAATAAAGTGGATCAGGACAATCTTCAGAAGGCAAAAAACACCAAACTGGAATTAAAAAGAGCATTGGATTTTATTCCTCCTAAAGAAAAGAATTGGAAAATTCCGGTTTTGCTGGGTTCAGCTCTGAATAACGAAGGATTAATTGAGGTTTTTGAAAAGATCAATGAATTTATTAATCTTAAAAAGAAATCCGGCAGATTTGAAGAAGTAAGAATTCATCAGGCTGAAAAACGGTTTGAATATTGGGTCCAGGAATATATTCTGGCTATGATGAAGAGGGATAATTCTGTAGAAGATGCCTATCTGGAACATAAAAAAAATGCTTCAGCGATGGTTTCTAATCCAAGTACTGAAGCAAAATTATTTGTTGAGAAACTATTTAAAAATTAATTTTTAACTTTTATTATTTGTAATATAGCCTTCAAATACTCGTGTGTTATCAGGACTATTTTTATTCAGATAAATTGTAGTAGTTGCCTTTCCTATTTTATTGGTATTGATAATAATTTCTTTAATGACTCCACTTTGTGTTGTTGCTATGTCTAAAGGATTTATTTTAATGATCCAATCCCCACGTTTTGATTTCTTTTTTGAAATTTTAAAATCCTTTGAATTAAAATTAAAATTGTAGATAAATCCTTTGCTTTGGTCTATTTGATTTTGGTAATCAGGTAAATCAACGGATAAATCTTTGTTTTGTATGAAAAGATAAAATTCTTGATTAAGGCTTACTGATCTGGAAACTGAATTTAGAGAGTTGGCTAGTTTTATATCTTGCTTCTTTCCAGAAGCTATTGCTTTTTCTGCATAAAACGTAAATGAGTCTTTATTTATTAGCTCATCAATTTTATTGTTTATTTGGCAAAATAAGTTTTGCGCTAACAGAAAAAAGCTGAAAACTAAAATTTGTTTTTTCATGGTATATTATTTTATTGATTATTGTCCCTTTTAGAAATATATCCGTTATAAGAAATCGGTTGTCTGTCATTCCCTCGGATTGAGGTGAATGCCTTTCCGTTTTTATAGACTTCCATTACGATTTCATCTACATTGTTTACATCTTTTGGTTTAATTTTAATAATCCAGGTTCCTTTTTTATTCTGAGATTTGTTTACCGTAAAATCTTTTGATGTGAATCTATAGCTGTTTTTTTCATTATTTCCGTATGATGGATTAAAAACCCTTCCGAAATATGGTAAAACCGCTTCTAGCTTATCCCCTTTTAGATCAAGAGAATAGTTTCCTCCGGTAAGATCCAGGATTCTTGTTGAAGTAGAATTGGGCATTGAGTTCATCACATTGATGACATCATAATTGGTAGGGTTTGCCCGCTCAGCATGAAATGAAAAATCCTGAGAATTAACGAGTGCTGTTACGGTTTGGGGATCCATTGCTGTCTGAGAAGAGCAGCTTTGAAAAATAAACAGAAACCCTACAATATAAAGAATTGAAATATACTTTTTCATGATAATAAAATAATTATTAAATTTAAATAGCAAAATGTATGCAAATATATTCCTTATAAAACTTTTTGGAATAGAAATTGTAAAGGTTGAATTATTTAACACTCGAAACTATGAAAATTACACAATTATTAGGAATAGGAGCAATTGCTCTGTTGACTATAGCATGTACTACAAATCCGATTACTGGCAGGTCTTCATTGCAGATCGCAGATAATTCTGAAATTATGACGATGTCTGCGCAGGAATATAAAACCACATTGAGCAAATCTAAAGTGATTACCGGTACGGCAGATGCGAAAAGAGTGGTAAATGTAGGAACGAGAATTAAGGCTGCTGCAGAAAAATATTATGCTAGTATTGGAAGAAGTGCAGATCTGGCAAATTATAACTGGGAATTTAATCTTTTACAAAGTAATGAATTAAACGCTTGGTGTATGCCGGGTGGAAAAGTAGCTGTATATACAGGGATTTTACCGGTTACCAAAAATGATAATGGTCTTGCTGTAGTAATGGGACACGAAGTTTCTCACGCATTAGCGGGGCATGGAAATGAAAGAATTTCTCAGGCGATGGTGGCACAATATGGAGGACAGATTTTAGGAGGAACGATTTCTAATGCTCAATGGGCAAGTATTTTTGAAAAAGCTTATCCTATTGGTTCGCAGGTAGCGTTATTGAAATATGGAAGAAATCAGGAGTCTGAAGCAGATAAAATGGGATTGTATTTAATGGGAATGGCTGGATATGATCCAAGAGAGGCGATTCCTTTCTGGAACAGAATGGAGGCTGCTTCTACAGGGGCTAGACAACCGGAATTCCTTTCTACCCACCCGAATCCTGAGACAAGAATTTCGGATATCAATAAAGACTTACCAAAAGCTTTGGAATATTATAAAGCTGCAGGTGGAAAAATATAACTAATATGGAATTTTAATCTTGATAAAGTCTTATTGAATTTTATTAAATTTGATAAGACTTTTTTAATTGTTCAACCCATTATAAAATCACAAATACTATGAAAAGCTTATCTATTACCGGAATTATATTATTAGCGTTATCCGTATTTTTATTTTATCTAACATCACCTAACTTTACTGTAAATGATTTACAGATGTCTCATATTATGGGGATTTTGGGAGGAATTGGGATCGGTTTGATTATAGGTGGTACGGTCGGATATATAAGTAAAGGAAGCGCAATCAAAGCAGAGCAGAAAAGAAAAGAATTCAAGCAATTGCAAAAAGATAAAGAAGAATTGGAAAAGCAGGCAGCTGAACTGGCAAAAAGAGAAGCCGAACTCCGTTCTCAAAATCAAAATCCTCAGATCTAATGACCTGAGGATTTTTCTTATAGTTGTTATTTTCGATGAATTTAGAATTTATATCCAACTCCCACCATAAATAAATTGGGACGGTTGTCATATCTTATTTCTTCTCCAGATACATTGTTGATGAACTTTCTTTCATCTTTGCTGAAAGCTCCTTCATATCTGGCATTTAAAATCAATTTTTTAATTTCCAGCTGAGCTCCGAATTGGTAACCTACAGTGAAATTATCTCTTGCATTTTCTTTAAAATCGTTGAAAGTGTCTTCTTTGCTTAAATTATAGCTTGCAACAGGTCCTACGAAAACTCCCAACATATCTCCCAAAACTTTATGTCCTACAAGAACGGGTAGATCTATACGGCTGCTTTTGATATCAAAAGTGGTATTGGCTGTTGTAAATTCATTTTTAAAATTTGTGTAGTATAATTCCGGCATTAAGAAAAATGAGGCAGGAAGGCTGGCTTTCAATGAAAGACCAACGTTAAAACCTACATTATTTTTTCCTTCACCATCAATAGCTTCATTTACCGTTCCTTTTATATTTTTCCAAGAAGGAGAACCTGTTGGAAAAATCAAGTTAGCTTTACCCGCAAGAGAGATCTGTGCCGAAGCAAGCATAGAAAACCCTATTAATGTGATACTAAATATTCGTTTCATTATCGTCTATTTTTGTGATTGTATTATCAATAGTTTTATTATTCTCTAATAAGTATTCTCTTAATTCTTTAAACAGCTCTGATGAATAAACGAAATCAATCAGATTTTTATTGCCTGCAGTAATCAAGATATCCTTGTTTCCTTCCCATTCTTTTATTCCTAATCTCAGATATACAATTTTCTCGCCAATCGTCATCACCGAGTTCATATCGTGAGTATTGATAATCGTTGTAGTATTATATTCCTTTGTGATTTCCAGCAGAAGATCATCAATTACATTTGATGTATAAGGATCCAGTCCGGAGTTGGGCTCATCACAGAAAAGATATTTAGGATTGTTAACAATGGCTCTTGCAATAGCAACCCTTTTTTGCATTCCTCCTGAAATTTCGGAAGGGAATTTTTTGTTGGCTTTATCAAGATGAACTCTTCCGATTACTTCAAAAACTCTTTTCTTTTTTTCCCGAAATGTTAAATTGGTAAACATATCCAGCGGGAACATGATATTTTCTTCCACGGTTAAGGAGTCAAACAAAGCACTTCCCTGAAATACGGTTCCTATTTCGGAGCGAAGGTGCTGTTTCTCTTCACGGGTCATGACATTGATGTCTCTTTCATCAAAAAGAATTTCTCCGGAAGTGGGTTGATATACATTCAATAAGCTTTTAAGGAAAACGGTTTTTCCTGATCCGCTCTGCCCAATAATTAAGTTTACTTTTCCTTTATCAAAAGAGGTCGAAATTCCTTTAAGTACTTCAACATCATCAAAACTTTTCTTTAAATTTTTTACCTCAATCATCAGCTTAATATTAATTGGGTTAATAATAATTCGGAAAGAATAATGAATACCATTGTCCAAACTACAGCCTGTGTACTTGCTCTACCTACTTCCAATGAACCTCCTTTTACGTTGTATCCGAAATAAGACGGTACTGTTGCAATAATGAATGCGAAAACAATCGTTTTTATAAATGCATAGTAAACGAAAAGGTTGGGCATATACATCTGGATACCTACAATATAATCATTGGTTGTCCAGTTTCCTGTTAAAACTCCCGCGATGTAACCGCCTCCAATACCAAAAACGATACTGATGGCAATTAATAAGGGATTAAAAATAATACAGGCGATTATTTTAGGGAAAATAAGAAAGTTCGGAGAGTTTACCCCCATAATATCCAAAGCGTCTATCTGTTCGGAGACTCTCATGGTTCCAATACTTGACGCGATGTATGAACCTACTTTTCCTGCCAGAATAAGACTGATAATGGTAGGTGAAAATTCGAGAACCAAAACGGCTTTTGTTGCATATCCTACAAATGAAGGGGGAATTGGGAACGAAGAAGCATCAAAGTTGTTGAACATCTGAATGGCAACTACCGCTCCGACAAATATAGAGGTAAAGATTACCAACCCGAATGAGTTGACTCCCAAATCATTGATCTCTCTCATGAACAGCTTCCAGAAAACCTTCATTTTCTGAGGTTTCTGGATAGATTTACCTAGAAGGATAATGTATTCTCCTACTGCTGTAAAAAACTTTTTTAACATTCTGCTAAATTAGACTTTTTTTATTTAATTAGATGAAGATTATAGCTCAGGATTAGCCTTAGATTAATGTTAAAATTAAACCTAAATATACCTTATTTTGCATTTTTATCTCCGGCTATTATCAATATTATTGTTTTTAATATAATGACCAAATCCAAAACAAAGCTCCAGTTCCTAACGTAATACGCATCTGCCAAAGCTCTTTTTTTCATTTCCACTTCCCTGTCTCCGGAATCGCCTCTTAATCCGTTTACCTGTGCCAAACCTGTAATTCCAGGGTTAACCATGCTTCTTAAGCTGTACCTTCCGATTTTAGGTTTATAATAATCATCCACAGCCAACATGTGAGGACGGGGTCCCACAACTGACATTTCACCTTTCAGTACATTCAAAAACTGTGGCATCTCATCAAGACTGGTTTTCCTTAGAAACTTTCCGAATCTTGTAATCCGGGAATCATTTTCTGCAGTAATTTTTGTCGTGGAATCATCATTTACAACCATTGTCCGGAATTTAAGGCAGCCAAACACTTCTTCGTGAAATCCGTATCTTCTTTGTATAAAAAAAACAGGTCCTTTTGAAGTAGTTTTAATTAAAATGGCAATAATCGGGAAAAGCCAGGAGCAGATTCCTACCAAAATAATAACCGAAAAAAGGATATCAAATATTCTTTTTACTATAAAATTGAAATAATTATCCAGCGGATAAGAAGACTGATGCAAAACAGGCTGGTTTTCAATATAACCCAAGTCATATAAAAACCAGTCGTTTTGTGATATATTGGGAATAAGTGAAATATGTACCTTATTCGCTTCTGCCAGTTTAAAGATACTATCTTCTGTATTTTTATCAAAAGTTGTTTCTAAAGGTAAAAAGAGGGTGTGGATACCATTCTTTTTCCAAAAGAGCTGAAGTTCTTCAATATTGATGGCTTCATTTTGAAATTCAAAAATTTTATAACCGAAATCCTTTCTCTCTTTTAGAATATTTTTAAGAACTCTGGTAGAGCTGTTTTCGTTGAGAAACATTATGTTTCTGTTATTAATTCCTAAAGAACGTAAATATTTGATGACGAAATAAATAACAGATCTTGTCAGAAGTATAGAAAAGAAAAGATAAAGGGAAAGCCATGAAAGCTCCGAACCAAAAAACTGATTATTACTTACTTTTCTTATCAATACTAATCCAATAACGAACAAGAGGAAATGAGTAATGAGCCTTTCTAAAAAGGTTGTATAAGTAATATTTCTCCGGATATTATAGATTTGAGTTCTGCCGCTTAGTAAAACCCAGTAAGAAACAAGCAGAAGCAACGGAAATGACCAAACTTCGTTATCCTGCATCAAATCTGCATTTCTATCGGCAAAAAAGAGTATAAATACACTTGCAATAACCACAAGGTCAAGCAAAATAATTATTGTTTTTAAATATCTAGAGTATCTTATTCTCTGCATGGTTACAGAATAACTGAAGGCCTAAGATAATCAATTTTACGGGATATTCAGGTATTTATGGGTCTGAACTGAAGCTCTCCACTGAGGGTTTTCCAGAATGAAGTCTGTGATTTTCGGATACATTTCGTCACGCTTGCTCCATTCGCTCTGAAGATATAAAGTACAATTTTCTGTGACTTTTGCAGCTTGTTCCTGAGCAAACTTGAAATCATTATTATTGAAAACAATTACTTTAAGTTCATGAGCTTTCGCATAAATTTCCTCTTTCGGAAGTCCTGTTTTCTTTGGTGAAAGAGTAATCCAGTCGATATGTCCGCTCATTGGATATGCTCCTGAAGTTTCAATATGGATTGTGCATCCTAGTTCTTTTAATTTAGATGTTAAAATATCAAGATTCCACATTAAAGGTTCTCCACCGGTTAAAACAATTGTTTTACAGTGTTTTGCTGCAGTTTCTGCAATTTCTTTAGCATTCATTAGCGGATGTAAATTCGGATCCCAGCTTTCTTTTACATCACACCAGTGGCACCCGACGTCGCAACCACCTAATCTGATGAAATAGGCTGCTTTTCCGGTGTGCGCTCCTTCTCCCTGAAGAGTGTAAAAATGCTCCATTACAGGGAGCATTTTACCTTCTTTTAATAAAATATCTTCTTCTTTATTCATTTTAAAATTAGTCGTTATAGACCGAAGTTTTGTAAGCAATGATGGTGTTTTTCATCAACATCGCTCTTGTCATGGGTCCGACTCCTCCCGGAACAGGGGTAATCCAGCTTGCTTTTGCCGCACAGCTGTCAAAATCTACATCACCTGCCAGATAATATCCTTTTGGAGAATCGTCGTCTACTCTTGTAATTCCTACATCAACAATCACCGCACCGTCTTTGATCATATCTCCTTTTAAGAAATGGGGATCACCTAAAGCTGTAATTACGATGTCTGCTTTTTTAGTATATTCTTCGATATCTTTAGTGTAAGAGTGTGTAAGGGTAACGGTAGAGTTTCCTGGGAAATCTTTTCTTCCCATTAGAATACTCATTGGTCTTCCAACGATTTTACTTCTTCCGATGATGACACAGTCTTTACCTTTTGTTTCAATATTATATCTTTCCAGTAAAGTTAAAATTCCGAATGGAGTTGCTGGCAAGAAGGTATCCATTTCCAATGCCATTCTCCCGAAGTTTTCAGGGTGGAAACCATCCACATCTTTTCTCGGATCGATGGCATTGATGATTTTCTCCTGATCAATCTGATCCGGCAAAGGCAACTGAACGATAAACCCGTCAACGGCTTTAGATTTGTTCAACTCGTCAATTTTTTCCAATAATTCAGATTCAGAAACTGTACTTGGAAATTTCACTAAGCTTGACTGAAAGCCTACTTCTTCACAGTCTTTCACTTTAGCGTTAACATAGGCCTTACTTGCTCCGTTGTTTCCTACAAGAATAGCAACTAAATGTGGTGCTCTTCTTTTTCCGGCAACAATTTTTTCAACTTCAGCCTTGATTTCCTGTTTTATTTCTTTGGATACTTTTAATCCGTCAAGAATTTCTGCCATTTTTTACTTTTATTAGATATTTACTTTCTTTTACTTATTTCCTTTATAATAATTGATCAACCCGTTGGTCGAGCTGTCATGAGAGCTAATTGTCTCATTGTTTTCTAGTTCTGGAAGGATTTTATTGGCTAAAACTTTTCCTAGCTCCACCCCAAACTGGTCGAAGCTGAAAATATTCCAGATCACACCCTGAACGAAAATTTTGTGCTCATATAAAGCAATTAATTGTCCTAATGAAAAAGGAGTTAATTCTTTGAATAATATAGAGTTAGTCGGAGTGTTTCCGTGGAAGACCTTATAGTTTAATAAGGAATTAATTTCTTCATCTGATTTTCCTGAATTTTTAAGTTCTTCCTCAACTTCTTCTTCTGTTTTTCCGAAGGCAAGTGCCTCTGTCTGAGCAAAAAAGTTAGCTAACAATTTATCCTGGTGATCAGAAACTTTATTTGGGCTTTTTGCATAAGCGATAAAATCAGCAGGAATCAGTTCAGTTCCCTGGTGAATTAACTGATAGAAAGCATGCTGTCCGTTTGTTCCAGGCTCTCCCCAAATGATTGGTCCTGTTTCATATTCAACAAACTCACCGTTTCTGTCTACACATTTTCCGTTACTTTCCATATCTCCCTGTTGAAGATAAGCTGCAAATCTGTCTAAATATTGAGAATAAGGAAGAATAGCATAGCTTGTTGCTGCATAGAAATTACGGTACCAGATTCCTAAAAGTCCCATTAAAACAGGAACATTTTCAGAAAATTCTGCAGTCTGGAAATGCTGATCCGTATCAAAAGCTCCTTTTAATAATTGTTCGAAGTTTTCGTAACCCACTGCAAGCACAATACTTAATCCGATTGCACTCCAAAGAGAGTATCTGCCGCCAACCCAATCCCAGAATTCGAAGATATTTTCTTCTGCAATTCCGAAGTCTTTAACAGATTGAACGTTAGTCGATAAAGCCACAAAATGCTTGGCTACATCTTCCTGTTTTCCAGCCTGTAAGAACCAGTCCTTTGCTGAGTTGGCATTGGTCATTGTCTCCTGAGTTGTAAACGTTTTAGAAGCAATGATGAATAAAGTTGTTTCAGGATTCAAATTCTTTACAACTTCTGCGATATGATTTCCGTCTACATTAGAAACAAAGTGAACGTTTAATCTAGTTTTAAAATGTTTTAAAGCGGAAACTACCATAACAGGCCCCAAATCCGAGCCTCCAATTCCGATATTCACGACATCGGTAATTTCTTTTCCGCTGAAACCTTTGTGAGCTCCTGAAATAATACTTTCAGAAAAAGATTTCATATGATCTAATACTCTTTTAATCTGAGGTTTGATATTTTCTCCATCTACCAAAATATTTTTACCGGAAAAATCTCTTAACGCGGTATGAAGAACGGCTCTTCCTTCAGTTTGGTTGATTTTGTCACCAGAAAACATTTTAGAAATAGCATCCTTCAGCTGACATTCTTCGGCCAGATTCAGTAAAAGTTCTTTTGTTCTGGAATCGATCAGGTTTTTTGAATAATCAAAAAGAAAATTATCTCTTTGTAACGAAAATTCTTTGAAACGATCAGGGTTTTCCTGAAAAAGACTTCTTAAATCAAAGTCGTTGTCTCCGAAATGTTCGTCCAATGCTTTCCAGCTTTCAGTATGTAAAGGATTTATTTTTGATAGCATAATGTATTCAGAAATTAAAGTTTTAAGGCTTTGGATTTAGGATTGTTGAATGCCAAATCCTCATGCAAAATTATTGATTTGCAAATTTACGGAATTTTAGTTCAATGATGTTAATTGATGATTAAAAAATCAGTTGTTGAATTATTGATTCTTCGGAAGAATTGATAAAAAAAATGTGGATATTTATTGATTGCAGGTATAGTTTTTGGCTGATTTTTCATAGCCAACATTTTTAAAATTTTTAAAAGAAATTTTAAAGGTAAAAACCCCCAGATTAATTCCGGAGGTTTTTTTGTAAAATTTAAAAATTTATATAGATAACCGAAAGGTTAGGATAGCTCTATATTTCTGTTGTCGATTGTTTTTTTATAGATTTTCTTTTTCTATATAGAAATAAAATAGCAGCTCCAATCAATAATATAGGCCAGATCACAATTAGTCCTACAACAATTCTTTGAATTAAATAATATCCTTCCACAAAAGCGGATTTTGCACTGTAGATAAAATCAAATTTATATTTGTCATCGATGCTTTTAGTATTGGTAATGGCAATTTCTGCGATTCTGATTTTTGGTTCCTTAATGTAAATATCGACGGTACTGTATTTCAGGTTATCGGTTACATCCATATTCGCATATTGTTGCTGGTTGCTTTCAGACATGTTTTCATCATCCAGTTTTACTTTATCCTTGTTGGTCTTCAATTGTGATATATTTTCACTTGTCTTTTTGATTCTTTTTCCTTCCAGTTCAGCGTATTTTATGTTAGAAGTCACATCTTCTGCATTGATTGACCTTGAATTCAGAAATAGTTTTTTGTCATTAATCAGCGTTAAAAATTCTCCCAGCTTGACAGTCGGAACTCTTACCTGAATTCTGTTCTCCGATTGGTATTTTTTGATCAGCATAGCTTCTTCATTAGATGTATTGTAAGTGTCTTCTGAGATCACATTGCTTTTTAAATTACTGTGGGTTACAAATCCTCCCAGCTCCTGAACCGATTTTTCAATAGAAATCGTAGCATCATAAACGTCTTTTACTTCCATGTTTACATCTGCTGTTTTGATGAACTGTTTGTCTTGTACCTTCATGGTAGCCACCGAAGAAATACTGTCTGAAGTAGCAACTGCAGTTGAATCCATAATACCGGAAGCTTCTCCGTAGTTTTCTATTGTTTCCTGTTTTTTGCATGAATAAATTCCCAATAAAAGTGCTGTTGCAATTGATAATCTGATGTACGTCGTTTTCATAATGTAGATTTTTAATGTTTTGCTTAATCCAAAGTTCAGACGGAATCAGTTGTAAAGATTGAAAATCGAAAGTAAAAATTTTGTAAAGAAAAATAACGTTTTAAATAGCTGTAATTCAGTTTTTTGTAAAACGAATTTGAGTAAACATACTTGTTTTCGGAGTAATTTTTGCTTACCTTTTACAAATCAATACACAAACAATTACTATGTCAAATACTTTTTCCAAAATCAGAAACGCCATAGAATTATTCAGATCTATAGACTTTGATCAGCTAAGTGCAATTTCTCAAAAAGTGGATCTCCCTAAGCTGATGCAAAATTTCTCAAAACTCGACGATAAACAACTCGGAGGTTTAATGAAAATGCTTGATCCGAATAAAAAAAAGAAAGAACTTCCTCCAATAGATGGAGATTTCTATGATATCTACCATACGTTGAGCCCTGAACAGCGCGAAGTTCAGCTTAAAGTGAGAACTTTTATGGAAAAAGAAGTAAAACCCTTGGTGAATCACTACTGGCTTAGAGATGAATTTCCACATGAATTAATTCCAAAATTTCAAAAGCTGAATATTTGTGGAGTTACCTATGAAGGTTATGGCTGTCCGGGAATGCCCTTTCTAATGGAGGGCGTCATTGCGATGGAAATGGCAAGAATTGATGCTTCTATTGCAACTTTCTTTGGGGTGCAATCCGGTTTGGCAATGGGATCCATTTACATCTGTGGTTCGGAAGAACAAAAGCAGAAGTGGCTTCCTCAGATGCAGAAGTTTGAAAAAATCGGAGCGTTTGGTTTAACGGAGCCTGAAGTTGGTTCCGGAGCAGCAGGAGGCCTAACGGTAACCTGTAAGAAAACACCGGAAGGCTGGATTTTAAATGGCCAGAAAAAATGGATTGGAAATGCTACGTTTGCGGATGTTATTATCATTTGGGCAAGAGATTTGGATGACGGAGAAGTAAAAGGTTTTATTGTTGAAAAAGATAATCCTGGCTATTCAGTTGAAAAAATTAAAGGAAAAATGGCATTGAGAATCGTTCAGAACGGACTGATTACGTTGAAAGATTGTCTAATCACAGAAGAAAACCGTTTACAAAATGCCAACTCATTTAAAGATACCGGAAAAGTATTGAGAATGACGAGAGCAGGAGTTGCGTGGATGGCTACAGGTTGTGCAAGAGGAGCTTATGAAAGTGCTTTAGATTATACCCGAAAAAGAGAACAATTTGGTAAACCGATCGCTTCCTTCCAAATGATTCAGGGGCATCTGGTGGAAATGTTATCGAATTTGACAGCAATGCAGACCATGGTCTTTAGACTTTCCGAAATGCAGGACGAAGGAATTCTAAAAGACGAACATGCTTCTCTGGCAAAAGTTTTCTGCACATTAAGAACGCGGGATATTGTCTCAAGAGCACGTGAAGTAATGGGAGGTAATGGAATTCTGTTGGAATATGATGTTGCCAGATTTGTTGCCGATGCAGAAGCAATCTATTCCTATGAAGGAACAAAGGAAATCAATTCTCTGATTGTCGGAAGATCCATTACTGGGTTCAGTGCATTTATATGATGATATTGTGAATGGTGAATAGTGAATAGTGAATTTAAAAAATTGACAAGCTAAGCGAATTGACTATTCACCATTCACTTTTTAATCAACTTACCAAAGCTTTATATTTTTCTTTGTTGTCAATAATCATCCAGAGATTGATAAGGAAAAGAACTCCTGCAATTGACATTCCCATTGGGGATTTATCCATCGTGAACACGTGAACTACAATTCCTACCATTACAGGTAAAATAACAATTGCGCCTAAAGCTCTTGTTTTTGGGAAAATAAATAATAATCCACCAATAACTTCTACGAGTCCAACTAACGGCATCAGCCAATGAATTTCTCCAAACGCAGCAAAAAGTTTCATTTGCTCTGGTGTTGGCTTTTCCATGGGCATATAATTAAAGAATTTGTTTAATCCGGCATTAATGAACATTAATCCGAAAAGAAGGGCCAGGATAAATTTTATAATTTTCATGAGTTTTATTTTTATTAAAGTTAAATAAAAATGTAATCCGTTGATTAAAAATGGGGTATGTTTTATAAATACTCTCTTTTTAGGGAAATATTTAACGGTCTGTATCGTCCTATTTTATATATTTGTCTAGAACAAACTAAACAAATATTTTTATGAAAAATCTTAAAAAATTAAATCGTTCAGATTTAAAAGAAGTGCTTGGAGGCGGTGGCCCCGGACAATGTGATATCGGACCAATAGGATGTCCATGCAAAATTCCGCCGGGAGATCCTTGTTTGGGTGGTGATCCTGGAGGACCAGGAGGCCCGTCTTATGGATACTGTCCGGATAGTGGAACTTATATTCTTTGTACGGAAACATGTCCAAATGGATTACAGCCACTTTGTCCTTTATAGAAAATAAAACGCCTTCCAATTGAAGGCGTTTTATAGTATTTTAAAATTGCTTATTTGCTAATAATTAATCCATTTCCTTAAGAGTAATGTTCTTCGAGATTTTGTAGCTCTTTTTCTTTTTGTCGGGTTTTTCTTCTTCTCCAAGTAATTTTCCCCAAGGCTGTAAACCATTAACTCTTTCAAAGATAATCTTGATGATTGCAATGGCCGGAATACACAAAAACATTCCTGCAATTCCCCAAAGATGTTCACCGATAATGATTCCTAAAAATGAAAAAAGTGCATTGATCTTTACTTTTGAACCTACAACAAAAGGCAAAATAATATTTCCATCAATAATATGAACGGCTATGTAGCCAATGACAACATAAATACAGGTGGAAGGTGTTCCCGTTGCGAATGCAATGAAGCAGGAAACTACTAGTGAAATACAAATTCCCAGATAAGGAATTACATTCAGTAACCCGGTTAGAACAGCGAGAAGCACAGCATACTTTACACCCACAATCGTAAGAACAATTGAAGTAAGAACAGAAACGATAAATACCTGCAGACAAAGTCCGATAATGTATTTTTTGGTCATGATTCTTACCTGGCTTACCACTTCTTCTACACTGGCTTTATGTTTTTCATTAAAAACAGTCACGATGAAATTATTTAAGATTCTTCTGTAATTCAGGATAAAAATGAAAAATAACAGGAAAAATAGAATAAAAGCAAATCCCGTTGAAAATACGCCTAAGGTAAATCCTAAAATTAACCCTGAAGAAGAAAGAAGCTTGTTCAGCCCTTGATCAAGGTAATCAAGCTGGTCATTGATTTTTATATTGAACGTTCTTGAAACCCAATGCTGCAGATTATCAAATACATTAATGAACTGATCTCTGAGATGAGGAATGTCTTTGCTGAAAGTAGATAATTGTGAACCGAAAAAATAAATCATTCCACTTAAAAAAATAAGCATGATGAGTACTGATGTCATGGTGGAAAGTGATCTTGGAAATCTAAGTTTTCTTTCCAGAAAAGTGGCAAATGGCAAAAATAACATAGCCATTAAGAACGCTAAAAAGAACGGAGCTAATATGCTCTGCCCCAATGCTAAAATATAGCCAAGTCCAATGAGGGAAATGATTACAAGGGTAAATTTAACAAGAAATGGAAGTCTTAGAAAGTTCATAATTTCAAAATCTGCTGCATAAAGTTAAGAAAACCCTTTGAATAATAAGCGGTTTGTATGCAAATCAAAAACACGTTCCAGAAATCTGAAACGTGCTTTCTTTTATTGAGAATGTTAATATGTTACGGATTATTTTTCGATCGCAATATCGATCACCTCTTCCATTCGGTTGACATAGTGAACATTAAGATTTTTTAAATAGTCTTTTTTAATTTCTTCAACGTCTTTTCTGTTGGCTTCACAAAGAATTACATCTTTAATTCCCGCTCTAGTTGCAGCAAGGAGCTTTTCTTTAATTCCTCCTACAGGAAGCACTTTTCCTCTTAAAGTAATCTCTCCTGTCATGGCAAGATGAGGTTTCACTTTTTTATTTTTAAATGATGAAACCATAGAAGTCAGCATGGCAATACCGGCAGAAGGTCCGTCTTTAGGAGTTGCTCCTTCCGGAACGTGCACGTGAATATTGTGCTTTTCAATGTCTTCCTGAGAAATTCCTAATTCATCATGTTTTGCTTTGATGTATTCTAAAGCAATCGTAGCGGACTCTTTCATTACAGTACCTAGATTTCCTGTCATGGTCAAAGCTCCTTTTCCATTACTTAAAATACTTTCGATGAATAGAATATCTCCGCCAACACTTGTCCAGGCTAAACCTGTTACAACTCCCGGAACTCCGGTGATTTCAGATAAGCTTTTCGGTCTTGGAACACCCAGGATTTCATCTACTTTCTCAACAGAAATTTTACTGTCATATTTTTTCTCTAATGCCGTCTGCAAAGCTACCCAACGGGCAATAGAAGCAATTCTTTTTTCTAAGCTTCTTACACCGCTTTCGGAAGTGTGGGCTTCAATAATATGTTTTAATTCAGCATTCCCGAGTTTGAATGATTTTGCATCCAAACCATTCTCATCCTGCTGCTTTTTTATTAAATGTCTTTTAGCAATTTCGATTTTCTCCTCTAAAGTATAGCCTGCAATCTGAATAATCTCAGTTCTGTCCAGCAATGGAGTCTGAATGGTAGATAATGAATTTGCCGTTGCAATGAACATTACTTTAGACAGATCATATCCCATTTCTAAGAAGTTATCATAGAAAGACTTATTCTGTTCAGGATCAAGAACTTCTAAAAGTGCTGAGCTCGGATCACCATGTAAACCTTGCCCTATTTTATCCATCTCATCCAGCACAATTACAGGATTGGATGTTCCCGATTTCTTGATCGATTGAAGGATTCTTCCCGCCATGGCACCGATATACGTCTTTCTGTGCCCGCGGATTTCACTTTCATCATGAAGTCCACCCAAAGAAAGTCTTACATATTTTCTACCTAATGCATCCGCAATGGATTTTCCTAATGATGTTTTACCAACTCCAGGAGGACCAACCAATAAAAGAATAGGAGATTTCATGTTGTTTTTTAGTTTTAAAACAGCCATGTGTTCCAAAATTCTCTTTTTGATATCTTCTAATCCAAAATGAGCTTTATCTAAAATTTTCTCAGCTTTGGCAATATCAAAAACATCTTTCGTGTAAGTTTCCCACGGAAGATCTGTGAAGAAATCCAGATAATTTCTCTGAACATTATAGTCGGGCGAATTAGGATTCTGGCGTTGTAATCTGCTGATTTCCTTTTGGAAATGCTCCTCAACTTCCGGGCTCCATGTTTTCTTTTTTGCTTTGGCAATCAGGTCTTCAATATCACTTTCCGGACCGCCTCCAAGTTCTTCCTGAATGGTTCTGATCTGTTGATTCAGAAAATATTCTCTCTGCTGTTTGTCAAGATCCTTGGATGTTTTCTGATGAATCTGATTTCTCAATTCAAGTCTTCTGAAATCTTCATGCATCATTTCATAGCACTTATTGGCTCTTTCCATCAGGTTTTTCTCTTCAAGCAGCTTTTGCTTTTCAACTGAAGGGAAATTAGCATTCGTACAGATGAAATTTAATAAATCATCATTATTGTTGATGTTCTTGATCGCAAAATTAGCGGCATTCGGAATGTTCGGATCCAGCTCTATGATTTTTAAAGCCAGGTCTTTAACATTTTCTAGCAATGCTTCATATTCTTCTTTATTTTTAGGCTTTGAATCCTTTAATTTTGAAATCTCAGCTTTAAAATAAGGTTGTGCTTCAATCATCTTTTTGATCTTAAACCTGTGGAAGCCTTTAGTAATGGCTGTAATATTGCCCTCAGGAAGTTTAATGATTTTAATGATCTTCGCTAATGTACCTGTATGATAAAGGTCTTTTTCGGTCGGAGATTCAAGCTCTGAATTTTTCTGACTTACAATTCCGATAAAATCACCGTTTTTCTGCGCTTCTTCAAGAAGCTGTATAGACGCTTTTCTTCCTGCAGTGATAGGAATTACCACATTAGGAAACATCACCATGTTTCTTACCGGGAGTATCGGGAATATTTTCTGTTCTGAATTTTTTTCTGTTTCTGAAAGATCAGAAAGATTGATCTCTTCAGCTACAATATCAAACCCATCACTGATCATTTCTTCTAAACTCATATCTTCAAATTCTGTCATAATTATGCTGAATGACAAATTGTCATTTCCGTATTAAATCGTTAAAGTAATATTCTATAATATGTTGTGAATAGACATAATATAGGATGTTGCGTTACAATGCGCAATACTTATGCCATTTGTTTTTTATGAAAAAATGCGGTCAAAATTTCCTTTTTCATAAAATTTTCATTTTAAAAATTAAAAAAAGAACTTAGATTTCTGTAATTTCTTAAAAATGTGTATTTTCGCAAACTGATAAAAAACTATAATATATAAAATGGCAATTTTAGGACAGATTAGGAGTAGACCTTGGCTTTTGATGGGAGTAATTGCATTGGCGCTTTTAGCGTTTTTGGTAAACCCGGACAGTATAGATAAGGTGTTTGGTAAAAACCCTGATGTTTTAGGAAAAGTAAATGGTGAAAAAATTACCCGTGAAGAGTTTAACGACCAGCTTTTTGTATTACAACAGCAAGCAGAGCAGCAAGGTCAGCCGAAAAATGGTCTTGAAGAGCAGGCTTGGCAATTGTTGGTTCAGTCTAAACTGATTAAGCAACAATTTGAGAAACTGGGATTTGAGATGACAGAAGATTACTTCTGGAATCAGCTTCAGTATGATCAGATGTTTGCTCAGAATAAGCAATTCTTTGATGAGAAGGGGAATTTTAAGACTCAGGAGCTTAAAAAACAGATAGAGGACATGAAGAATATGAGTCCTGAAGGTTATAACCAATGGTTGAAAACGAGAAAGTCAATCGAGTATAGACTAATGGCCAGACAAGTATTCGCAAACGTTTCTGCAGGAATTACTACAGGTAAAAAAGAAGCTGAAGAATTGATGAAAGAAAGAGATCAGCTTGCAGATATTGATTTTGTAAAGGTTGACTATGCTTCTTATCTTCAAAAGACTAAAATTAATGTAACGACAGAAGATTTAGCTAATTATATCAAACAACACCCTGTAATGTTTAAAGCTGAGCCTAGCAGAAACTTAGGGGTAGTATTTTTCCCTTCACAACCAAGTGCAGCGGATGATGCAGCAACTCAGAAAGAAATTACAAAATTATTTGCAGGAGGTACAGATGCAAGCGGAGGAACTGAAAACTTCCAGAATACGAAGAACGATTCTATGTTCGTAATGGCTAATTCTGATGCTCCGTTTAATGATAAGTATGTAAGTCCGAATCAATTACCTCCGACCATTCAGGGGCAGATTGCTACTGCTGCAGTTGGACAGACTTTTGGCCCGTACAAGGAGCAGGGAGCTTATGTAGTGTCTAAACTTTTAGGTAAAAAGACTTCAGATTCTACATTATCAAGACATATTCTTATTGCTTTCAAAGGAAGTCCTGCAGGTCAGGATGTGAAAAGATCTAAAGAAGAAGCTAAGAAATTAGCAGACTCTATCGGAGCAATTGTAAAAGCAAATCCAGCTAAATTTACAGAGTTCCTTAAACTATCTAATGATCCAAGTTCAGCTGCTCAGGGAGGAAGCTTAGGTTGGACTACGCCGGAAACGCCTTTTGTTCCTGAATTCTTAAAATATTTAGCTGAAAATCCTAAAGGCGCAACAGGAGTTGTTGAAACTCAGTTTGGATATCATATCATCAATATTGAGGATAAAAAGGCTGGAGCAATGGGCTACAAAGTTGCCAACCTGGTAAAAGTGATTAAACCGTCTGATGCTACAGAAGCGGAAACAGATAAAAATGCGAGAAGATTTATTCAGCAGGTACAAGGAAAATCATTCAATGATTTTGTGAATATTGCTAAAAAAGGAAACTATCAATTCTCTAATCCTAAGCAGGCAAAAAGATTTGACGGTCAGCTTCAGGGATTGGGTACTGACAAGGATGCGGATATCTTAGCTTGGGCTTTTGATAAGAAAAGAGAAAAAGGAGATACAGAATTCTTTACAGTAGACGGAACAGGAGATAAAATTGTTGTTTACCTAAACGGGAAACAAGAGAAAGGTCTTGCTGATCCTGAATCAGTAAGAGATCAGATTGAAGTGGTTGTTAAAAATAAATTGGCTGCAAAACAAATCGCTGAGAAAATCGGTAAAGCAGGTAATTTAGATCAGATTGCTAAGCAATTCGGAACAACAAAACAATCTGCTCAGGTGAATCTTTTAAGCCCTTCAGTAGCTGGAACTATGGAACCTAAAGTGGCAGGAGCTGCATTTGGAGTTGCAAAAGGAAAGATTTCTAATCCGATTGAAGGAGGAACAGGAGTTTATGTTTTAATTAAAAAGAACGAAACCGTAAACAAACAACCTGGAGATCTTAAACAGTTTACAGAATCTGTAACCCAGAGAAATGCAGGAATGTTCGGACAGGGTTGGATGAAGAGCTTGCAGGACAATGCTGATATCGAAGATTACAGAATTGAAATCTGGAATAAAGTAGGGGCTCAACAATAAAAAGACTCCTCTATAAAAATATAAAGACGGCAATTATTGCCGTCTTTTTTGTATTTAAAGCAGAGTAATAAAAGAAAAGATTAATTTAAAATGTAGTATATTTGCTCATTAGAAAAAATTAGCAAGTGAAGTTCAGTAAAGAATTAAAAGCAGGTGTTATTGCGCTTTTAGCTATCGTAGGCTTTGTCGTATTGTTTCAATTCATGAAAGGCAGAAGCCTTTTTACTACCGATAATATATTTTACGCAAAATATGATAATGTAGAAGGTTTAGCTCAATCTTCTCCCGTGTCCATTAATGGTTTGAAAGTGGGACAGGTGGTTAAGATTATACCTCAAACATCAAAAACAGGTCAGATTAATTTTATTGTTAAAATTACGGTAGACAATAATTTTGAATTTTCAAAAAACTCTACTCTTGAAATCTTTGAACCGGGTTTAATGTCCGGAAAAGAAATGAGAGTGAATTTGGTATATGGTGGACCTACTGCTAAAGACGGAGATACGCTGAAAGGAACTTTTAAATTGGGAATGATGGGAAGCCTTTCTTCTCAGGTAGGACCGGTAAAAGATCAGCTGCAAACTGTTTTGTACAGAGTTGATTCTTTAATGTCAAATGCCAATAAAATTGTTGACGATCAAAACAGAGCTGAAATCAGAGTCTTATTGTCAAATCTTAATAAAACGGTAGGTGCATTACAGACTACGGCTGGAAGTGTTAATAATCTGGTAGGGCATAACGATCCTAAGCTTCAAAAAGTTTTAGATGAGGCAAGTCTGACGATGCAAAGTGGTAAAACGACTTTGGATAAATATGGAAATCTTGCGGAAAGTATCGATACTAAAAAGCTGAATGCTACCATTGCAAGTTTAGACGCAACAGTTGGACAACTGAATCAGGTAATCGGTGGAATTGACAGAGGGCAGGGAAGTTTAGGTAAACTGATGAAAGATGAAGAGTTGTACAACAATTTGAATTCGGCTTCTACCAATCTGAATTCTCTCATAGAAGATATGAAAGCAAATCCGAAAAGATACATCAATTTCTCAGTTTTCGGAAAGAATAATAAAAACTAAAACTTAGCCATGCAATATATCGATAATATTATTTTTCTGATTTTATTAGTTGCAGGTTTCGGGCTGTTTGCGAAAAGTCTGCAAAAGATATATAGAAACATCAGATTAGGAAGAGAAATCAACAGAAACGACAGAAAAGGTGAACGTTGGGAAACCATGGCTCGTGTGGCGATGGGTCAAAGTAAAATGGTAAAAAGACCTGTAGCGGGTATTTTACACCTTTTCGTTTATGTAGGTTTCATTATTATTAACATTGAACTTATTGAAATCATTGTAGACGGATTATTTGGAACCCATCGATTTCTTTCATCTGTATTCGGACATGGTTTTTACAATTTCTTCACAGCTACATTAGAAGTTTTAGCACTTTTAGTGGTAATTGGGGTGGTGATATTCTTTATCCGTAGAAATTTTTACGGGGTGAAAAGATTGACCATGAAAGAGCTTTTCGGATGGCCAAAGCATGATGCCAACTGGATCCTGATTATTGAGTTTGCCTTAATGATGGCTTTCTTTAAAATGAATACTGCGGATTGGGTTCTTCAGCAAAGAGGTTTACTTCCTGAACATGGAAGTTTCCCGATTAGTTCAACATTCTTAGCACCTATCTTCAGCAACTTTAGTGATGGATTCTTGTTCTTCACAGAAAAAGCGGCTTGGTGGTTCCACTTTGTAGGGATTTTATTCTTTATGAATTACCTTTATTACTCTAAACATCTGCATATTATTTTGGCTTTCCCAAGTACTTGGTATGCGAATTTGGAGAAGAAAGGAAAGTTCAACAACCTGGAATCTGTTACCAAAGAGATTAAACTCATGATGGATCCTAATGCAGATCCATACGCAGCTCCGGGTGAAGAAGAAGCAGAAGTTCCTTCAAAATTCGGGGCAGAAGATATCTTTGATTTGAACCAGGTTCAGCTATTAAATGCCTATTCTTGTACAGAATGTGGTCGTTGTACTTCGGTTTGCCCTGCCAATATTACGGGTAAAAAGCTTTCTCCAAGGCTAATTTTAATGAAAACAAGAGACCGTCTTGAAGAAGTCGGCAGAAATATCGATAAGAACGGAAGCTTTGTAGATGACGGGAAAAAGTTGCTGAACGATTATATTACAAAAGAAGAACTTTGGGCGTGTACAACGTGTAATGCATGTACTGAAGCCTGTCCGGTTCTATTGGATCCGCTTTCCATTATTTTTGAAATGAGAAGATTCCTGGTGATGGAACAGTCTGCCGCACCACAGGAGCTGAATCTGATGATGACGAATGTGGAAAACAATGCTGCTCCTTGGCAGTACAATCAGGCAGACCGTCTGAACTGGGCAAATGATTAATTAATTGAACAATGTAAAATGTAACGGTGTGACATCATTCGTAAACTGTTGCACTGTTATAGATTGATAAATTTGAAACTACTATGGATTTCACAATAAAAACAATGGCTGAATACGCAATGGAAGGCAAATCTCCGGAAGTTCTTTTCTGGGTAGGATGTGCCGGAAGTTTTGATGACAGAGCCAAAAAAATAACAAAAGCATTCTGTAAGATCCTTAATAAAATAGGAGTGGAATTTGCTGTTTTAGGACAGGAGGAAAGCTGCACAGGTGATCCTGCAAAACGTGCCGGAAATGAGTTCGTTTTTCAGATGATGGCATTAACGAACATTGAGGTGCTGAATGCTTACGAGGTAAAAAAAATCGTAACGGCTTGTCCGCATTGTTTCAATACGTTAAAAAATGAATATCCAAGCTTAGGAGGAAATTATGAAGTGGTACATCACACCCAATTCCTTAAAACATTAATGGAAGAAGGTCGCCTGAAGATTGAAGGAGGAGCTTTCAAAGGAAAGAAAATCACGTTCCATGATCCTTGCTATTTAGGAAGAGCCAATGGTGAATATGAAGCGCCAAGAATGCTTTTAGAAAAGCTGGATGCCGAGCTTGTAGAAATGAAGCGTTGCAAAACCAATGGATTATGTTGTGGAGCAGGGGGAGCGCAGATGTTTAAAGAGCCTGAAAAGGGGAATAAAGATATTAATATCGAAAGAACTGAAGAAGCTTTATCATTCGAGCCTAAAGTAATCGCTACAGGCTGTCCGTTCTGTAATACAATGATGACAGACGGTGTAAAGCATTTCAATAAAAATACAGAAGTTGCTGTAAAAGATATTGTGGAACTTCTGGCAGAAGCAGAAGATCTTTAATCAATACTATTTAAGTGAAGTTCTTAGGAAAGGAAGGGTTTGATTTAAAATGGAAAATTTCTTTCCTAATTACTTTAATTTTGGTTTTTCTCTTAAGTTACTGGAGCTACAAAAACCGAGTTTATGATTGGGATATGCCTGGTTACATTGGATGCCTTTTTCAGAGAGAATATCCTGCATCCCCGGAGAAAGTCCATCAATATACTTATACTTCTATACGAAAAGAGGCCTCTCCTTATCAATTCAAAGATATTTCCGGACTTGTTCAGCCCAATAAAGCCGTACAGTTTTTCAAACAAGATGCGAATGCTTTTTCAGAGCAATTACCCTACTATCAAATAAAAATAGGATATAACATCGCCGTTCTGTTTTTATACAAGTTAGGGTTTTCACCGCCTCATTCCGTTTTGCTGGTAAGTATTATCTCTTACTTTTTATCGGGTTTAATTCTTTTTTTTCTGTTCAGCATACTTTTTCCCGGAAAAAATATTCTATCCGTTTTACTCACTGTAGGAATACTGATATTGCCTCCTATGCGAGCTTTATCTAACACTCCTGTTCCGGATATGTTTTCCCTGCTTTTCCTGCTCATATTTATGATGGGATTATTAAGAAAATGGGAAAGCTGGAAGATATTTTTAGTGCTCTTATGTCTTATACTTATCCGTCCGGACTATATTGTTTTTGCTCTTACTTATTTGGTAACATCTTTTGGATTCACCTATTTTTCAGAAAACAGGAAAATAGATCTTAATTATATCTTGCAGGGCATCTTCTTTTTGGCTTTATATCTCTTTATTATCAAATATTATCATTTCCCGGGATGGAAAGATGTCTTTTATGATACATTTATAGATCGGAGACCTTTGATTTCAGCTCAGCCTGCTAATTTCACATTTAGTTATTACTTGCATTTTCTTTTTTTTAAACTAATAAATTTCAAGAAAATATCTTTAGCTGTATTTTTTATTATGGGGTTGATTTATTATATTTCAAAAGATCTTTGGATAAGGATATTTTCAGTATTCATTTTTGCCAATATTTATTTGAAATTCATGTTTTTTCCGGCTTCGGCGGAAAGCAGGTTTTTCTTTGGCTATCTTCTGATGCTTTTTTTGATGTTGTGTTATGCTGTAAGTAAAAAATACAATGGTTTTCAACTCAGGAAAATTGCGTAATTTTACTCTTTAAATTTATTGGAAATGAAAATTGAAGAATCTAATATTGTAGAAACCAGCGACTACAGAGTTATTATATATCCGGCATCAAGACCATTTACAACCAAAGAAGCTAAAACAATTACAGAAAAGCTCTACGACTTTTTAGCAACTTGGGCAGCACACGGGAAACCGCTTTCTTCCTCTTTTAAAATTGAGAAAAACCAGTTTATCATTATTTGTGTGGATGAAGAAAAAGAAATGGCTTCCGGATGCAGTATTGATGCATTAGGAAAGATCATGAGAGAAATTGATGAGGAGTATCAGTTGGGCTTGTTCGACAGAATGAAAGCAAGCTTTGTTGAAAACGGAGAAGTGAAAACTTTGAAATTGATGGATTTTAAATCCAAACTGAAAAACGGCGAAATTTCCAAAGATATTCAGGTGTTCGATTTTTCTAAAAATACCTATCTTGATTTCTTAAGCCATTTTTTATTGCCGCTAGAGAAAAGTTGGGCTGCTTCTATAAAATAAATTTTTAAAATATTTGGATTTCCTCCGAGGTTTCTTTTTGTTTGAAACTTCTGAGGAAATTTTCTTAGTAACATGCTCTCTGAATGCAAAAAGTACTTTTTTTAACGACTGCACATCATTTTGATGATGACAGAATTTTTTTTCATCAGGTAAAAACGCTTGCTGAAGAAGGGTTTGAAGTTAAAATAAGCAGCCTTAGTTCAGATTTTCAGGGAAATGTAGATGGAGTTCAGATAGAATCATATCCCATCCTGGAAAATACAGTGCAGGAGAAAATTGAAACTTTTAAAAAGATTTGCACCTCGTTTCAGCCGGATTGTATTATCTGTTCAGAACCTGTTGCCGTTTTTGCTGCAAAACAATACCGGAAAAAGAAAAAAACAAGTATCATTTATGATATAACCGAATGGTACCCTTCTATGTCAATGCTTGAAAATTATTCATATCCTGCAAAGATATTTCATGCTGTAAAATTTTTTCTGGTTCAGTTATATGCAGGTTTTTTAAGCACCTATTTTATTTTTGGTGAAGAGACAAAGAAGTTTCCTCTGGCTTACTTTTTTCCATTTAAGAAAAGCATGATTCTTCCTTATTATCCGGATAAAAAATATGTTGTATCCAATCCGAAAAAGCTTACTTCAGATAAAATAACGCTTTGCTATACCGGAGCACTATCAGAAGACAAAGGAATCGGTAATTTTTTTAAAGCTGTAGATGTTTTAAGTAAAAAGATGCCGGAAACCATCATAAAATTATTCATTGTGGGAGCTGCGAGAAAGGAAAGTGATGAGAATTATTTTAAAAACTTGCTATCTGAATATAATTTTGAACATATTGAGATCCGAAAACCGACATCATTTGAGCATTTTACAGAAGCTTTTGTGGATGCAGACATCTGTTTTGATCTTCGTGAACTCAATTTTGAAAACAATCACTCTTTACCGATAAAATTATTTTACTACATAGGAGCCGGAAAACCTGTAATATATTCAGATCTTAAAGGAATCCGGGAGCATATGGATGTGTCAGAATTCGGGAAGCTTGTGGATCCGAGAAATGCTGAAATTATTTCGGATTTAATTGTAAATTACATCCGAAACCCAGAATATTATTATTCACATGCAATTCAGGCTCGGAAAGCGTTTGAACAACAATATAACTGGGGTGTAATTCGGAATTCCTTCGTTGATTTTGTAAAAAAGTCTATTAAATAATTGCCATGCAACTCAAAGTTGTCAAAACTTTTATTTCACGTTTTCTTATTCTGATCCTCAGTTTTGGATTGGTGATTTTCTCTACCAATATGTGGGGAAGTGAGGGAAAAGGAACGATTTCTATTGTGATTGCCAATGCGGCTATCGTAAGTTTTTTCAGCAGTATTTTTGCAGGAAGCAGCACTTCTTATTTTGCTTCAAAATTTAAAACCGAACAAATTTTAATATACTCATATATCTGGTCGGTTATTATGGGTATTTTAATTCCTGTCATATTTAGTTTTGCAGATATTCAGGCTAAATATTTGATGGATTTAATTGGGATTTCAGTTTTTTCAGCACTTTTATCCGTAAATGTTAATCTGTTTATTGGAAAACAGAATATTAGATTATTTAATGTCTATACAGTTCTACAGCAGCTTGTTCATATTCTTTTTATTAGTGTTTTTATTTATATCTTACAGCAGAAAGACGTTTCCGTTTATTTTGGAGCACAGATTTGCTGTCTTGCACTTTTATTTTTGACGAGCTTTTTTCAGGTTATTAGAGAATGTAAAATTTCAGATATTTCCTTATCTAAAAATGTATTCAAAAGCATGTTCGAGTATGGTTGGAAAACCCAGCTCAGTGCTTTTATTCAGTTTTTGAATTACAGGCTTTCTTTTTACTTTCTTGAATATTTTGAGGGGATTGGAAGCGTTGGTGTTTTTTCAATAGGAATCACTTTTTCAGAGGCGATCTGGACGATTACAAGAAGTATTGCAGTGATTCTGTACTCAGATGTCGTCAACAGCAAAAGCAGGGAAGAATCTATTCTTAAAACAAAATCTTCACTGAAACTTTCTTTTTTACTGATGCTGATCTTTTTATTAGGGATTATTATCATTCCCGGTTCACTTTATGAAATGATTTTCGGAAGAGCTTTCAGGGGTACAAAAGAAATCATGCTGCTTCTATCTCCGGGAATCCTGGCGATTGCCCTCAGTGATATGATAGGTTATTATTTTTCAGGAATAAAAGAACTGAAAATTCTGAATATAAAATCAATTGTTGGTTTGGCGATTACCCTTGTTTTTTCTTTCCTGTTGATACCTAAATACGGAATTTTGGGCGCTTGTATAGTGACGACTTTATCCTATTCAGTTTCGGCTTTATTGCTGTTTCTAAAATTTTACCGTTCTACTGATTTTCGTATTCAGGATTATCTGATTACCAAAGAAGATCTCCGTTTGGCCAAAGAAAAATTGATGAAAAAGTAAATCTCTTTTACTTTAGAAAATCAGGCGTTTTGCTTATTTTTACCCAACAAAATCAGAAGTATGTGCGGAATTTGCGGTTATTATTCATTTCATAAAAATATTTCCTCTAAAAATATTACAGAGATGAATCAGTCGATCAGACATCGCGGTCCCGATGATGAAGGATTTTGGCTTTCCGACGGTGTTGATGGCAGAAATTTTTCCGGACATGACTCTACGGAAAAGATCAAAGAAGGATTTCCGATTTTGAAGGAAGAAAACTCAGCAATAGCTTTAGGTTTCAGAAGACTATCGATCCTTGATCTCTCTGAAAAAGGGCATCAACCTATGCTTTCTGAGGATGAAAAAATAGTCATCACCTTCAACGGAGAAATTTATAATTTTAAAAAACTCAGAAAAGAGCTTGAAGTTTTAGGATATCATTTTCAAAGCCAATCTGATACGGAGGTTATCCTCAAATCATATATAGAATGGGGAGTCTCAATGTTTGTAAAGCTTGACGGAATGTTTGCGATCTGCATTGTGGATCTGGAGCAGCAAAAAATTATTCTTGGCAGAGATAGAATAGGTCTAAAGCCTTTATTTTATTCTAAGAATGAAAACGGATTAATTTGGGCTTCCGAGATTAAAGCAATTCTGAAAAACGAATTTATAAAACCTGAAATCAATTGGAACGGAGTCTACACCAACTTTCTTTTCCAGACGACATTAGCTCCTGAAACCTGTTTTAAAGATATTTTTTCATTGGAGCCGGGGTCTTTTATGAGCATTGATCTTAAGAATCAAGGAATTATTAATGAAAAATTCTGGGAACTTTCCCTACAATCAAATTCAACGATTTCAGAAAAGAAGGCTGTGGAAAAAATAGATCTTTTACTTGCTGAAAGTGTTTCTGAACAGCTTCATGCCGATGTTCCCGTTGCCAGTATGATGAGCGGAGGAATTGACTCTACTTTGATTACTTCAAAATCAAAACCTTTTAAAAAGGATATTAATGCCTTTACCATTTCTTACAAATTTTCGGAAGAAGAAGTGAAAAATGCGTGTTTAGTTGCTCATACTCTTGAAATTCCACATCATATTAAAAGTATTAGTGACGAAGAAGTTTTGTCTGAGCTGAAGGAAAATATTCAGCATTTTGAGGAACCCTATAGTAGTTTAGAGGTGTTAACAAATGCTGCTGAATATGCTAAAAAATTAGGCTTCAAAGTTGTGTTAAGCGGAAATGGAGCAGATGAACTTTTTGCAGGATATTCTCACTCTTTAAAGCTGAATAAATGGCTTTTTCTAAGAAATTTCAATTTTGTAAGGCATTTTCTTGTTACTCAGGATCAGTTTTCAAAAAAAGTAAAAAATTACTTTTCTCAGGATACAATGTTTGATTTCTTTAGACAAAGTCAGGTAGGGATGAAACCTTCTGAGGCAAAATCGGTTTTTAATCCTGCTGTTTTCAAAAATATTAATTCAGACCTTAAGCAATATCATCTACAAGAAACCAAAGATTATAAAGGATATTTTGAATATGATATGAAGTATTCACTTTCTTCACATCACGTTTTCAGAGATGATCTAAGTGCCATGAAATACGGAGTGGAGTTCCGTTATCCGTATTTAAGTAATGACTTGATTGATTTTGTTGCTTCGGTTCCTGAAAATCTGAGATATAACGGGATTCAGAATAAACCATTGTTGAGAAAAATTGCGGAAAAATATCTTCCTGAAGAGGTTTTGAAAATGCCTAAAAGAGGTTTTTCATTTCCGTTATATGATTTTATTAAAAATGAAAGCTGGGTAAGAGATTTTATTAGTAAACATTTGGAAAGTCTTAAAAAAAGAAACTTTTTCAATGCTGAAATTATTGATGAATGGCGGCAAAATCAGAATGACATTTATGATTGTGTAAAGATCTGGCAGCTTGTAACCTTTGAGTTATGGTATCAGAAATATTTTGAAAATCTGTAAGGAGACTAAAAATTAATATTTTACCTTTGCAGTATGAAGAAATCTTTTTGGGGGATAACAGTTATTTTATTGGCGCTTCTAAGCTGTAGGAGTGATGAAGAATCTTTACAGAAAATTGACCAGGTTTTTAATCTGTATATAAAGGATTCCTCGGGTAAAGATCTGTTAAATCCTACAAAAGTGGGTTCTTTTACAGGAGTTTCCTGGAATGATGAATTGGCAGATACTGATATAGCCAGTGTAAATTTCAGTCGTAAAATGCTTGCCGACTCTACTTACTATGCAGAATATACAGACGGAGCAACAAGGCAGCTTTATGATGGAACTGATCCTGACAACAAAATTTACCGGTCGGAAATTCAGGTTTCTCTGATCAAAAAAATATCCGATACTCAAAATGCACCTGTAGATATTGATACACTGGAAATTTACTACAGAATGAGCCCTTCTGTTTTTGAGGTTTCGAAAGTTTATTACAACAAAGTTTTAAAGTTCTCGAAAACGTCTGATGAACCGAATGTGGTGACAATTATAAAATAATCTTAAATTTGCACGAACAGTTCAAAGTTCGGGGTTCAAAGTTTTAAGTAACTCAACCTTAAACCTAAAACTTTTAAACATTAAACTTTTATGTTACAAGTCAATTTTTTGCGCGACAACAAAGAACGCGTTTTAGAAGGTCTTAAGAAAAGACAATTCAAGAATCTTGAGTTGGTAGACGAGGCTATTGCTACTGACGAAGAAAGAAAAAAAATTCAGTTTGAACTAGATTCCCAGCTTTCCGAAATTAACAAAATCTCCAAAGAAATCGGAATGTTAATGAAAGAAGGGAAAAAAGAAGAAGCTGAATCTGCAAAATCTAAAACAGCACAATATAAAGAGTCGACGTCGGAATTGAAATCTCAATTGGATGTAAAAGAAAAAGCTTTACTGGATATTTTATATCAAATTCCTAACATCCCGAATGAATTGGTGAAAAATGGTGCTTCTGCAGATGATAATGAAATAATCTATCAGTCTCATGATGTGGAAGGATTAGGTGAAGGAGCAATTCCTCACTGGGAACTGGCAAAAAAATACAATCTTATCGATTTTGAATTGGGAGTAAAAATTGCCGGAGCAGGATTTCCTGTGTATTTAGGGAAAGGAGCGAGATTACAAAGAGCTTTGGTTCAGTATTTTTTAGATAAGAATATTGAGAAAGGATATATGGAAGTAAATCCGCCTCACGTTGTGAATGAAGCTTCCGGATACGGAACAGGGCAGTTGCCGGATAAAGAAGGCCAGATGTACCACGTTGGAGCAGACGATTTGTATTTGATTCCTACAGCGGAAGTTCCGGTGACTAATTTGTACCGTGATGTATTGTTGGACGAAAAAGATCTTCCGATCAAAAACACGGCCTTCTCTCAGTGTTACAGAAGAGAAGCGGGAAGTTACGGAGCACATGTAAGAGGACTGAACCGCCTTCACCAGTTTGAAAAGGTGGAAATCGTAAGAATTGAAAAGCCTGAGAATTCTTATGCTGTTCTGGAAGAAATGGTAGAACATATCAAAGAAATTTTAACGGATCTTGAGCTTCCTTACAGAGTATTAAGACTTTGCGGTGGAGATACTGGCTTTGCTTCTGCAATGACGTATGATTTTGAAGTGTGGAGTGCTGCTCAGGAAATGTGGTTGGAGGTAAGTTCTGTTTCTAACTTTGAAACTTTCCAGGCCAACAGGTTGAAATGCCGTTACAAAGCGGATGGGAAATCTCAACTGGTTCATACATTAAACGGCTCTGCAATGGCGTTGCCAAGAATAATGGCTGCTGTGCTTGAGAATAATCAAACTGCAGAAGGAATTAAACTTCCTAAGAAAATTGCTGAGTACGCAAGATTCGATTTGATTAACTAATCAGACTATATTTTATATAAAAACCCACCGGATTTTTCTGGTGGGTTTATTTTTTATTCAGTAACGATAACGATTTTCTTATCTGAATTTTTAAGTGGTTTTTGGGAGTCTCCGAACATTTCATTCAGATTGTAATCCACTCTTATCGTATGATCATCTACTTTGGTGATCCAGTCGTGCTTTCCTGAGATAGACTTTATCTTGTTTTCAAATTTTATGGTCGTACTCATTTTCTTCAGCATCATTTTCATCATAGATGAGGCGGATTCAGCTGTAGTATCATCTTCTCCCGGAAGCCCTTTTCCTGAAAGAATATCTTTAAAGCCGTTGATATTTAAATTTTCAGTATCTATGGTAAGGGTTTTTCCATCCCACATATTTAAAGCCATCTGATCGATAGGAAGTTTTTCGTTTTTAGACATATTGCCTATCGTATTGTAATCTGCTTTTGTAAAGTGATCCATCTTCATAGAAAAACCTGCAAGTTCATCTTTATCAAAATTAGATTTCATGAATACCTTTTTCATGATTCTGATGGAATCTGGATTGGTTGTTTTTAACTTTCCCTCCTTTTTTTCCATTTCATAAAGGCTTGTCCATGTTCTTGGAAGCTTTTCCAGTTCTGCAAGTTCTTTTTTATCATTTTTTACAGAATCCGGCATCATAGATTTGAACATGGCCATGGCATCTTTCATATCAATATCCATCAATGCTGTAGAGGCTGCATCCTTATGAAATACAATTTCCGAGTTTACCGTACACGATTGAAGGGCAAAAAGGCTGATTACAAGTAAAAATAAAATCTTTTTCATATGTGTTGGTTTAATAGATTAATGACAATTTGTATTGTTATGATTATGGGTGCTGTGATCACCGGGTAAATGGCAGTCTCCTTGATTATCCTTGGAAACGGTCATAGCTGCTGCAGGCGGTGAGATATAAGGAATTCCGAGCTCAAGACCCCGAAGAATAAATAATCCTCCTAAAACGATCATTACCACAGGAATTACTTTTAAAACTTTCACTCTGAAAGCCTGATTCATGAGATTTCCTACTAAAACTACCGCAAACATAAACGGAAGTGTCCCCAATCCGAATAGAGACATATATAAAGCGCCCTGCCAGATTCCTCCACTTGCCAGGCTTGCTGTCAATGCCATATAAACCATTCCGCAAGGTAAAAAACCATTGAGAATACCTGTAGTAAATCTGGAACGGTAATCTGCCTTCTGAAGAAGCTTTCCTAAATTCGATTTTACAGAAAACAGAAATTTAGAAAAGAGAGGAATCTTGGAGGCAAAATCTTTCCCTCCGAAAGAAAATAAAGCCATGATAATCAATAAAACTCCCACTAAAATGGTTAAGTATTTTTGAAAACCGGCCATTTCAAATCCCTCGCCAATAATTCCCAAGATAGCACCCAAAAGAGAATAAGTGAATATTCTTCCGAATTGGTACGTCAGATTTTGAAGGTAATAATTGGTGGCCTGCTTTTTAGTTAATCCCATCGACAAAGCAATAGGGCCGCACATTCCGATACAATGAAAGCCGGATGCGAAGCCTAAGCCGATTGCCGATACAATAAGTGCTATTTCCATATCACATCATAGTCCATTCTGTAGTCTGTCTTGTCTTTGGTCCAGGTCAATCTCAACGTATAATTTCCAAGTCTTAAAACCTGACTAGGAATGGTAAAAGATTTATTGGCATCAAGTTGTACAGCTTTATGTATATCTAAATTCTGATCGTCAGTTCTGTTTAAAACAAATTTTACCGTAGTATTGGAATTGTCGTAATCTTTAGGAAAAGATATAGTAATTCCCGATTTATCTTGCTTATATACAGGTTTTTCCTGCAAATCATCGGCTCTTTTTTTAGCATCAATTACATCCTGGTATTTCAGCTCTTCTTCATAATAATTATCCGTTACCATTTCAGAATTCTTCTGCCCGTTTGTAAAAAGAAACATCATCGATAAAATAAAAATAATGAATGCAGCCAATGCAATTACAATACCGTGTCCCCAACTAAAGTTTTTCATACTAAAAATTAAAATTGTAATTTAAAAGGTCCTTCAAAATACGTCTGATAAGAATCAACAAGCTTACCTTTCATATCATAAACGCCTATCGTAATATTTTGTTTAGATAATTTCATTTCATTCTCCGGAAAACTGATATTGATTGTCCCTTTTGAGATCTTATCTCTTTCTACTGTAATCTTGCTTGAAGCACTGTAAATAATTTCTCCATGTTTTGGTTCAATTACTTTTATCGTTACCACCTTTTTATCATTCGTTTTATTTAAGAATGTATAATTGTAAGTATTGGTAATTTTTCCGTCTCTTACAAAGAATGTGCTTCCCGCCGGTTTGATGAATTTGGCTTCCATTTCTCCACGGCTTGACAATAAATAACCTAAAAATCCTACCAATACTAAAAGAAGGATGGCAAAACCTTTCATTCTTCCGGTAAACTTGAACGGAGTCTGTTTTTCAATTTCGTTTTCGGAGGCATATCTGATCAATCCTTTTGGCAGGCCTACTTTTTCCATTACTTCATCACAAGCATCAATGCAAGCGGTACAGTTTACACATTCCAGCTGTTGTCCGTCTCTGATGTCAATCCCAGTAGGACAAACCACGACACATTGGTGACAATCTATACAATCTCCTTTTCCTGCCGCTTTTCTGTCTTCACCTTTTCTCCATTTAGATCTGTTTTCTCCACGTTTGAAATCATAGAATACATTGATGGTATCTTTATCAATCAATACTCCCTGAAGTCTTCCGTAAGGGCAAACCAAAGTACAAACCTGCTCTCTGAACCAAGCAAATACAAAATAAAATGCTGCGGTAAACAGAATCATTACCATGAAGTTGGTAGGGTGGGCAAACGGACCTTGTGATACAATATTAAATACTTCTTTATACCCTACGATATACATGAACATAAAGTGAGTAATAATTAAAGAGATAATAATAAACACCGTCCATTTCAAACTTCTTTTCCAGATTTTTTCGGAATTCCATTCCTGGCGGTCCAGTTTCATCTGCTTATTTCTGTCCCCTTCAATCAGATAATCTATTTTACGAAATATAGATTCCATAAAAATTGTCTGAGGACATATCCACCCGCAGAAAATTCTTCCGAATGCAATCGTAAATACAATAATGAAAATAAGGGACGCAATAGCTCCTAATGTAAGAATGAAAAAGTCCTGAGGGTAGAAAGGCTGTCCAAAAATGAAAAACTCCCTGTCAATAACGTTAAATAGGATTAAAGGGTTACCGTTAATCTTAATAAATGGGACTGTAAAATAAATAATAAGCAAAATATAGCTTACAATATTTCTGTAGTTGGTATATTTTCCTTTTGGTTTTCTCGGGAAGACCCATTTTCTTTTTCCCGATTGTTCCATGGTGCCAATAGAGTCTCTATAAGTTTCGGGATCGAGTACCTGTCCTTGTCCTCCTCTTGCTTCTATTTCTTCTATTTCTGACATTGCGTAATATATTTAAAAAAGAAAAACATAATTCGTTACTATTTTATTCTAATAACCAATTATGTTTTTCATATGACTTAATTTTTTTTAAAATTATTCTTTTTCCCAGTGAGCTTCTGTTCCCTGAGGAGCAGCTCCACCCTGAGCAGGTGTTACTGGAGGCATTTCCTGATTGATGTGATATACATACGCTGCAATCTTTTCAATTTCAGCACCAGAAACTTCTCCGTTTTTACCGAATGGTCTCATCGTAGGGTTGTTAGGAGAACCGTTCCAGTCCATATGGAAAACGTTTTTGAATAATGTTTTCTCCGGCTGGTTTATCCAGAAGTTATCTGTCAGGTTCGGCCCGATACCACCACTACCATCTTCTTTGTGACAAGATGCACAGTTGGTTTTGAATAACTCTTTACCTTCTGCAATATTATCAGCTGAATATTTTGCTGTCTCAATCGTTACTGGAGGCTGGCTTGCATTATAAATTTCAATAGCTGCCATTTGCTCTTTATATTCTTTTTCATATTCGCTTAACGGGTGAGCGAAATCGGTAAAAGAGAATGCTGCAACATATACAATACAAAAAGCAGTCCCAAAATAGAATAAACCTACCCACCATTTTGGTAATTGATTATCCAACTCCATGATTCCGTCGAAACCGTGGTCGATAAGGATATCTTTTTCTTCTGTATCAGATTGCTTTTTGAAAGCCGCATCATACATTCTTCTCAAGAAAGGAATTTTCTTTTCTGCTAAGTATGCTGCTTTTTCTTCTGCAGATAGTTTTTTGAATTTATTATTTTCAATTAAATCTCCAATTGCACTGTGAATGTAAGCCAAAATTGCACTTATGACTACAGTTCCCCAGAAATAAGGAGACGTTAAAAACGAGTAGCTTTGTACAAACAAATAATAAAAAACTATTAGAAGTCCAATTATTATTAAAATGTTTACAACAACCGGTGTTCTTTGTTTCATAATAAATAGTTTAATTTTTTAAATTAAAATCATCTTCATCATCCTGCAGAGGAGCCTCTTCTTCTTCTTTGTAATACTTTTTAGGTCTGCTAAAAACATATATGATCAAAGCTACGAAGAACAGTATAAAGAAAATCAGAGCCAGTGTCTGGTAAAAACCAGCATTTTCTGTATTGGATAATATATCTTTAAAGTTCTGAGGAATCATAGACTTTTTAACGTTTTAGTTATTACTTGCTGTTTTAATTTCAGTTGTCTTAATATCTGTACCTAATCTTTGTAAATAAGAGATAAGAGCTACAACTTCTTTTTTCTCTAGTTTTACATCAGGTCTCTTTGCATATTCCTGTTTCAGGTCATTGGCTTCAGAGAAGATATCTTTTACAATTTTCTTAGCCTGGTTATCTGCCCAAGAGTTTGCAGAATCAATCTCAGCTTTTGTATAAGGTACATCAAATGTTCCTTTCATAAGCTGCATTTTAGCTACCATTTTAGATCTGTCTAAATCTGTAGCAATTAACCAAGGGTAACGAGGCATGATAGAACCTGCAGACGTAGATCTTGGATTATACATATGCTTATAGTGCCAAGAACTTGGGTTTTTACCTCCTTCTCTATGTAAATCCGGTCCTGTTCTTTTCGATCCCCAAAGGAATGGTCTGTCATATACAAACTCTCCGGCTTTTGAGTATTGTCCGTTTTTACCGTTGAATCTTACGATCTCATCTCTGAATGGTCTTACCATCTGTGAGTGACAGGCGTTACATCCTTCTCGGATATAAATATCTCTACCTTCTAATTCTAGCGGAGAATAAGGTTTCACGGCAGAAATGGTAGGTACACTTTTCTTAAGAGATAGAGTAGGAATAATTTCCACTGAACTACCAATTGAGATCGTGATGAAAGATAGAATACCCAATAATACTGGTGTTCTTTCTAACCAAAGGTGAGTTCCTTCTCCTTCTTTTCTGTTTTTGCTGATGTTTGCCAAAGCTGGTGCCTCTGCAGGAACTTCTTTCTGGAATGATCCTTTTCTTACAGTAGCAACAACGTTTATAATCATTAGGATAGCTCCTGAAATATAGAATGCTCCTCCTAAGAATCTCATTTTAAAGTAAGGAATAATTGCAGTTACGGTATCCAGCCAGTTTTTCCACAATAATGTTCCGTCCGGGTTGAATTGTTTCCACATTAACCCTTGAGTAAATCCTGAAATATACATTGGTACTGCATAGAAAATAATTCCTAAAGTTCCTAACCAGAAATGCCAGTTAGCTAATTTTACAGACCAAATTTTTGTTCTCCACATGATTGGAACCAGGTAGTAGATAACCCCGAATGCCATGAAACCATTCCATCCAAGAGCTCCCAAGTGTACGTGACCAATAACCCAGTCTGTGAAGTGACCAATTTTATTAATATTTTTAGTTGCCAAAAGCGGACCTTCGAACGTTGCCATACCATAACACGTAACAGCTACAACGAAGAATTTTAGAATAGGATTTTCTCTTACTTTATCCCAAGCTCCTCTTAAGGTAAGAAGACCATTTAACATACCTCCCCAAGATGGTGCAATTAGCATAATCGAGAAACCTGTTCCCACTGCCTGAGCCCAAGCCGGAAGTGCAGTATATTGAAGGTGGTGAGGACCAGCCCAAATGTATACGAAAATTAATGACCAGAAGTGAATAATAGACAATTTATAAGAAAAAACAGGTCTATCTGCAGCTTTTGGTAAGAAATAATACATCAAACCTAAAACCGGAGTCGTTAATACGAATGCTACTGCATTATGACCATACCACCATTGTACGATAGCATCTTTTACCCCTGCATATGCTGAATATGATTTCCATCCTGTGAAAGATAAAGGAACTTCTAGGTTATTGAAGATGTGAAGCATGGCTACTGCAATCCAAGTACCGATGTAGAACCAAATCGCTACATACAGGTGTCTTACTCTTCTTTTTGCAATAGTTAAGAACATATTGGCTCCGAAAATAATCCAAGAGAATGCAATTAAGATATCGATTGGCCATTCGTGTTCTGCATACTCTTTAGAGGTGTTGATCCCCATAAAGAAAGTAACGAACGTAGCAACAATCATAAACTGCCAAGTCCAGAAATGTAACCAAGATAATGTATCACTGTACATTCTTGTTTTTAATAATCTCTGTAATGAGTAATAAATACCTGTGTAAACGATATTACATACGAATGCAAAGATTACTGTGTTTGTGTGCAACATTCTGATTCTACCAAATCCGAACGCACCATGAGTGTTTATTAACCCTTGAATGTTCCCCGATGCCAAACTTTTAATTGTTGTATCATCTGTTCCGAATAAAAATTCGGGAAGTTCAGGGTAGAAAAGCATTAATGCTGCCGTAAGCCCGAACGTGAATCCAATAAGACCAAATACTATGGTCGCGTAGAGGAATGCACGGACAATGCTATTGTCATAACTAAACTTTTGTGTCTCCATATCAACTATTCACTTTTTTCTTCAATTTTATTATTTTCCTATTTCTTTTTTGTCTGTTTCTTTGTTGCCAATTTCTTCCTCTTTGACTTCATCATCAAAAAGAATTCTGACAGCAGGAGATTCATCATCTTCAAACTGCCCTTTTTTGGCATACACTATAAATACGACCAAGAAAATCGCAGCTAAAGAAACACTGCATAGGATCATTAAATATAGAATATCCATTTGACAACAAAATTAACCTATTTTCGGGGTTCAAATTTAGTGAAAAATAATGACATTCATCACGAAATACGGGTTTTGGTTAATTTAAAATCAGTCTAAATAAGCCTCTTTTACGCCTGTTTTTTGAAATATTTTCTTCCTAAAATCCAGGTCGAAAGTGTGGTAAACGAAACCACGGTGATAGAACTTGCAGGCATAATCAATGCAGCAAAAAGCGGATGCATATGTCCTGTAACTGCGTAACTTAAACCGATAACATTATAAAGAAAACTGATTATAAATGTCATTTTCACAATGGTGATCGAGCCTTTGCATACATTTAGGTATTTGTCTAAAGTAACCACTTTTTCACCATTCATGATCACATCGGAAGATGGAGTAAAGCTGTTGGTGTCGTCAGCAATGGCAATTCCTACATTACTTTGTTTTAATGCTCCTGCATCATTCAGTCCGTCTCCTAACATCGCTACTTTTAGGTTTTTATCCTGTAAGGTTTTGATATAATTCAGTTTGTCTTCAGGGTTTTGGTTAAATGCCATTCCCTGATAATTAGGAATCAGTTGTTTAAGCTGACTCTCTTCAAAAGAATTGTCACCACTTAAGATAAAGATTTTATAGCCTGTAAGCTTTTTGAATAGATTAGCAAGTCCCGGTCGGTATTCGTTTTTGAAGATAAACTTCCCTAAGAATTCATCATTTTTACTGATATAAACGGCAGTCTCTAAATTTTTAGATTCCTGATTGTTATAGCTTGCTGAACCGATTTTATAGATATTTCCTCTTACGTTCGCTTCATATCCTTTCCCGGAAATTTCCATGAAATTTTCAACAGGGAAATAGTCATCATTAATTTCAATAAACTCATATAAAGACTTTGAAAGCGGATGGTTAGAGTTTTTTAATAGAGTTTTAATGTTTTGTAAATCAAAATCTTGAATCTCAGAACCTTCATATTTGATATTCGATTTTTTTCTGTGGGTAATGGTTCCTGTTTTATCAAAAACAATCGTGTCCAGTTTTGCGATTTTTTCTATGGTTAAGGTATCTTTTACATAGAATTTATTTCGACCTAAAATCCTCATAATGTGTCCGAAAGTGAACGGGGCGGATAGGGCAAGTGCACATGGGCATGCGATAATCAGAATGGCAGAAATTACCTGGAACATTTTTTCCAAATCAACAGTTGCCCAGTAAATTCCTGAGAGTAATGCGATTCCTAAAATGATGAATGTAAAATATTTACTGATGTTGTTGGTTAATGTATCAAGACCTGTCTCGTGCTTTTTAAAAGCTTCTTTATTCCACAATTGGGTCAGGTAGCTTTGATCGACATTTTTTATGACTTCCAGTTCCAGAGAGGATCCAATCTGTTTTCCTCCGGCAAAAATTTTATCTCCGGGCTGTTTACTGATTGTGGCGCTTTCTCCTGTGATAAAGCTGTTGTCAATATTTCCTTCGCCGTTAATCAGAATAGCATCAACAGGAATGATTTCCTGATTTCTAACCAAAATTCTGTCACCGATTTTTATTTCGGAAAGAAGAATATTATCCTGTTTTCCATCAAAATCAACCTTAGTTACAGCAATGGGATAAAAAGATTTGTAATCTCTATCATAGGAAAGCGCATTGTAAGTTCTTTTCTGAAAGATTTTACCTAAAAGCATGAAGAATAAAAGCCCGCACAATGTATCGAAATATCCTGGTCCATAATCCGTTACGATCTCGTAAAGACTTCGCCCGAAAAGAACAATAATTCCCAAAACGATAGGAACATCAATGTTGACAATTTTATTTTTTAATCCATACCAAGCCGATTTATAATAGTCAGACGCTGAATAGAATACAACAGGAACGGCCAAAAGGCACATCAGGGTTCTGAAAAGACCTTTGTAATGGTCCATCCAATAATCTTCTCCGCCTACATATTCCGGGAAGGCTAAAAACATTCCGTTACCGAAGGCAAAAGCTGCAATCGCAAATTTTACCAATAGAGATTTGTCGAGATGATCAACGTTTTTGTCTGCAGTTTCAAGGCTAATGACAGGTTTGTATCCTAAATTGGTTAAAAAGTTAGCTAATTCGCTTAATTTTAATTCGTTATGGTTGAAAGAGATCTGTAAGGTCTTTCTGGTGAAATTAACCTGAGAATACTTAATGTTTTTATTTAAAGTATGAAGGCTTTCCAATAGCCAAATGCAAGATGAACAGTGGATTACCGGGATTTTGAATGTGACCAGACTTGTTCCTCCTTCCGAAAAATCGGTGATCTTATCAAAAATTTCAGGAGTATCTAAATAATCAAACTGAGTGGAGTTTTCATCACTTGGACGAATTCCGGCTCTCTTATTCAGTTCGTAGAAATTACTTAAATTATTGGTATTCAGAATTTCGTAGACAGATTTGCAGCCGTTGCAACAAAAGACTTTTTCGTCAAACAGAATTTGTTCCTTTTCTATCCCTTGACCACAATGAAAACAGTTCTCGCTCACCTTCATAAATTATTGAAGCACAAAATTATAACAATTTTTTTTGTTTATCGAGTTAAAAAGTTCTATTTTTGTGATAAATGTCATATTAAAATGCCGCAGGAACAACAGCTCGCTATTGAAGAAAGATTTGCCAGAGTTTTTAATGATAAATCATTCAAAGAAAGACTTTCTAATGCAGATTTTGAGAAATACATTAGCGCAAAGAAAAAAATGAGTTTTCAAAAGCATGACATCATTTTCGAAGACGGAGAAATCCCAAAAGGAGTATATGTTTTGGAAAAAGGTGCTGCTAAACTATCTAAATCAGGAGCTTTTGGAAAAGACCAGATTTTAAGATTTATAAAAGAAGGCGATATCATCGGGTATCGTGCTCTGCTTTGTGGCGAGAATTTTCAGGCAAAAGCTGAAGCTATGACAGATGTTGAGTGTACTTTCCTTCCTTCAGATGTTTTCATGCACCTCTTGGAGGTTGATTCTCAGCTTTCATTTGTGATGCTTCAGAAAATTTCTTATGAATTGGGGGAGTCTTCCAACACCATCACTTTCCTGGCTCAGAAAACAGTGAGAGAAAGATTAGCAGAAATATTATTGCTTCTTGAGCAAAAATTAGGAGTAGATCCGGAAGGATTTATCAAGATTTCTTTAACAAGAGAAGAAATTGCAAACATTATCGGGACGGCAACAGAAAGCGCCATCCGTTTGATTTCCGAGTTTAAACAAGATAGTCTTATCGAAGTAGACGGGAGAAATATCAAAATTCTTAACCACGACAAATTAATGAAACTAGGTCACGTAGTTTTATAAAAATCATACGAAACTTTAAGTCGGCTTAGGGCCGACTTTTTAACTTTAAAAAATAGATACATTATGTCTGTTCATTCTGAGATTAAGAAAGTTACCACTGAAACCTTGCGTAAAATGAAATTCGACAAGGAAAAAATAACAATGCTGACGGCGTACGATTTCACGACTGCAAAAATGGTAGATGCAGGAGGAATAGATGCGGTTTTGATAGGGGATTCTGCAGCCAATGTAATGGCAGGCTTTGAAACAACACTGCCTATTACTTTAGATCAGATGATTTATCATTCTCAAAGTGTCGTGAGAGGGACCGACAGAGCTTTGGTTGTTGCGGATTTGCCTTTCGGAACTTATCAGAGTAATCCCGAAAAAGCATTGGAATCTGCGGTTAGGATGATGAAAGAAGGTGGTGCACATGCTGTGAAAATTGAAGGAGGTAAGGAAATCTCAAAATCTATTAAAAAAATTATCAATGCCGGAATTCCGGTGATGGGACATCTTGGATTGACACCACAGTCTATTTATAAATTCGGAACCTATAAAGTAAGAGCTAAAGAAGAAGCTGAAGCTGAAAAACTGATTGCTGATGCCCTGCTTTTGGAAGAATTGGGATGTTTTTCTGTTGTGCTGGAGAAAATTCCGGCAGAGCTTGCTAAGAAAGTAACAGAATCAATTTCTATCCCGACAATCGGAATAGGAGCCGGCCCTCACTGTGACGGACAGGTTTTAGTATACCACGATATGGTTGGAATGAACAAAGGTTTCAGTCCGAAATTTTTAAGAAGATATCTTGATTTATATACAGAAATTACAGGAGCAGTTGCTCAATTTGTAAAAGATGTGAAGAGTCAGGATTTCCCTAATGAAAATGAAAGTTACTAATTCATGAGAAACCAACAGTCTACCCAAGGAATTTTATCAATTGTTGCTCTGGTTTGTCTTGCAGCGGGATGGTTTAATTTCTTTTCTCCGGAAATCAATAGCTTACTTTCACGAAAAGTTTTTTATGTTTTAATAGGAATCAGCTTTTTTCTTCAGGCACCTTTGCTGAGCAATAAGAACTTTGTTTATGCAATGTATGCTGCAGCGGCCATTTGTGTACTGGGAGGTTTATTTATTCCATTAGGAACAAAATTAGAATCGATTAAAACAATCGGTCTTTTAGGAGGCATTATTCTTTCCATCGTAAATAGGCCTACTTATCGTCAGTAAATCTATGAAGGAACAGATTGTTTATGAAGACAACCATATTTTGGTGGTTAATAAAAAAGTCGGCCAGCTTGTACAGGGAGACAAAACCGGTGATGAATCATTATTAGAATTAATCAAAGACTTTATAAAAAAAAGAGATAATAAACCGGGGAATGTTTTCCTCGGTTTAGTTCATCGTATCGACAGGCCGACTTCAGGTTTGGTGATTTATGCTAAAACTTCCAAAGCTTTATCTCGTCTGACTCAGATGGTTAAAAATAGAGAGGTCAAGAAAACGTATTGGGCAGTTGTGGCAAAAGAAATGATTCCGCAATCTCAGAGGCTGGTGCATTATCTAAAGAAAAATGAAAAGAATAATAAAGCTATTGTTTTTCCAAAAGCCACTGATGGAGCAAAAGAAGCAATTCTTATGTATAATGTAATTAAAAAACTAGACAATTATCTTTTACTGGAAATCGATCTGGAAACAGGGAGACATCATCAGATCCGTGCTCAACTGTCAAAAATCGGAACTCCAATTAAAGGGGATTTAAAATACGGTTCACCTCGTTCAAATCCAGATGGAGGAATTAACCTTCATGCCAGAAAACTGGAATTTATTCATCCTGTTACTAAGGAAAAGATAGAAATTATTGCTCCCGTTCCACAAAATGATGCGGTCTGGAAGGCTTGTGAAATAGAGTAAAGGTTCTTAAGCTAAATATTAAAAAACGAAAATAATCTTTCAAGACTAAAAATATTTTAAATAAAGAGCGGTGTTTATTCATCGCTCTTTTTTATTTTCAAAAGACAAAATTTTGCTCATTTCAAAAAAATGTCTACCTTCGTTTCAGCTTTAGGGGTGTCTGTTGATAAAACAGGCTGAGATTTTACCCTTTGAACCTGATTTCTAGATCATACTAGCGTAGGGAAAAGTGAAATGACTTTGCTGTACATTCTATTGTACAATGGCGGGCATTCCTAAAGTGTATTTAAAAATTTAGGAATGGAGCTCACAATCAATCACACACTCAGAACTTTTGATGTACTTCCTGAAACACTGGAAGCATTACTTGCTATTGAAATACCCCAAAAACGAAAAGGTATTGCCGTAGCACTTAACAATCGCATTATTCCGCAGCCATTCTGGGCGGAAACATTTCTCAGCAACAAAGATTCAATTTTAATTATCACTGCTACTCAAGGCGGTTAATCTATATAAAAAACAATTATTATATGGCTCATAACATCACACGTTCGCCGTTTCCGAACTCAAAAAAAATCTATGTTGAAGGGAAAATTCACCCGATCAATGTGGCAATGCGCGAAATAGAATTAAGTCCGACAAAATTATCCAACGGAACTCTAGAATATAATCCTCCTGTTACCGTTTACGATACATCAGGCCCTTATACGGATGAAAACTCTGAAATCAATATCGAAAAAGGACTTCCAAGAATCAGAGAACAATGGATTTTAGACAGAAATGATGTTGAAATTCTTGATGGAATTACTTCTGAATACGGAAAAACCCGTCTTGCTGATTCAAAACTAGATACATTACGTTTTTCTTACAACCATAAACCGAAAGTTGCAAAGGAAGGACACGAAGTTACCCAGTTATACTATGCAAAACAGGGAATTATCACTCCTGAAATGGAATACATTGCCATTAGAGAGAACCAAAGAATTGAACAGCTGGATTCTGTTTCAAAAGAAATGGCTTTTCAGCATGAGGGAAATAGCTTTGGCGCAAGAACTCCGAAAAATAAAATCACTCCTGAATTTGTAAGAGATGAAATTGCAGCCGGAAGAGCAATTATCCCTAATAATATCAATCATCCGGAAAGCGAACCGATGATCATCGGAAGAAATTTTTTGGTTAAAATTAATGCCAACATCGGGAATAGTGCCGTTTCATCAAGCATTGAAGAGGAAGTTGAAAAAGCAGTCTGGGCTTGCCGATGGGGAGCAGATACGATCATGGATTTATCAACAGGAAAAAATATTCATGAAACCAGAGAATGGATCATCAGAAACAGTCCGGTTCCGATTGGGACGGTTCCGATTTATCAGGCATTGGAAAAAGTAAAGGGAGTTGCAGAAGATCTGACCTGGGAGATTTTTAAAGATACCTTGATTGAACAGGCAGAACAAGGGGTTTCTTATTTCACGATCCATGCCGGAGTTTTACTGAGATATATTCATTTAACCGCAAAACGTGTGACGGGAATTGTTTCCAGAGGAGGCTCAATTATGGCAAAATGGTGCCTTTTTCATCATAAAGAAAACTTTTTGTACACGCATTTTGAGGAAATCTGCGAAATCATGAAAAAATATGACGTTGCTTTCTCTTTGGGAGACGGTCTTCGTCCGGGTTCAATTGCCGATGCCAATGATGAAGCGCAGTTTGCAGAGCTGGAAACTTTAGGCGAGCTTACAAAAATTGCCTGGAAACATAATGTTCAGGTGATGATCGAAGGTCCAGGCCACGTTCCGATGCATATGATCAAAGAAAATATGGACAAACAACTGGAAGAATGTCATGAAGCGCCATTTTACACTTTAGGTCCATTGACTACGGATATTGCACCAGGTTATGATCACATCACTTCGGGAATCGGAGCTGCAATGATTGGATGGTTCGGTTGTGCGATGCTGTGCTATGTAACTCCGAAAGAACATCTAGGGCTTCCGAACAAAGATGACGTAAAAGTTGGAGTGATTACTTATAAATTAGCCGCTCATGCTGCTGATTTGGCGAAAGGACATCCCGGAGCTCAGTACAGAGACAATGCACTAAGTAAAGCAAGATTTGAGTTCAGATGGGAAGATCAGTTTAATCTTTCACTAGATCCGGATACGGCAAGATCTTACCACGATGAAACGCTTCCTGCCGACGGAGCAAAAATTGCACATTTCTGTTCGATGTGCGGACCTAAATTCTGTTCCATGAAGATTACACAGGAAATCCGTGAATCTGCAGAAAAAGGAATGTTAGATAAATCACAGGAATTCATCGAAAAAGGGAAGGAAATTTATATATGATCATCGTAATCACTCCCGAAGAATTGGTTCAAAACGAAACTGAAATAAGTAATGAATTGTTTCAGAAAGGTTTGGATTTGCTGCATATCAGAAAGGCCTTTATCAGCTCAGAAGAAATGGCGGATTTTATCCAAAAGATAGATCCTGGGTTTCGTTCTCAACTGGTTTTGCACAGTCATTATGACTTAGCGAAAGATTTTAAGATTTCAAGACTTCATTTCAGGGAAATTGACAGGCAGAATGGTTTGCATCAATCTTTTAAGGATAAAATCATTTCAACGTCTGTGCATGATATTGAAGCCTTTAATGAATTGGGTAACGAATGGGAATACGCATTTGTCAGTCCTGTTTTTCCGAGTATTTCTAAAAAGGGTTACGGAGAAAATTCAACTATTTTAAATGATATTATAAGACGGGAGAACTCAAAAGTGAAGCTAATTGCTTTGGGAGGAATTAATGAAAACAATATTCGTGAAATCTTCAGTCATGGAGTGGACGGAGTAGCCTTGTTAGGGTCGATTTGGGAAAGTGATGAACCAGTACAAATTTTCAGGAAATGCAGACAGAACGTCCTTTCGTAATGAGTATTGCAGGTTTCGATCCAAGTGGCGGAGCTGGCTTGTTAGCAGATATAAAAACGATGGAGCAATTAAAAGTTCAGGGATTTGGAATTTGCACGGCAATGACCCTACAGACGGAATCACAGTTTTTTAATCTTCAATGGAGGCCGATAAAAGAAATTGTATTGGAAATTGATGTTTTAATGAAAAACTACCCTATTGAAGCCGTGAAAATCGGGGTGGTAAAAGATGCGGGGGATTTAAATGAAATTATTACTAGGATTAAATTAAATAATTCCGAAACCAAAATTGTTTGGGATCCTGTGTTAAAAAGCACTTCTGAGTTTTCTTTTTTTGATCTCAATACAGTTTCACAGGTAAGAAATCCTTTGAAACAGATTGATTTAATTACTCCAAATTATAATGAATACAAGGTTTTAAAAGAAAACCATCTTTTTGAAAATCTTGAAAAACAGTGTTCGCTTTTAATTAAAGGAGGTCACAGAAAAGACAAGTTAGGGACAGATATTTTAATTCAAAACGGGAAAGAAATATCTATTGAACCCCATGATACGTCTTCTGATTATTATCCAAAACATGGCTCGGGTTGCGTGCTTTCTTCTGCAATTGTAAGTCATTTAGCAAAAGGTGAAAATTTAGAAACAGCCTGTAGAAAAGGAAAACAATACATTGAACAATTTTTAACAAGCAATTCTTCTTTATTGGGATTTCACTCTTAAAATTATGATGTAAATGTTTATTCTTTGCTAAGTTAAATCGAAGATTCGACGTAGTCAAACGCCTTAGCGAGCTTAAAAACAATTAGTATTAAAAAAATCTTTGCGCTCTTTGCGTTTAAAAAATAAAAATGGAAAAATTACAATATATCTCTCAGGGATTTACCATAGAAAATCAGGAGCTGAATATCCGAAAAGCTCTTGACAATGGAATACAATGGATTCAGGTTCGCTGGAAGAATGCTCCGGAGCAGGAATTCATAAGACTTTGTGAGATTTCGAAAAAATTATGTTCAGATTATCATTCGGTTTGCATAATAAATGATCATGTTCAGATTGCAAAAGATATTGATGCCGATGGTATTCATTTAGGACTAAAAGATACCTCAATTGAAGTTGCTCGGAATATTTTAGGAGAAAATAAAATCATTGGAGGAACGGCAAATACGATTTCAGATGTTCTCCAAAGAATGAATGAACCTTGTGATTACATCGGCTTAGGTCCTTTAAGATTTACCTCAACTAAAGAGCAACTGAGCCCTATTTTAGGTTTTGAGAGGTATCAGAATATCGTGGAGAGCTTAAAAGAAAGATCTTTAGAAATTCCTAAAATATTTGCCATCGGAGGAGTGGTTTTGGAAGATACAGAAGTGTTACAGAATATTGGAATTTACGGAGTTTCGGTTTCAGGACAAATTACAAATCAACCCTCGGTAATCAGGGAATTTAAAGCAGTCCTTCAGTCATGATTATAAATGAACTTAGAAAAATAAAAAACAGATGAAAAATCAGCCACTAATAATAGCAGACAGAACTTTCGAATCAAGATTGTTTTTAGGAACAGGAAAATTTGGGAATCTTTTGGAAATGACCGATTCCATCATTGCTTCGGGCAGTGAAATGGTAACAATGGCTTTAAAACGTATTGATTCGCAATCTTCAGAAGATGATTTACTGAATGCGTTAAAACCAACAAAAACACACCTTTTACCTAATACATCAGGGGCCAGAACAGCTAAAGAAGCGGTTTTAGCGGCACAATTAGCCAGAGAAGCATTAGAAACGAACTGGGTAAAGCTGGAAATTCATCCCGATCCAAAATATTTATTACCCGACCCCATTGAAACATTGTATGCGACGGAAGAACTGGCGAAATTAGGATTCGTGGTAATGCCTTACATTCATGCTGATCCGGTCCTGTGCAAGCGTCTTGAAGATGTGGGAACGGCGGTGGTAATGCCTTTGGGGGCGCCAATCGGAACCAATAAAGGATTGAAAACATTAGACTTTTTGGAAATTATTATCAGTCAAAGTAATGTCCCGGTTGTGGTAGATGCGGGAATCGGAGCTCCTTCTGATGCAGCAAAAGCGATGGAAATGGGCGCTGATGCCGTTTTAGTAAATACGGCAATTGCAGTTGCAGGAAATCCTGTTAGTATGGCTTTGGCTTTTAAAGAAGGAGTCATTGCCGGAAGAAGAGCTTTTGAAGCAGGTTTGGGATCAATTGCTCAACATGCGGAAGCATCAAGTCCGTTGACTTCTTTTTTGTTTGATTAAAAATTAATTTTTATGAAAAGTTTTAAAGATTTTTTTGAAAGCTATCAATGGGATGAAATTAGAGCAAGATTTGAAAAAGTAACTTTAGCCGATGTTGAAAGAAGCCTTCAAAAAAGTAGTAAAACCATCGATGATTTTCTGAATCTTATTTCTCCTGTTGCTGTTCAGAAGCTGGAATTAATGGCAAAAATGACACAACAGCTTACTCAAAAACGTTTCGGAAAAACGATTCAGCTGTACGCTCCGTTGTATCTGAGTAATGAATGCCAGAATATATGTACCTATTGCGGTTTTAGCTTAGATAATTCCATTAAGAGAAAAACGCTGACTGATACAGAATTGATGATTGAAGCGACGGTTTTAAAATCGATGGGGGTGAATCATGTGCTGTTGGTCAGCGGAGAAGCAAACAAAACCGTCGGAATTGATTATTTTCTGAATGCTGTTCATTTGTTAAAGCCTCATTTTGCCAACATTTCCATTGAAGTTCAGCCTTTGTCGGAGCAAGAATATAAACAGTTACATGATGTGGGTGTGAATGCCGTTTTAGTTTATCAGGAAACCTACCATCAGGAAGTGTATAAAGAATATCATCCGAAAGGAAAAAAATCCAACTTCAATTTTCGTCTGGAGACACCTGACAGAATAGGAAAAGCAGGGATTCATAAAATAGGATTAGGAGTTTTGCTTGGTCTGGAAGACTGGAGGGTTGACAGTTTTTTCAATGCCCTCCATATTGATTATCTTCAGAAGCAATACTGGAAGAGCAGATATTCGGTTTCTTTTCCGAGGCTTCGGCCCGCGGAAGGAATTATTGAACCTAATTTTATCATGTCAGACAGAGATTTGTTGCAATTGATCTGCGCTTACAGAATCTGGAATGAAGAGTTGGAAATTTCTATTTCTACAAGAGAAAATGAAAAGTTCAGGGATCATATCATATCACTGGGAGCAACGGCAATGAGCGCGGCTTCAAAAACCAATCCAGGCGGTTATGCAGTTGATAAAGAATCTTTGGAGCAATTTGAGACCAGTGATGAAAGAAGTATGGAAGAAATTAAAACGATTATTAAAAAAGCCGGCTATGATCCAATTATGAAAGATTGGGATGCTGTTTATAGTGGAGTTTAAAACATTTTTAACCATTAAGATTTTATTTAAGGGTTAAGTCTAATTAAGAAAATATTGGAAAATATTTTTTAGTATTCAGCTTATTTTATTCACTTGTGAATACTTAATTCTTCTCAACTTCTAAAAAAATCTTAATGGTTCAAATAAATCAGAAAAGAAAATGAAAAACGAAGATGTTTTTGCACGATATAGTCGACAAATTTTTATAGAGGAAATAGGATTGGAAGGTCAGCGAAAAATTATGAATGCTAAAGTATTGGTGATTGGAGCAGGAGGTCTGGGAGGTTCTGTAATCCAATATTTAGCTGCAGCAGGAGTCGGTAAGTTAGGAGTAGCAGATTTTGATGAGGTTGAACTCCATAATTTGAACCGACAAACCATTCATAATGAAAACTCTATTGGGATTTCTAAAGTGAAAAGTGCTGAAGAATTTGTGAAAAAGCTAAATCATCAGGTTAAATTTATTGGAATAGAGCAAAAGATTAATGAGGCTAATGCAGAAGAAATTATTTCCGGGTTTGATATTATTATCGACGGGTCGGATAATTTTAAAACGAGATATTTAGTTAATGATGTTTGTGTGAAACTGAAAAAGCCTTTAGTGTACGGAAGTATTCTTGGTTTTTCAGGACAGGTTGCGATTTTCAATTGTAACGGAAGCAAAAATTTGCGGGATATTTTCCCAGAACCGCCTTTCGATGAAAATCTTCCTGATTGCGACAGCCTGGGAGTTCTGGGCGCATTACCAGGAATTGTAGGAAGTATGATGGCCAATCTGACCTTAAAAATAATAACGGATTTACCTTTACATTTAAATCAATTGACACTGATTGATACGTTGGAATGGAGATTCCATACAATTGATTTTTAAATTATATTGTTAAAGAAAGCGAGTCAGCAAAATATTGCTGACTCGTTTTCGATTGTATATATTACTGTCCCTGATTCAGTACTCCGCCATTGTCATCTTTTGGAGTTTCGGTGTTGAGAATATTTTGATCTACTTTAGCCAGTTTATTCCTCGTAGGAATTTTATAATTTACAGAAATTCCGAAAGTTCGGCTGTCCCATCGGTTATTCAGATAGATAGGAGTAGGAGTATTTACCGTTTTGAAATTCATTCTGCTGCTGTTGAAGATATCGTTGGCAAAAAGGCTTACTGTCAATCGGTCACTGTCAAATTTCTTGCTCAGATTCAGGTCAACACGATTCATGATCGGTTGGGTAGATTGGAAGAAATAATAATTCCCTTTGGTTGAATAAGACAAAGTTGGAGAAAACTTAATTCCCTTCGGAAGAATAAATTGTCCTGATACATTAAAGAACCACATCCCTTTCTTATCCGTAATTTCTTTAATATTCTGAAATTGGTATCCTGCATAGAAATAAAGAAAATTAATCTTGTCAGGATTGAAGTCGAATTTCATGATTTCGCTCAATGGTTTGCTGAATATCATCAACGGAACTGGCAAACCAATATTGAAACTGTGTTGCGTTAAAGAGCTGATATTAACATTAGTTTGGGAAATGTTATACCCGTCTTTCTCCACGTACATCATTACCTGGTCGCTTACCTTGCTTACGTTATAGCTAATAAAGGCATAATCAAAAGCGCTTAGTTTGGCTTCGAAATTATCGAAAATGGTAGGCTGAACATTCGGATTTCCTGAAATGTTTACATTAGGATTTTGGAAGGTCGTATTGTTAGGGTTTAACTGTCCTGTACTCGGCAAAGTAATCTTTCGGTTATAATTCAGATTGAAATAGAATGATTTGGCAATATCATATTGGATACTTGCATTGGGGAACAACTGGAATTTTTTAAATGCTCTTAAATCATCCCACTTTCCATTGTCTAAGTTTAAGGATTTTCCGGAAATGTCATAGTCTTCCGCTCTCAAACCTGCTATGAAGCTGAATTTTTTAAGTTTAGTATTCAATTCTGCGTACATAGAAGCAGTCTGCCTTTGGTAATCGAGATTTTCAATGCCCATAAAATCTGTCTCAAAATCCAATTTATCATACATACCTCCTACGCTGATTTTTCCTTCTTCCAAAAGCTTGATCGGCTGAGAATAATCCACTCTCATATTGTAGGCATTTTGAGTAGAAGCATTTTCTGCAGGAGATGGCTGCATCACAGGGTTCGTATTAGGAATATAAATTGTATTGATCGCATTTTGGTCAAAATTGTTTCGGAAATTAGCATAATTGAATTTGAAATCTAATTTTTGGCTTTTATCATTAAATCTTTTCTGATAAGTTGCTGTAAACTCGTTTCTATAGTTTTGGTTTTTACTTTTCCCATCATTAATATAATCAGCTGTTACAAAATTTTGAGATTTTTGAGGATATTCAAAATTCGCTGTTCCTTCAGAAGTATTATAAGAATCATTATTGGAAGTAAAGAAGTCGTAATTCAATAATAACCTGTCCATCCCTAGTTCAAAAGTAGTAGCCGCTTTTGCGAAATATGAGCGGGCATATTTATCATTAAATCCTTTCGATACGTCATCCATTTCATTACTGCTGAATGACTCATTATAAGTCTGTCCTGCACTGAATTGCCACCCGAACCACTTGTTTTTGGAGTTTAGAACAATACTGTTGTTAAACTTATTTCTGAATTTATCATAATCCGAAAAACGGTATCCTCCGGAATAGGTGGCTGTAAGATAGCTTTTGGCAGATTTAGAAGTAATAATATTTAAAATTGCACCTCCTGAAGTTGCCGGAAATTCTGCGCCTGGCTGTGTTACTACTTCCATTCTTTCAATAGAAGAAGCAGGCATTCCTTCTAAAAAGGCAGTTAAGTCGTTGGTGGAAATATTCAATGGTCTTCCGTCCATATATACCTGTAAAGGTTTTCCCTGGTACATCATTCCTGCGATGTCGGTCACTACCATACCCGGAAGTTTTTTAATACCTTCTAGGGATGAACCGGAATTTAGAGCAGGCTGTTCAGAAAAATCAAAAATCGTACGGTCAGCTTTTTGTTCAACGGCTTTTTTAGTTTTAGTAATGGTTACCCCTTCAATTTGCTTTTCTTTAACTGGGCTATTGGTTTTTTCCTGAGCATATGTGAATATAGTTCCCAAAAAAGATAAAGCAATAATCGTTTTTTTCATAATGTTTTTTTCTACTATAGGGTTAGACGCAGAAAAATATTTTTTGTTACAAATTACAGTAGCTATTTTAAGTAATTAAATATGTTGTCAGGTTTATAAGGTGTTGTAATTTTTACTTTAATGAATCAAATTCGATGTAATCAAATTCTGGTGATGAGGTAAATAACTGTCTTAAAACAGAAGCATGGCCGTTTCCAACCACTACTAAGATCCGATCTTCAGAATTATGAGGAATATTCTGAATATTTCTGAACATTCTAAGGTTTCTGTTGTACCAGTACAAAGCCAGCATATCCGCGCCATCGTGTTCTCTCAGTTTAAAGTCTCCATTCAGATAAGCACCATATTCATATTGATGATATTCTTTACTGTTCATGAATTTGAACATTTCAAGAAGAGATTTGAAGTTTTTAGGTTCTGTACTTTTAAAAAAGCTATTATACTGTTTTGAAATGACATCATCACTTAAGAAATCATAATCCGCACTTAGATTTTTAAAATATAATGAATCTGTCTTTCCGAATCTTTCCTGCAAATCGTCCAAAACAGATTCGGCATCTATGCTATACAATTCATTTAGGTTACATTCTTTCGCTGTACGCATCGCAATTTGGTATCTTTCATCTCTTTTATTTGTGTGTTTACCTTCTTTATATTCGTTTAATTTCTGATTGGCATTCCAGCTCGGAAATGCTTCAATCGCAATCTTTGTGGGCTTAAATTTTTTGATATAATTGACAAGCTCAGTCACTTCCTGTGAAGTCTTGGGAGATAAAACATCGACCTGATCGTTTTTTTCCGTTTTGTGAGCATCCAGATTAGGATAGTCAAAATGGAATGAACCCACCACTAGAACTTTCGTTTTAGGATTTGGGAAATATTCTGATGGTTTTTTCTGTGCAGAAATGAATGTTGATAAACAAACTAAAACCGTGTATAACAATGTTTTCATGAGATTGATTTTTTTGACAAATTTATAAGCCCTATGATTGATGTGAAATATTGTTTCGACCAACGCAGAATGAAGTAGGATAAAACAATTTTCATCGGATAAAATGAACCATTTGTCGAAAAATAAGGTTTGGACTTATTATAAAATCTATTTTTGTTGTATGAAAATAAGCAAGCTTTTTTATCTACATCTTTTCTTCTGGGTAATTTATGTAACGGGTGCTGTTCTCGTTCCTTATTTTGTTTTTCATTCAAAGAATACGATCTTTAACATTACCTTTTTTATTACGAGTATTACTTGTTTTTACGTCAATTATTTTATTGTAGTTCCGAAGTTCTTTGATGCAGATAAACTGTATAAATCCTTTTTCGCCTTTTTCCTTGGTGTAGCGGCATTTGTGATGGTAAGATATTTTGCAGAAGAGATGTTTTTACCTCAGTTTTTCGGTATCAGAAATTATGCAAAAGGAATAAGTTTCGGATTTTATTTTTTTGATAATATTTTTTACAGCAGTACAACAATTTTCATCAGTACAACTTTTTGGTTTTTTAAATATTCCATGAAAGCTGAACAGGAAAAATCCGAACTCATTGAAGCTAGAAAAACAGCGGAATTACAGGCTTTAAAAACACAAATCAATCCGCATTTTATTTTTAATTCTTTAAATAATATTTATTCTTTGGTTTACCAAAAGTCGGATAAGGCATTGCCTGCGCTCGAAGAATTGAGTCAGCTATTGAGGTATAGTACAAAAGATTTGGGTGAAGATGCTATCACTTTAGATAAAGAAATCGGATATATTGATAGTTTGACTGCTCTTGAAAAATTAAGAATCAAAGATCCTGAATTATTAGTATTTGAAAAAAATATCAGTCATCCTAAATTGAATATCTCACCAATGATCTTAGTTCCTTTTGTGGAGAATGCGTTCAAACACGGAGATTTCCGTGATAAAGGTTTTCTAATGAAAATTTCGGATAACAATCAAATCTTGCATTTTTATCTTTTAAATTATAAAAAAGAAAGAATGAAGGATTCCGTTTCGGGAATCGGAATTGAGAATGTAAAAAAGAGACTGGAAATCCTCTATCCTAAAAAATATGAATTGAATATAAAGGATTCGCAAACAGAATTTGTCGTAGATTTAAAAATTGATTTACGAAATGAATAAGATTAGATGTATTGTAGTAGATGATGAACCATTGGCAATTTCTCTTTTGGAAAATTATGTTCAGAAAGTTCCTTTTCTTGAACTGATTTTCTCTACCGAAAATCCTATCGAAGCATTAGAGTTTATTCAGAATAATGAATCTGATCTGGTTTTTCTTGATATTCAAATGCCTGAACTTACAGGGATCAATTTCATGAAAATTTTAGGAAATAAACTGAAATATATTTTAACAACGGCTTACTCCGAATATGCTCTCGAAGGATATGAGCACAACATTGTTGATTATCTTCTAAAACCGATTTCCTTTGAACGGTTTTATAAAAGTGCTTTAAAGGCACAGGAACGTTTTGTTATCAATGAAAATAAGGAAGATGCCCATTTCTTTGTAAAATCATCCGGACAGCAGCACAGAATCAATTTTGAAGATATTTTGTATGTGGAAAGCATCAAAGATTATGTTAATATCAGAACGTCGGAACAGGAATATATTGTTTTGGATACTTTAAAATCGATGGAGTTACAGCTTCCTGAAAATTCTTTTGTAAGGATTCATAAATCTTTTATTCTTAATTTAAATCAGATTAAAAATTTAGGGAGCAAAAAAGTGACACTGCTTTCTGAACAGGAAATTCCGATAGGAGAGAGCTACAGAATGAATCTTCTGGCTAAAATAAAGTGAAAAAGCAACTTCAGATGAAGTTGCTTTTTCTATGATTAATTAAATCTAACAATTAATTTTTCTCTTGTTGTTTAATCAGATTTAAAGCTGATCCCGCTTTAAACCAGTCAATTTGCTGATCATTATAAGTATGATTAGCCATAATGATATCCTTAGTTCCGTCTTTGTGAATGAATTCTAATGTCAATTGCCTTCCTGGAGCAAACTGATCAAGATCTAAGAAGTTTACGGTATCATCCTCCAGGATTTTATCATAATCAGTTTCATTGGCGAAAGTAATTCCCAACATTCCTTGTTTTTTAAGGTTCGTTTCGTGGATTCTCGCAAATGATTTTACCAGAACTGCTTTTACACCAAGATGTCTTGGTTCCATTGCAGCGTGCTCTCTTGAAGAGCCTTCCCCATAGTTTTGATCTCCAACAACGATCGTAGGAACTCCGGCAGCTTTGTAAGCTCTCTGTACAGCAGGAACTTCGCCATATTCACCGGTTAGCTCATTTTTAACTTTGTTGGTTTCCATATTGTAAGCATTGACAGCCCCGATCAACATATTGTTTGAAATGTTATCAAGGTGACCTCTGTATTTCAACCAAGGTCCAGCCATAGAAATGTGGTCAGTTGTACATTTTCCGAAAGCTTTGATTAAGACTTTTGCTCCGGTAATGTTTTTACCATCCCAAGCCGGGAATTCTTCCAGTAACTGTAGTCTGTCTGAAGTAGGACTTACATTTACCACAACGTTTGAACCGTCTTCAGATGGAGCCTGATATCCATTGTCATCTACAGCGAATCCTTTTTCCGGTAGTTCAAACCCTTTAGGCTCGTCTAATTTGATCTGTTCACCTGCTTCATTAGTTAATGTATCTGTAATCGGGTTGAAGTCTAATCTTCCTGAAATTGCAACAGCAGCTACCATTTCCGGTGAAGCTACGAATGCATGAGTATTTGGATTACCGTCTGCTCTTTTCGCAAAGTTTCTGTTGAAAGAGTGGATAATGGAGTTTTTCTCTCCTTTTTCAGCACCTTCTCTATCCCATTGTCCGATACAAGGTCCGCAAGCATTGGTAAAGATTCTTGCATTTTCAAATTTTCTGAAAGAATTTAAGAATCCGTCTCTTTCTGCTGTGAATTTTACCTGCTCAGAACCAGGGTTAATCCCTAGAATAGCTTTTGGCTTCACCCCTTTAGCTACGGCATCTTCAACGATAGAAGCTGCTCTTGATAAATCTTCATAAGAAGAGTTAGTACAAGAACCGATTAATGCCCATTCTACTTCCAGAGGCCATCCGTTTGCTTCCGCTTTAGCTCTGAATTCAGAAACAGGCGTTGCCAAATCCGGAGTGAAAGGCCCGTTTAAGTGAGGCGCCAATTCAGAAAGGTTGATTTCGATTAATTGATCAAAATATTGTTCAGGATTTGCGTATACTTCAGGATCACCCGTTAAGTGTTCAGCAATTTTATCAGCAGCATCTACTACATCCTGTCTTCCTGTAGCTGCCAAATATCTTCTCATAGAGTCATCATATCCAAAAGTAGAAGTTGTAGCCCCGATTTCAGCACCCATGTTGCAGATGGTACCTTTACCTGTTGCTGAAAGAGATTTTGCTCCTTCTCCGAAATATTCTACGATGCATCCTGTTCCTCCTTTTACGGTAAGAATTCCTGCTACTTTTAGGATAACGTCTTTTGCAGAAGTCCATCCGTTCATTTTACCGGTTAATTTTACCCCGATCAATTTTGGCATTTTAAGCTCCCAAGCCATTCCTGCCATCACATCTACTGCATCAGCTCCACCTACACCAATTGCTACCATTCCAAGTCCACCTGCATTTACCGTATGAGAGTCTGTACCGATCATCATCCCTCCCGGAAAAGCATAATTCTCTAGTACTACCTGGTGAATAATCCCGGCTCCCGGTTTCCAGAAACCGATTCCGTATTTATCACATACAGAACTCAAAAAGTTGAAAACCTCCGAGTTTTTATTGATTCCTTCCTGCAGATCTTTATCAGCTCCTACCTTCGCCTGAATCAGGTGGTCGGCATGAGCAGTTGAAGGAACAGCAACCTTAGCTTTTCCGGCCTGCATGAATTGTAAAAGAGCCATTTGCGCAGTGGCATCCTGCATGGCAACTCTGTCCGGTGCAAAGTCTACATAAGAGTTTCCTCTTTCATATTCTTGTGTTGCATTTCCCTCCCAAAGGTGAGTGTAAAGGATTTTTTCTGAAAGAGTAAGGGGTTTTCCCACGATCTGTCTTGCAGCAGCAATTCTCTCAGGATAACGCTCGTACACTTTTTTGATCATATCAATATCAAAAGTCATATCTAATTTTTTTATTCTTTTTTATAGGTTTTCCGTGGTTTAGGCGGAATTTTTACTTAATGCTATATATCAAAATCTATTCCTACGCTTTATATAAAGGATAAATAGGATAAATGATTAAAATATTTTATGACTATGAATTTAAGGAAAAAATGATTTTTTAACATTGATGTAGGATAAAATAATTGTTATTTATCTTAAATAGAACGGTTCTAAACAAAAATGGGAGACTTCAAAAAGAAATCTCCCATTTAATTATTATAAAAAATAGTCTTTCGACTATTATGTGCTCATATTAATGACCAACTGCTACCAATTCTTTGATAGGAGGAACAAAAGTTGTCAAATCGATTCCTTCAACAGCTGTTTTGTACTCGTCGATGCTTGGAATTCTTCCCATTACAGCTGATAAAACAACTACCGGAGTCGAAGCCAATAAAGATTCTCCTTTTTTACGTTCAGAGTCTTCAACCACTCTTCCCTGGAATAGGCGGGTAGAAGTCGCTAAAACGGTATCTCCTTTTTCAGCTTTTTCCTGGTTACCCATACAAAGGTTACATCCCGGGCGCTCAAGGTACATCATGTTTTCATACTGAGTACGGGCTTCTACTTTTGGAGCAGCATCGTTGAACTCAAAACCTGAATATTTTTCCAGTAATTCCCAGTCGCCTTCAGCCTTTAATTCATCAATAATGTTATAAGTAGGAGCAGCTACCACCAATGGAGCCTGGAATTCTACTTTACCATTTTGTTTTTCAAGATTTCTCAACATCTGAGAAACGATTTTTAAATCCCCTTTGTGAACCATGCAAGAGCCTACGAAACCAAGGTCAACTTTTTTCTCACCCCCGTAGTAGGTAAGATCTCTGATAGTGTCGTGCGTATATCTTTTAGAAACATCTTCGTTGTTTACATCCGGGTCAGCGATCATCGGTTCTACGATGGCATCAAGATCAACAACTACTTCTGCATAATATTTAGCATTGGCATCAGGAGTTAAAGCTGGTTTTTCACCACTTCTGATTTCAGCAATTCTTTTATCTGCTTTTTCAATTAATCCTTTAAGAACCTGATTGTGATTATCCATACCTTTGTCAATCATGATCTGGATTCTGCTTTTCGCAATCTCTAAAGATTCAATCAAGGTATTATCCTGAGAGATACAGATAGAAGCTTTAGCTTTCATTTCTGCAGTCCAGTCTGTGAATGTAAACGCCTGGTCAGCCGGAAGTGTTCCGATATGAACTTCGATAATTCTTCCCTGGAACACATTTTCTCCGTCAAATTGCTTCAGCATCTGAGCCTGAGTTGCATGAACCACATCACGGAAATCCATATGTTCCTTCATTTCTCCTTTGAAAGTCACTTTCACAGATTCAGGAATCGGCATTGAAGCTTCACCTGTTGCCAAAGCTAGAGCTACCGTTCCGGAGTCAGCTCCGAAAGCAACACCCTTAGACATTCTCGTGTGAGAGTCACCTCCGATAATGATTGCCCATTCGTCAACCGTAATATCGTTAAGAACTTTGTGAATAACGTCTGTCATGGCGTGGTATTCACCTTTCGGGTCACGAGCTGTGATTACCCCGAAATCGTTCATGAATTTCATTAATTTAGGAATATTCGTCTGTGCTTTTTTATCCCAAACTGAAGCGGTGTGGCATCCTGACTGATAAGCTCCGTCTACGATTGGAGAAATCACCGTTGCAGCCATAGATTCCAATTCCTGAGCGGTCATTAAACCCGTTGTGTCCTGGGATCCAACAATATTTACTTCAACGCGAACGTCAGAACCTGCGTGTAAAACTTTTCCTGGTGTAACTCCTACTGCATTTCTGTTGAAGATTTTTTCAACGGCAGTAAGACCTTGTCCTTCAATAGAGATTTCTTTAGAAGGAGCAAAAACCGTTGGAGGGATAATTCCTAAAGTTTTTGCAGCAAACGTTTGGATTTTTTTACCAAAAACGATGGCATAAGAACCTCCTGCTTTGATAAATTCTAATTTTTGAGGAGTAAATGATTTTGAAATATCTTTCAGCTCTTTATCTCCGTTGTATAATTTTTTAGTTTTTGTATTAATGGTAAGAACGGTTCCTGTCGCTACAGAATAAGCTTCTTCCAAAACAGGTTCTCCTTTTTCATTTCTCACTAATTCTCCGTTCTCGTCATATTTTTTAACCCAGTTCTGAAGGTCGATTCCTATACCTCCGGTTACATCAACTGTTGTTAAGAAAATAGGAGAGATTCCGTTTGTTCCTCCAACGATCGGAGCTATGTTTACGAATGGTACGTAAGGACTTGCCTGTTTCCCCGTCCAAAGAGCAACATTGTTTACTCCGGACATACGGGAAGAACCAACACCCATTGTTCCTTTTTCTGCGATCAGCATTACACTTGCATCAGGATGCTGGGCCTGTAAAGCTTTGATTTCTTCCTGAGCTTGAGGAGTAATCATACATTTTCCGTGCAGTTCACGGTCGGATCTTGAGTGTGCCTGATTACCAGGAGAAAGCAGGTCGGTAGAAATATCACCTTCACCAGCGATGAAAGTTACCACTTTGATTTCTTCAGCAACTTCAGGAAGTTTAGTGAAGAATTCCGCTTTTGCATAGCTTTCAAGGATTTCTTTTGCAATTTCATTACCGCTTTCATAAGCTTCCTTCAATCGGTTGGTATCCGCATCATAAAGGAAAACCTGAGTTTTAAGAACTTTTGCAGCTTCCTGAGCGATAGCAGTATCATTGCCTAAAGCTAAATCCAACAATACTTCGATGGATTTCCCTCCTTTCATGTGGGATAATAATTCGAAAGCAAAAGCGGGAGAAATTTCTTCTACTACAGATTCGCCAAGAATGATTTCTTTTAAAAACTGAGCTTTTACACCTGCAGCACTTGTTGTTCCTGGTAAAGTGTTGTAAATGAAAAAATTAAGAGAGTCAGCCCTGTATTCATTAGCTGTATCTTTAATTTGTGCGATGATTTCGCTTAATAATTCTGCACTGTCAATTGGCTTTGGATGTAGCCCCTGGTTTTTTCTTTCTGCAATTTCTTGGATGTAATCCTGATACATATTCATAATAATAGAAGTCTTTTCAATCTTTAGGTAGATTATAACAGAGTTTCATATCTTAGTTCTGAGCGACTTTAGAAGATCACTGAATATAATCTGTGTTATTTTTTAAGAGTTTGGGTATAATATTTGATGAAAAACATACTCTAAGAATATTGTTTTTGTAAACTTATGTCAGAAATTATTTCTTTATAATGTTTTTATATTATCAAACGCTAAAAAATGTTCCCAAAATTACGAATTTTTAAAATTTTATGAGAATTAATTTATTTAGATTCTTTATAAATATGATTTTTAAATAATCTATTATATTTTGATCTTCAAAGTATTTGAGTATTACAATCTTTTTCAAAATGTTAAAAATATGCGTATTTTAGTATCACAAAAACATACCATGAAAAATATTTATCGACTCTTTGCAGTATTTCTGTTTAGTGTACTTCTTTCGCAGTCCAGCCGGGTAGCTTCAAAAAGTGAAACACAATTTCCCGGAACCACACAGTTTGCCAGAGTAAATCCTAATCGCCCTGATTTGATATCGCTATACGGAGATGTTCCCTTGCTTATCCCCAAAAGGGAAAATGGTAAGGTAGGTTATGTCAATCAAAAAGGGCAAATGATCATTCCTGCGGAATTTTATATTGCCATGTTTTTTGCGGAAGATTGTAATCTGCTTAATTCTCCGAATGAAAGTGTAAGGAAATATGGAAGCAATGAATATGCAACGGTAGAGAAAGATCAGATTTCTTACAGGATTGATGTTTATGGGAAAAAAGTTTATCGTTATAAAGATTCGGATTTAGGAAAATGTAAAAATACCTATATAAAACAAAAATACGGCGTTTATAAGGATAAATATCTTTTCGGGCTTGGAGATAATCATCTTTATAAAAATTCTAAAGTCACCTTTAAATTCCAGATTCCCCCTCAATATGAGATGTTGTACGTTTTGGAAGGCAATGATTTAGAAAATCCTATGATCGTGGCTGTGGCCAACAATAAATTCGGTGTGATCAATAAAGATAATAAAACCATTATTCCTTTTGAATATGAAGATATTAAATTGAATTATAGCTGGAAACTTGGAGGAATGTTTGAGGTTTCAAAAGATGGTAAAAACTATTATTATGTAGACGTCAGAAACAAAAAATATTAAAATTGTCTAGCTGTAAGCAGAAAAAATCCTAATTTTGCAGTCGAAATAAAGGGGTGCTGTAACAGGCTGAGATTATACCCAACGAACCTAGAACGGGTAATGCTGTTTAGGGAATTCGGCTTCAGAGCTGAAACTGTATAATATCTTATCAATCCCCTTTTATTCATTAAATTTTAAAAATTTATAGAATGAAAGGATTATTTTTTTTAGGGCTTAGTGTAGGCTCTTTCGCTTTTTTGCAGGCGCAAAATACCGATTCCTTGAAAATAAAGGAAATTGAAGCTGTTAATTTTACCAAAAGACTTCCGGTTGCGAAGGAAATTATTAATGTTCAGAAAGATTTGGACAGTAAAAATCTTGGACAGGATTTACCTATTTTACTTAAAAATCAAACCTCTATCATTTCTACCTCAGATGCAGGAAATGGAGTGGGTTACACAGGTTTTAGAATTCGTGGAGTTTCGGGAACGGCAATCAACGTGATGATGAATGGTGTTCCGTATAATGATTCTGAAAGTCAGGGGACTTTTTTTGTGAATGTTCCGGATCTGACGAGTTCCGCATCTCAGATTTTAATTCAGAGAGGGGTAGGAACATCGAATAATGGATCTGCGGCGTTTGGCGCAAGTATTAATGTGATTTCAAGAGATCCCGAAGAAAAGTTTTACTTTAAAACAGACGATAGTTACGGTTCATTCAATACCTATAAGTATTCTGCAGAAATCGGCTCCGGGAAATTCTGGGGAAACCGTCTTTCGGTAATGGGACGTTATACGCATATCAATTCTGATGGCTATATTGACAGGGCTTTTTCGAAGCTGGATTCTTACAATTTGACGGCATTATATGAAGAAGGAAAAACAAGAATCCGTTTAATGGCTTTCGGAGGGAAAGAAAAAACGTATCAGGCCTGGAACGGAATTGACAGAGAAACCTGGGAGACGAATCCGAAATTTAATCCATCGGGAGCCATTTATGATTCTGGATGGGAAAACATTATTGGGTTTTATGATAATGAAACCGATAATTACAGGCAAAACCACTACCAATTGCTTTGGGAACAAAAGTTTAATGATAAGTGGAATTTAGAAACAACTTTGCATTATACGAAAGGAAAGGGGTATTATGAAAATTACAAACAGGGCGATCCTTTTGCAAGATATAATTTGCCAGATGTAAATGGTGAAGAATACTCTGATTTCATCAGAAAAAAATGGCTGAATAATGATTTTTACGGTATCGTTTCCACACTATACGGAAAACTGGGAAGTATTGATGTAAACTTCGGAGCAGTGGCAAATCAGTATTATGGAAGGCATTATGGAAATGTGACCGGGGTTTTTCTTCCTCAGATTGATGAGCACGAATATTACAGAGGTCGTTCTGTGAAAAATGAAGTTTCAGGTTTTGCAAAAGCTTTGGTAAGAGTTAACGATTTTGAATTCTTCGGAGACCTTCAGCTTAGAAATGTAGATTATGATACTAAAATAATCACGGCGGGAGATGATGAAGGAGCTAATCTGGATAAAAACTGGCTATTTTTTAATCCAAAAGTGGGGGCTAATTATAAAATAGAAAATGGGAAGATTTTTGTTTCCTATGCCCATGCACACCGCGAACCGAATAGGGATGATTTGTTAGCTAACAATGATGTGAAGGCGGAGAAGCTTCATGATTTCGAGGCTGGTTTTGAAAGACAGTTCGGAATTGTATCGTTTACAGCCAACCTGTATTATATGTATTATGTGAATCAACTGGTATTGAATGGGGAGCTGAATAATGTAGGGGCTTTTATCAGAACCAATTCAGGGAGAAGCTACAGAAGCGGAATTGAATTGGGCGCATTGGCGAAGCTTTCAAAACAATGGGAGCTGACAGGAAATGTGAGTTTCAGTAACAACAGAAATTTAGATTTCAAAACAGAAAACGAAACGGAGGTGAAAAATCTTGGAAATACACAGATTTCCTTTTCTCCGGACATTATTGCCAATTTAGGTTTGAAATTCAGTCCTACAAAAAATTTCCAGTTTGCGTTGATGAACCAATATGTAGGAAAACAATATCTTGATAATTCTGAAGATAAGAACTTGCAACTGAAAGATTATCTTTTAACGGATTTTAATGCCCAATATCAATTTACGATCGCTCATCATGAAGTTGCCTTAAAGCTTTTGGTAAACAATATTTTCAATAAGAAATACGTAAATAACGGCGCAGTTTGGGACGGAAATCCTTATTATTTTTCACAGGCGGGAACCAATTTCATGTTGGGGGTAAGCTGGAAAACACATTAATCAATCAGCTATATTTAAAATATTATATAGTAAAAAGTAAAAGTTAGATTTTGAGACTGCTTCGGCAGTCTTTTTTTGTTTTTAATCAATTTTATGGCTAAAAATTATGAAAAACATAAAACTGAAAATTCAAAAGGATGCTGTTTTTGATGCGTTTAAAATGTTTTTTATCTATTAAAATCTAAATATAATAAGCATAATGGTGAGAATTGATTAATAAATTCAGAAAAATAAGCTTTTTGAGAATCTTTTTTTATAATGAAAAATGCTTCAAGAAGTCAGGGAAAAGTTATAAATTTGCCACCAAATGAATATTTCAGCATACATTTTAGAATATTTGAAACAGTTTGGAAGCGTCGTGGTTCCGGGCTTTGGTGTGTTTTCTTTAGAAAATTCAAAAGCAATTATCAATTCAGATAATGGAAGTATCCTGCCTCCTGCAAGTCAGATTGCTTTTTCTCCGGATTACGAAATCCAGTCTGATGAATTAGCTGCTTTTATTGCTGCTCAAAAACAAATGTCACTAGGAGCTTCTAAGAGTGATTTGAAGATTCAGACCGATTTTTGGAAGAAAAAACTTCAGGCAGATCAGGTGTTGGAAATCCAGAATTTAGGAAAGCTTTTTATACACGATGATCAGATTAGTTTCAGTGGAAACCGTCTTGAAAATGATCGCCCTGATTTTTACGGATTGGAAGAAATCAGAATTTCTGATATTAAAAATTCTGAAAAGAAAGAGAAATCTGTAGAGTCTAAAAAAGATTATACATTCAATAAATCTATTCTTTGGACATTCCTTGTGGTAGTTCCTGTATTAGGGATTGCTTATCTGGGGTATTCTCAACAAGAGCTTATTTTCGGGAAAAAGTCTTTTGACAGTGTTTCTGTGCAGACTAAAACAAAGAGAATAGAAAAAATAGTTCCTGTAAAAGTAGATTCTGCAACCATGAAAGTTTCAGATACTTTGAAAAAAGATTCTTTAAGAAAAGATTCTATTATAAAACCAGCTGTTGCGAAACCGGTTAGATCCACAGCTCCAAAATTTAAATCGAAATGGCAAAAATAAAAAAAGCGTCAGAATCTTTGACGGTGATGACGAATATTGTACTTCCCAATGATACCAATCAGCTGAGAAATCTTTTTGGTGGAGAATTGCTGGCAAGAATGGACCGATGTGCATCAATTTCCGCAACCCGACATTGTGAAAGAAGAGTGGTGACGGCATCTGTAAATCACGTATCGTTTGATTATCCTATTCCTGAAGGAGGGATTGTTGTGATGGAATCTAAAGTTTCAAGAGCTTTTTCCACATCAATGGAAATTTATGTGGATGTTTGGCTGGATGATCCGATCAATCAGAAAAAAATACATACCAACTCTGGGATCTATACCTTCGTGGCAGTAGATGAATTTAACAGACCGATTCCGATTCCGGAAATGGAGCCTGAAACAGAACTTGAAAAAGACCGTTTTGCAGCAGCATTAAGAAGAAAAGAATTATCACTGATTCTTTCCGGAAGAATGAAACCTTCGGAATCTATAGAATTAAAGAAACTTTTTCAGGAAGCTTAAATAATCTCTTTTAAAGAGAGGCCACAAAAAATTAATGTAATTATTACAGATAGCACCGACAAAAATATTTGTCGGTTTTTTATTGCTTTTTCTCTGGAGGTTTCCAGAAAATCGCTTTCCTTTCCAAATGCCTTTTGCGGATATGCGATAATTAATCCTATAAAAAATAATAGAATTGCATTAATACCGACTTCCAGCCACAAAAACATTTTACTTCCGAAACCATCTGCTCCTCCGGAAGAATAGTGAACGGGAATAATTTCCTTAATAGAGGGAAACTTAACAGCTAAAAAAACACTGTAGCCTGCCAATAACAATATGGAAAGTCCGAAAATAAACTTATGTAACTTCATAAGATGAAAAAATTGAAAAATTCTATCTCACAAAAGAGGTTTCTCGATCTCTGAAACTTACCTTTGCAACAACAAATATAAAGAATTATGCCTTCTATGAGAATTTTACTCCTTGATAAAAATCACCCGCTTATTACTGAACAGCTTTTGGCTAAAAATTGTATCCTGGAAGAAGATTTTACGTCTTCTTATGATGAGGTTTGCAGTAAAATTGAAAACTATGACGGGGTGATTATAAGAAGCAGGATTCCTTTGGATAAGAACTTTCTAGAAAAGGCAAAAAATCTGAAATTCATTGCAAGAGTAGGAGCAGGAATGGAAAATATTGATATTCCCGTAGCTGAAAAATTGGGCATACAGCTGATTAATTCTCCTGAAGGAAACAGAGATTCTGTGGCAGAACATGTTGTCGGAATGCTTCTGATTTTAATGAATCGTCTTTTTATTGCTTCTCAGGAAGTGAAAAACGGGATCTGGCTTCGTGAAGAAAACAGGGGAGATGAGCTTCTTGGTAAAACGGTGGGCTTAATCGGTTATGGAAATATGGGAAAGGCAACAGCAAAACGACTTTCCGGTTTCGGATGTAAAGTGATTTTTTATGATATCCTTCCTGATCTTTCTGATGAATATGCAACCCAGGTTTCTTTGGAAGAATTAAAAGAAAAAGCCGAAGTTTTAAGTCTCCATATTCCTCTGACTGCTGAAACACATTATCTTGTTGACTCGGCATTCATCGCTGAAATGAAGAATAATTTTTATTTTGTGAATACAGCAAGGGGGAAAAATGTAGAAACTAAAAGTTTAGTTGATGCGATTGAGTCAGGAAAGGTGAAAGGAGCCTGTCTTGATGTATTGGAGTATGAGAAATCTTCTTTTGAGAATATAGAATCTGAAAATGAAACATTACAATATTTATTGCATTCGGAAAAAGCAATTGTGACCCCTCATATTGCCGGATGGACGCATCAAAGTAAAGAAAAACTGGCACAGGTAATCGTGGATAAAATTGTAGCTTCGTTTTTATAATTATGCCTTGATAATGTTAAATAAGTCTTAATATATGACTCATATTTAATATTTTCTTAGGGTTTTATTAAATTGCCGCTCATTTTAGAAATTCATGAAGAAGCTTAGTTTTGTACTTATTTCCGCCTTATTTTTTGGTGTTATCTCCTGTAAAAAGAAAGAAGAAAAACAGTCTGAACCTGTTTACACTTCCAGTTTACCAAACTATGGAAAAGTAGATTTAAATACTGTTTTTACCGATGACGACAGAATACTTTCTGACAAAAATACAATCACGCAATATATTGATGAATATTATCAAAAGGTTTGGGAAAAAGGAAATTTAAGTGGAGGAATTTTGGTGGCGAAAGGAGATGAGATACTCTACGAAAACTACAGAGGCTTCGGAAGGGAAGGAAATCAGATGCCTATTGGCAAAAATACGCCTTTGCATGTTGCTTCGGTTTCAAAAACCATGACGGCAATGGCGATGATGAAGCTTATAGAAGCAGGAAAAATAAAATTATCGGATCACCTGTCACAGTTTTTTCCGGGATTTCCTTACCCGAATGTTACTGTTCAAACGTTATTAGATCAAAGAAGCGGCCTCCCGAAATATGAATATTTTATCACAAAGATAAAACCGGAACCGGCAGAATTATCCAAGACATTTATAACGAATCAGGATGTATTGAATATGATTATTAAATACAAACCTGAGCTGGCAAGAGATACCGATACCGGATTTATGTACTGTAATACCAATTTTGCTTTATTAGCCTTATTGATTGAAAAAGTTACAAAGACGCCTTTTCCGAAGGCTATGGAAGAAATGGTCTTTGCTCCGCTGAAAATGAAGAATACTTATATTTTCCAGGAAAAGGATATTCCGACAGCTTCTCAGTCGTTTTATTTTGGAGGGAATAAATTATATCCTTTAGATCGGTTAGATCTTATCTATGGAGATAAAAATGTATATACTACGCCGAGAGATCTTTTCAATTTTTCAAAAGCAATGTTTTCAAAGGATTTTTTAAAACCTGAATTGATGAAGATGGTTTTTGAACCTTACAGCAATGAAAAGTTCGGAATGAATAATTATGGTTTGGGCTTTAGAATGAAGATTTTTGATAACGGAGAAAAACTGACTTATCACAACGGATGGTGGCATGGTTCCAATTCGGTTTTTGCTCATTTACTGAAATCTAAAGTCACGATTGTCGCTATTGGTAATAAGTATTCGGGAAGAGTCTATACAGCATTGGCTTTATCCGGCTTATTTGAAGATTTTCCACAGCAAAAAGCGAAATTACATACGGTGATGAACGATAATAAAGATTCTTTGAACGGAGGAAATGAAGTTTTTGGAGAATAATGTTTACTTTTGTTCAAACGTATTCATGAAAAGATTTTTTTTATTATTCGTTGCTGCTTTTCTTTTGCATTCATGTGCAAGATTGGGTTCTCCTATTGGTGGACCAAAAGATTCTTTGGCACCGAAGTTTCTTAGCTCCAATATTGATACCACAAGAATTAACGTTCCCAGAGATATTAAGGAGCTCAGAATCGATTTTGACGAATATATTACTTTAAAGGACATTAATAAAAACCTGAGTATTTCCCCACCTATCAAAAATATTAAAAAAATTATTCCTTCCAGTATTGCGAATAAATTTCTTTTGATTCAATGGACGGACACTTTACAGGCGAATACCACGTATAATTTTAATTTCGGAAATGCAATAGCAGATAATAATGAGGGTAATATTTTAAAATATTTCAATTTTGCTTTTTCTACCGGAGATAAAATAGATGATTTATACATCAGCGGGGAGATAAAAGATGCTCTTTCAACTAAAAAAAGCACTGGGGAAAACAAAATGGTTGTCGGCCTTTTTCAGGTAAAAGATACCATGAATTACAGACAAAAGCCTTATTATATTAGTAAAGTGGATGATGACGGATATTATGAACTTAATTATCTGTCACCGGGTAAATATAAAATTGTAGCTTTTGAAGATGAGAACGGGAACTCAGTATATGACCCGGGTAAAGAGAAAATAGGTTTTCAGAAGGATCCGATCAATTTTGAAAAATCGATATCAGGCCTGAATCTTAAGATCTATCCTTCTAAAAAGCCACTGAAGTATGTTGAAATGAAAGAGATGCCGGGAGGAATCACCATGACTTTTGAAGGACATCCTGAAAATGTAAAAGTAAATCCTCTGAGTGATAAACTTAAGGATATAAAAATTACTCATACTCCAAAATCAGATTCTGTAAAAATATGGTTTGATGCCGTGAAAAGCGATGTTGGACAGACAGTAACTGAGAATTTAAAGTTCAAGTATGATGCGGGAATAAAAGACAGTGCTTTAACAACTTCATTGTTCTATAAGTATAATCCGAAGAATAAAATGACCATTTCTAACGGAAATGCTCTTTTACCACCTAAATCCGACCTTACCATTGTTTCAAATTATATGATCAATTCAATAGAACCTGAGAAGTGGATATTGAAAAAGGATAGTACGGTAACCCAGGAATTTACAGCCAGAATATCTGAAACTAATCCTTATCAGGTATTGGTAACCTCCAATTTCGAAGCTGGAAAAAAATATCAGCTTACGATTCCAAGTAAAACCATTTCTTCATTCTATGATAAAATAGGAGATCCTTACCGTCTCGATTTTGAAGCAGATAAGGTTGAAAACTACGGAAGCTTGGCATTCATGCTTACCAATGCTCCGACCGCCAATTATTGGATCCAATTGCTTGATTCCTCTGATAAAGTATTGTATCAAAAATATACAAAAGGAGATTATGTGAAGTTTGATATCTTAAAGCCGGGAGAGTATATTGTAAGGATTCTCGTTGATAATAACGGAAATAAGTTTTGGGACGAGGCAGATTTGGAAAAGGATATTTTTGCTGAAGATGCTTATATATATTATAAACAGGCTATAGTACGACCATTATGGGATTCCAATGAAGATTGGGATTTAAAAGATACAAGAACGTTGGATAGCCCTAAAACTCCTACGGCTCCTACAAATAAAAATGTATCGCCAACAGTGGAGACTAAAACTCAGGACCTTAACAGAACTAATAGTACAACAGTGCCAACTACTACTAAACCTATTAAATCTGATAGGGGCGTTTTAACACCAGTTAAATAAAAGTTAAGAGAGTATGGCGACTGTAAAGAAAATATTATTTTGGGTGCTTGTCGGGCTTATTATTATTCAGTTTATCCCGGTTGATAAAACGAATGTTGCCGTTAAAAGTTCAGTTAATTTTGTGGATGTCAAAAAAACACCGCCTAAAATCAGGACCCTTATTAAGTCGGCATGTTATGACTGTCATTCCAATGAAACGATCTATCCTAAATACGCTTATTTTGCACCTATTTCCTGGTCAATTAAAAGCCATGTTAACGAAGGGAGGGAACATCTTAATTTTTCTGTGTGGGGAACTTATAATACCGATCTGAAAAAAAGTATGCTTGATAAATCTATCCAAACAATTCAAACTAAAGCCATGCCTTTGCCGGGATATATGGTTTATCACAAAGAGGCTAACTTATCGGATGCAGAAAGAGCATTGCTGGTGAAATATTTTGAGGAAATGATTAAAACTAATTCTTATTAATAAACAAAAAAAATCGCAGATCATTCTGCGATTTTTTTTTATTTAGATTGTAAATATTTTTCAAAGAAGATCTTCTGAGAATCGAAGGCGATTTCTTGGAGATCAAGCTCTTTCAGAGGAATCCAAACTGCTTCCGAGATTTCGGATAATTCCAGATTCACTTCAAACTTTTCTGAAACACGATATTCATAAAAAAGATCAATCGTATTGTAATCAATCTCTTTATACTGATATACATTAGGAAGGCTTGTAAGATATTTTAAATTTGAAATATCAACCTTTAATTTCAGTTCCTCAAAAAGCTCTCTTTTGCACGTTTCTTCGGCGCTTTCTTTAGGGTCTACAAATCCTCCCGCTAAATCTAACTTTCCTTTTTTAGGATCTCTGTTTCGTCTTGTAAGATAAATTTCATCACCACATCTTATCACAACTGCTACTGCTCCGGCTACGTTATTGTATAATGTAAAACCGCATTCGGGGCAGCTCCATTTCTTTTCATTATTCCATTGTAAGGATTCTTTGCCGCAGCTGGGGCAGTATTTCAATAATTTCATTGTGTAATATTGATGTTTCTAGGATGATAATTTAGTATAACATCGCGAAGTTCTTCCGTTTTTAAGTGAGTATAAATTTCTGTGGTGGTAATGCTTGAATGACCAAGCATTTCCTGAATGTAACGCAAATCTGCTCCATTTTGCAAAAGATGGGTGGCGAAAGAGTGGCGGAAGGTGTGAGGAGAAATCTTTTTGTTAACCCCTGCTTTATCCGTTAATTCTTTTATAATCAGAAACACGATAACTCTTGACATGGAAGTTCCTCTGCTGTTTAAGAAAAGGCAATCTTCATGCTTTTTATTGATCTTGTTTTTAGAACGTACATCCTGAATGTAATTCTTTAATAATTCAGCTGTATAGTCTGCCAAAGGAACAAGCCTGGTTTTGTCTCCTTTTCCTGTTACTTTAATGAATTTCTCGTTAAAGTTGATATTGGAAATCTTCAGTTCGATTAGTTCGGAAACCCTTAATCCACAACCATACAGAACCTCAATGATACACTGGTTTCTTTTTCCCAGATCGGTTGAAACTTCTATGGCATTAATGATTTTGTTGATATCGGGAAGGCTTAATGTATCCGGAAGATATAGCCCCAATTTAGGGCCTTCGAGCAATGTTGCCGGATTGTCCTCTCTTATTTCGTCTTCTACTAAATATTTGAAAAAAGCCTTTATGGAAGATATCCATCTCGCTTGAGACCTTTCACTGAATTTTTGTTTTGAAAGTAAAAAAATATATTGCTGAATGTGTTCGTAACTGATAACATCCGGACCAATATTGTCAAGACTTTCCTCACTATATTCTTTTAATTTTTTGATGTCCCGTATATAGGCGTCGAGAGTATTTTCTGAAAAATTTCTTTCGAACCGAAGAAAAATTTCAAAATCTTTAATTTTTTCCTGCCAAGTCATTTGTGTTTTATTTTTTTAATTCAACATCTGATATCTGTTCTATCTCTATATTATGATTTTTTAAAAATGATATTCCGTCATCGTCAGAATATTCATTAATATATACTAATCTCGTAATCCCCGCCTGTAAAATCAGTTTACTGCATTCTTTACAGGGTGAAAGAGTTAAATATAATGTTGCTCCCTTTGCTGATTGTGTAGAGGCCGCAAGCTTCAGTATGGCATTCGCTTCAGCATGCAGTACATACCAATGCGTTTTTCCTTCCTCATTTTCACAGCAGTTCTCAAACCCGGAAGGAGTGCCGTTGTATCCGTCAGAAATAATCATTCTGTCTTTTACAATCAGAGCTCCTACCTGTTTTCTCTTACAGTAAGAAAGCTTTGCCCATTCCTGAGCCATTTTTAGATAAGCTTTATCAAACTTATTCATACAACAGCATTATATATTTTTCGAAATAATTTTAAATATTATTAAAAGCTGGGTTTCCTTTTTTCAAGAAAAGCAGCAACTCCTTCTTTTTTATCTTCCATTTCAAAAAGCTCTCCAAATGATTTGATCTCAGTTTCAAAGCCTTTGTCTGTGTAAGATAAATTCACAGCCTGTATTGCTTTTGAAATCGCCATTGGTGAATTATTAGCAATCGTTTTTGCCAGTTCTTTAGTTTTTGTTAAAAGCTCTTCAATAGGGAAAACTTCATTCACAAGTCCTATTTCTTTAGCTTTTTGTGCGGGAATCATTTTAGCAGAGAAAATAATTTCATTCGCCAATCCTTTTCCTACCAATTTTGGAAGTCTCTGGGTTCCTCCGTATCCGGGAATTAGACCTAAAGTAACTTCCGGAAGACCTAATTTTGCATTTTCGGAAGCATATCTTATATGACAAGCCATTGCCAGTTCTAAACCGCCACCTAAAGCAAAACCATTAACAGCTGCGATTACCGGTTTAGATAGGTTTTCAATTTTATTGAACAGTGAATTTTGTCCGTTTCTTGCCAGTTCTTCTGCTTTTTCCTGTCCGAAATCGCTAAATTCTTTAATATCAGCACCTGCAACAAACGATTTTTCTCCACTTCCGGTAATAATAATTGCTCTGCAGGTCGCTTCAGAATTTAATTCATCCAACGCTGTGCTGATTTCCTGAATGGTCTTTACATTTAATGCATTTAAACTTTCAGGCCTGTTTATGGTAATGATTGATATTCTTTCTTCTGTTTGTAATAATATGTTTTCGTAGTTCATTTTAGCCTTGTAATATTATCTTCCGCAAATTATAATTTTTTTCCACATAAAAAGAAAAAATATTCACTTTTTTTCCTTTTATGTTGATTTATTTTTAATGTAAAGTTCTTATTTGTTGTTTATTTGGAATGATTCATCATATTTGCATCAATGTTTACACTCAATTGAGAAGCAACTTTCATACCCAGTTCAATATTGGCTCTGAAAAAATGACATAATTGTCGGTTGATGATCTCGTCTTTCTTAGGTCCGTTTATTTCCTTCATACTCGCTACTATGTTGTTCACCAGATTTTCTCTGTCTTGTGCGGACATTGCCTTTGAATATAATAATCCTGGTTGGGTGTAATGGTCATCATCATTTTCGTTTCTGTTGTAACTTGCAACATGAGCACTGTCAAGTTCATATTCGAAACTTTTATAAGACGGATCTGGTTTAATGTCATCAAAACTGTTCGGGAAATAATTAGGTTTGTCCTGATAATGACTGGAATCTGCCATGAAGCCGTCACGTTGATAATTATTAACAGCAAAAGGACATCGGTTTACTTCCAGTTGGTGAGCATTTACACCCACTCTGTATCTGTGAGCATCCGGATAAGAGAAAAGTCTGCCCTGAAGCATTTTATCCGGAGAAAAACTGATTCCGTTAATCAAATTGCCGGGAGAAAAAGTAGACTGTTCCACGTGAGCGAAGTAATTGGCAGGAATTTCATTCAGTTCCATTTCTCCAACTTCAATTAAAGGGAAATCTTTTTGAAACCATACTTTAGTGATATCAAAAGGATTCCATCTGAAATCTCTTGCCTCTTCTTCTGTCATCACCTGTATATACATTGTCCATTTTGGAAACTCACCGTTTTCAATAGCATTACAAAGATCTTCCTGAGCAAAATCAGGATTTTTCCCTGCCATACTTACAGCTTCATCATTGGAGAAATTTTTAATTCCCTGTTTGGTTTTTAAATGAAATTTTACCCATACGCGTTCATTTTTATCATTAATCATTGAATAGGTATGAGAACCGAAGCCATGCATATGTCTGTATCCGTAAGGCGTTCCTCTGTCAGACATTAAAATAAGAACCTGATGAAGAGATTCAGGATTCAGACTCCAAAAATCCCACATCATGGTGGCGCTTTTTAAATTGGTTTTCGGAACTCTTTTTTGAGTATGGATGAAGTCCGGGAATTTTTTAGCATCTTTAATAAAGAAAACTGGAGTGTTGTTGCCTACTAAATCCCAATTTCCGTCTTCTGTATAAAACTTTAAGGCAAAACCTCTTGGGTCTCTTGCGGTATCTGCGCTGCCCTTTTCACCTCCTACCGTAGAAAACCGGGCAAACATTTTGCATGAATTCCCAACTGCAGAAAACAATTTTGCTTTGGTATATTGGCTAATATCATGGGTGACGGTAAATTTTCCATAGGCACCGCTTCCTTTGGCGTGAACAATTCTTTCGGGAATTCTCTCTCTTACAAAGTGAGCAAGGTTTTCCTGAAGAATGAAATCTTGCAGTAATACGGGGCCTCTGGGACCTACTGTTTGTGAATCCTGATGTTCAAAATATGGGGAACCGTTGCTTAATGTTATCTTTTTAGAATCCATAAATCTATCTTTAGAGTGAGAAATTTCTTATTGTATTTTAAAGATGTAAAGGTAGTAAATATCAAAATTACTTCAATTTTTATTGCTAATAGCAAAAACATCATATCTTTGTAATAGATAATATTAATCACAATGAACATTCAGCAATTGGAGTATCTTATCGCTGTAGATAAGTATAAACATTTTGGTAAAGCAGCTCAAGCATGCTTCATTACACAACCTACCTTAAGTGCAATGATACAAAAATTTGAGGATGAACTGGATGTTAAGGTGTTTGACAGGACTACTCATCCTATTCGTACTACAGATGTGGGACTTCAGATCATCGATCAGGCAAAGGTAATTATAGAGTCTGTCAATGAATTAAAGAATAAAGCGAATCTTTTAAATAATATTTTAGGAGGAACTATTAATTTAGGAATCATTCCTACCGTTTCTTCCTTTATTTTACCTACGGAGATTTTCACGTTTCTGGAAGAGAATCCGAAAATCCAGATGAATGTGAAGGAAATGACCACAGATAATATTATTAAAGCTTTGAAGGCCGGAGAGTTGGATGCGGGAATTATCTCAACTCCATATGATTCTGCAGACGAATTTTATCAGGATTTCCTGTTCAATGAAGAACTCATGATTTATAGCTCCAATACGGAAGCTAATAAAAAGAATTCCTATGTAGTTCCTGAAGAGTTGAATGTTGAGAAGGTTTGGCTACTTGAAGAAGGTAACTGCCTTAGAAATCAATTTGAGAACATTTGCCATCTTAAGGAAAACACGCTAAAACCGAAGAATTTAGATTTCTTGGCTTCCAATATTCAGACGTTGGTACATATGGTAGATAAAGTTGGCGGAATCAGTATTTTGCCGGAATTGGCCTTAAGTCAACTGTCAGAAGAGCAGAAAAATAATGTTTTCAGATTCAAAAAGCCATTTCCTTACAGAGAGATAAGCATTATTTATTATAAGCCGACATTCAAGCAGAAAATTATTGATGAATTATCACATTCCATCAAAACATCTTTGGATAAAAAGCTTAATTATAACGAAAGTCCTAAAGAATTTGTAAGCATAAAACCTCAATAGTTTCTTTTTGCAAAACTGAGATAAATCATTAATTTCAAGAAAATTATAATTAGTAAACAAAAGGTTTGAGTATTAAAAAAATAGTGCTTAAATTTGCCAACGTTTATACACGAGGAGAAATTTGACCTGATTGCAACCTCTATAAAAAAATGCTAAAACAGTATTCTTTTTTAGGCTTTCCGGGCAATATATTTTTCTTCGATTTTTTAATCTAAATACATTATAGAAGAATATGTCTTATTTATTTACATCTGAATCCGTTTCAGAAGGACATCCGGATAAAATTGCCGATCAGATTTCCGATGCATTAATCGATCATTTCTTAGCATACGATAAAAATTCGAAAGTAGCTTGCGAAACTCTTGTTACAACAGGACAGGTTGTACTTGCAGGTGAAGTGAAGTCAGATGCTTATCTTGATGTTCAGACGATTGCCAGGGAAGTTATCAACGGAATTGGATATACAAAAGGAGAATATATGTTCAATGGTGATTCTTGTGGAGTTATTTCTGCAATTCACGAACAATCTCCGGATATCAATCAAGGGGTTGACAGAGCTGTGGTAGAAGAGTCTTTTGAAGCTAGAGCAAATGCGCAAGGAGCAGGAGATCAGGGAATGATGTTTGGATATGCTACGAACGAAACGGCAAACTATATGCCTTTAGCGTTAGATTTGGCACATACTATTCTTAAAGAACTTTCTGCAATCAGAAGAGAAGATGCTGAAATCAGGTATCTTCGTCCGGATGCAAAAAGCCAGGTAACTATTGAATATTCTGATGATCACAAACCTATCAGAATTGATTCTATCGTAGTTTCTACCCAACATGATGATTTTGGTTCAGAAGAAGAAATGTTGAACAAGATTCGTGAAGACATCAAAAATATTTTAATTCCAAGAGTGATTGCTCAGCAACCGGAAGAAATTAAAGTATTATTCAATGATCAGATCAAATACCATATTAACCCGACCGGTAAATTTGTAATCGGTGGTCCTCACGGAGATACAGGTCTTACAGGACGAAAAATCATCGTTGATACATACGGAGGGAAAGGAGCTCACGGTGGTGGTGCTTTTTCAGGAAAAGACCCTTCAAAAGTGGACAGAAGTGCGGCTTATGCAACAAGACACATTGCTAAAAATTTAGTAGCTGCAGGTGTTGCAGATGAAGTTTTAGTACAGGTTTCTTATGCAATCGGTGTTGCTGAACCTTGTGGTTTATACATCAATACCTATGGAACTGCAAAAGTAGATCTTCACGATGGGGATATTGCTAAAAAAGTGTCTACTATCTTTGATTTGAGACCTTATGCCATTGAGCAGAATTTAAAATTAAGAAATCCTATTTATCAGGATACTGCCTCTTACGGACATATGGGAAGAGAGAGCTATGTAGCTGATAAAACGTTCAACAAAGGACAGAAAAATGAATTGACTCTTAAAGATTTAGAATTCTTTACCTGGGAGAAATTAGACAAAGTAGACGAAATTAGAGCTTCTTTTGGGATTTAATTTTGTTTTTAAATAATAATACAGGCTGCTTTATCTTCGGGTAAGGCAGTTTTTTTTAATTTTACACAATAAAAGATTTAAAGATGATGAATGTGAGAACTGCGATTACCGTTCTTTCGGTATTTTTCCTAAGCCTATTTGCAAAAGCACAATATACTATACACAAAATGATTAATGTAGGATATGTCTACCAAAATCAAAGTTTTGGAGAAATAGGAGGAAGATTGTTGTTTTTGAAAAATGATGATGTTATCTATCGTTTGGGTGGTTCTGCTTTAATGGGGTCTGCCAATTCCCAGTTTGCAATAATGCCAAAGTTGCAGGCAGATGTTTTGTTAAATTTTGAAAAAAATGTGGACTTCTATCACTCCTATTATTTCCTTGCAGGTGTAGAAGGAACCAATAAATATGTGGCTCCGAAAATCGGGGTTTCTCTTTTCGGGATTTTAGATCTTACAGGCGGATATGCATTTGCTATGGGAAATGCTGGATTAAACGGCAAAAAAATGGAGGGGTTAAATATTAATTTTACACTAAATATCCCAACTGTCTTTATTCATGATATGTTTAAGTGATTATTTTTAAATTTTTTTGATAAAAAATTAATAATAGGTTAACAGTTATTAAAAAATTATTATATTTACAACATATAAAATTGTACCGCCTATTGATTGGACTTTACTCTAAAAAACTGTTTTGTATTTATAGTTAAAGCCAGATTAATTATCTGGATATATGCTTGTCTACAAATTTTTTATTATTGAGAAGAGTTATGAAATCAAAATCGGATAGTTTACTAATTTCCCTTTACCAGGAAGGAGACGAAGGAGCATTATCTACGCTCATTCATCGTCATCAGAGAGAACTTTTTACATTCATTTTTTACAAAATTAATGATGAAGACTTAGCAAATGATGTATTTCAGGATACTTTTATGAAAATCATTGTTATGCTGAAAGAAGGGCGCTATAACGAAGAAGGAAAATTTATTCTTTGGGCAAAAAGAATCGCTCATAACCTTATTATTGATCATTTCAGAGCAAAATCTAAAAATATTAAAGTTTCTGAAACTACTTTTGAAACTGATGAATATTCTATTTTTGACTTATTAAGAGAACCTTCGGAAAATATTGAAGATCAGTTGGTAACCAATCAGATTCAGGAAGATCTTCTGAAAATGCTTCAGTTCTTACCTCAAAATCAGCAGGAAGTCATTAAATTAAGATTTTTTGACGGATTAAGCTTCAAAGAGATTGCAGATCATACAGATATGAGCATCAATACAACGTTGGGAAGAGTAAGATATGCGCTGATTAATCTTAGAAAAATAATGGAAGAAAATAATATTATTCTTACAAGATAATAAATTTAACTATTTCACGTTTTAAAGAAAACATTTTTCGCCTATGAAAAAAAATGATTCTTTAAAAGTGAAAGCTTTGAAGCCAAAAAAAGAAACAATTGAGTTTTTGCTTAGCTATTCGAAAAGTCTTGAAATTGTTAAGACAAAGGCTAAGAATTATCCGATTTCCAAAAATTAAAATTATTATTTTTGTGCTGTATGAAAATTCAGCACATTTTTTTTGATCTTGATAATACACTTTGGGATCATCGCAAGAACGCCTATCTAACAATCAAAGATCTTTTTGCAAAAGAGGAAATAGATTTAAAATACAATATTGATTTTGAAGAATTCCATTCTGTTTATCATGAAATTAATGAAAAACTTTGGGAAGATATCCGAGATGGAATCATCGATAAAGAATACCTGAGAAAGCATCGTTTTTATGATACATTCAGCCATTTCAATGTAGAAGATGAAGAATTGTCGATGTATTTCGAGGAACACTTCTTAGATAAAATCTTAAATCATAATGAGCTGGTAGAAGGGGCGGAGTATATTTTAAATTATCTTAAGGCCAAAAATTACATGCTTCACATCATTTCCAACGGATTTAAGGAGGTAACAGAAAGAAAGTGCATTTTATCCGGAATCGATAAATATTTTCAGACGATTACCAGTGCAGATACAGTAGGAGTAAGAAAACCCCGTCCGGAAATTTTTGAATATTCCTTAAATCTTTCGGGAGCTACAAAAGAAAACAGTATTCTGATCGGCGATGACTGGATTGCAGATGTTGTAGGGGCGCAAAACTTCGGAATGGATGTTATTTTCTTTGATGTTTTGAATGAAAATAAAGAAGAGGAGGGATTGAAGGTAATTAAACATCTTTTACAGATTAAAGACTATTTATAATAAGTATCGGCGGCACCTTTGGTGCCGCCGATACTTATTGTTTATGAATAATAAAATTAAAGTCCTAAGCTTTCTCTTACTCTTTTAATTGTATTGGTGGCGATCACTCTTGTTTTTTCTGCTCCTTCCTGAAGTTTGGCTTCCAGCTCATCAAGATTGTTCATATAATAAGAGAAAAGTTCTCTTTCTTTTTCAAATCTTGTCAAAATTAAATCCAATAGTTCTTTTTTAGCGTGTCCATACCCGAAGTTTCCTGCTAAATACTTAGCTCTTAATTCTTCAGTCTGTTCTGGGGTTGCAATCAGCTGATAAATGGCAAAAACCTTATCTGTTTCAGGATCTTTAGGTTCTTCCAAAGATTTTGAATCGGTTTCAATACTCATTACCTGTTTCTTCAATTCCTTTTCAGGTAAGAAAATATTGATGATGTTTCCTCTTGATTTTGACATTTTGTGTCCGTCGATTCCGGGAACATATTTAGTGTTTTCCTGAAGTTCAGACTGTGGTAAAACAAAAACTTCACCCATCTGATTGTTGAATCTTGAAGCTACATCTCGGGCAATTTCCAAATGCTGAAGCTGATCTTTTCCTACAGGTACAATTTCTGCATCATACAGCAGAATATCTGCAGCCATTAGAATCGGATAGGTAAATAATCCTGCATTTACATCCTGTAGTCTGTCCGCTTTATCTTTGAATGAATGTGCTAACGTTAATCTCTGATAAGGAAAAAAACATGATAAATGCCAAGAAAGTTCACAGGTTTCAGGAATGTCACTCTGTCTGTAAAAAAATGTTTTTTCGGTATCTAATCCACAAGCAAGCCAAGCCGCAGCAATCTCGTAGGTATTTTGTTTAAGTTCTTTCGCGTCTTTAATCTGCGTTAAGGAATGCAGGTTGGCGATAAATAAAAATGATTCATTTCCTTCCTGTTTTGAGAGTTCAATTGCAGGAATAATAGCACCGAGTAAATTACCAAGGTGCGGTGTTCCGGTGGCTTGAATGCCGGTAAGAATTCTTGACATTGTTTAAAAATTTATTTTAAAAATTAATGAATTGCAAATTTAAGTAAAATTACTTTCTAATTGCTTTATAGTATTTGATTTCAACTTGCCTAAATATGTTTGGAAGAATTGATCTGGACTCTTTTTTCTCAAGATTTGTAATAACGGCTCCAAAAATATAGATTAAATAAGTGTATTTTCCATCATTGATCATCATGTAATGGTCTTGATTTGATCCAAAGTATATAAGATTTTCTACGTTTTCAATTTGATTTTTAGACGCCTCAGAAGAATTTTTTCTGGAATATGACAGAAGATTTTTAATTTTTTCTAATGAATTATTAGTGAAAATTTTATTGGATTGATCTTTATGGGCATAAATTATTTCATCTCCATCTAAAATCTTTTCTACAATAAAAGGTTTTCTGATTAAACCATTATTATATGATTGAAATAATTTAATTGCATCTAAGTAAGAAATATAATTATAAAAATAACTTTCCATATTAAAATTATTAATGCTGAATTTTGATAAGAAATGAATTTCTTCTTTAGTTATTTTTAATTCTTTTACAGGTATTATCAGAGAAGGATAGTTAAACAGATAATTTTCTGGGATTTCAAAACTAGGATTTTGATGAAGTATATTTCCTAATCTGATTATTTTTCTTAATCCCAAAAGAGGAACATCTTTCCTGTCATATTTTTTATTTCTGAAAGAACTATAAAAATTGACAATCTTTCCGCTTTTATTGTCTACGACAATTATTTTTTCTCTGAACCAATTATTAAATGCCTGTCTATCCTTCGGCTTAAGATTGTATTCTAAAGACTTGAGAAAGATTGTATTTCTGATAGAATCTAGATTGTTTTTATAGGAAGTTGAATCTAAGGTAGTGTAAATCTTTAAATTCTTTTCTTTTGTATTGATTTTCTCAAGCTCTTCATCAATAAATCGAATTACGGTGCTATCTTTGATCTGTTTATTATCAGAATAATAGTAAATATTCTCCTTTTTACAGGAAACGAGGATGATTAATAATATGACTAACTGTAAAAATTTCATCAGGATTTATGGAATCAAAATTTTATCCCCACCGAATTTAGGTTCAACTCCAAAGATCGATCCCAATAGGCTTTAGCTTTAGCAAAATACTCTCTTACATTGGTTTTTAAACCTGTATACTTATTAACATCTGCAGCGTTATATCCAAAAGCGTCCATTCCGTTTTGTTTGGCTAAAAATACGGCTCTTTCATTATGGAATTTCTGTGAAATAATAACCAGCTTGGTCTGGCTGAATATCTCTTTAGCTCTTACAACAGAATCTAAGGTTCTGAAGCCGGCATGATCCAGAAAAATTCTGTTTTGCGGAACTCCGTTTTTAATCAATTCCGTTTGCATATCTTCCGGTTCGTTGTAGTCTTTTCTGCTGTTGTCGCCACTTACGATGGTGTACCGTATTTTCCCGCTTTTGTATAAATCAACAGCAGCTTTAATTCTGTTGTAGAAATAGGCATTCGGCATTCCGTTGCTTAAAGTTTTTCCTGTGCCTAAGAGAAGGGCTGTTTTTGTTTGCGGGACGTCTGCAATAGAGTAGGAAACAAAAGCACTACTGTTTTTCTTAATGCTGTAATTCGCCCATGTTATAAAAATAATTCCTGCAACAATAAGAAGCAGGAAAAATTTAAATATTGTTTTAATATTTTTTTTCATTCAGTGTATTGGGCTTAAAATTCTAAACCATTCGGGAATGCTTTTTTTCTGAAAATTAATAGCAAAATTGCTCCCACTGTAATCGCCGAATCTGCAACATTGAAAATATATTTAAAAAACTCAATATGTTTTCCTCCAATCAAAGGCCAGCTTTCAGGTACATTCCAGTCCACTAATGGGAAATGCAGCATGTCCACTACACACCCGCGCATAAAAGTTGAATAACCGTGGCCAAAAGACGTTATTTTTGAAATGCCTCCATAACCAATCCATCGGTCTATACTTGGGTCGTATACGGTTCCGCTGTCGAAAATGAGTCCATAAAACATTCCATCTATTAAATTTCCGATGGCGCCTGCAAAGATCATGGCCATTGGGATCAGAAGATAATTTGATTCCCCTTTTTGTAGCCATTTCTTAAATAGATAGATCATTCCACCGATTAAACAAACTCTTACAATCACAAGGAAATATTTACCGATTACTCCACCAAAATGAAGACCATAAGCCATCCCTGGATTTTCAACAAATGTTAATTTGAATCCCGGAAGAACAGAAACGCTGTCATCCAGATTGAAATGAGTTTTAATATAAATTTTTGAAGCCTGATCAATTAATAAAATAAGAAAGGTTACAAATAATATCTTTTTCATTACAATCCTTTTGGTTTATAAGGTTTTCCTATTTTTTCGTTTTTCCTATCAACGATATTTTTGATCGTCTTGTTATTGTGATGGGTGTTTTTGGTATGGAATTTTTCGAATTTTATATTCATTTCTTTTAAGACACTTTTCAGCGCACTCAGTTCCATTGCATTCTTGGTGTGTACAATAATTGATTCCACGTTGTATTAATTTAAAATTTTATTTTTTGGATAATTCATCAAGTCGTTTTCTGTCTTTTTCAGATAAATCGTTGATTCCATTTTTACCCATTTTACTCAAAAGCCTGTCAATTTCTTTCTCACGATCACGTTTGTCGGAGTTGAATTGATCATCAATCGTATAATTCCGTTTTTCATCAGGAAAAAATTTGTTTTTAATCCATTCCCTATTGAAAAAGGCAAGAATGGCAATGATAATAATTCCTAAAATTAATAATTGGCTCATGAGGACATATTAAAAATTAGGTTTATAAAGTATCCGATGAATACGATATAAACCCAAATTTATTTTACAAACCGATATGGTTATTTCTGCATATTTTTCGCTTCAATGCTCAAGGTAGCGTGAGGAACAGCCAAAAGTCTTTCTTTAGGAATTAACTTCCCTGTTACCCTGCAGATACCATACGTCTTATTTTCAATTCTTATTAAAGCATTTTTAAGATCACGCACGAATTTTTCCTGTCTTCCTGCTAAAATAGAATTCTGTTCTTTACTCAGTGTTTCAGCTCCTTCTTCAAAGGCTTTGAATGTAGGAGAGGTGTCATCTGTCCCGTTATTCTGGTCGTTGATGAAACTTTCTCTGATGAGCTTCAAATCGTTTTCTGCTTTTTCTATTTTTTCTTTAATGACCGCTTTAAATTCTTGTAAATCAGCATCACTGTATCTTACTCTTTCGTCTGACATATTCGTTTCTCTTTTTTAATAAAATTATGAAATGGAATTTGAAAAACAATAACTATATGTTAAATTTTTTCAACATTTACTTTAAAATTAACTTCATCTATTTCGATTTCGTTAAAATTTGAAAGTGAAGATACAATTTCTATTTTATTTGACAAGACTTCTGCAGAAATATATTCTTCATTTTTCTTAATATCCTCCAGGAATGGTGAATTTTCTTCCAATGAAATATGTATTCTGTCAGTAAGATCAAAGTCTTTATCTTTTCTCAAGTTCTGAACCCTGTTAATGAATTCCCTTGCGATACCTTCAGATTTTAACTCGTCTGTTAACGTCAAATCTAATGCCACAGTTGTTTTTCCATCAGAAGTTACGGTCCATCCCGGGATGTCTTTTGTAGAAATCTCTACATCATCAAGTGTGATTTCGTAACCCTGGATGTCTAATTTCCCTTCTTTTTCCAATTTTGAGATGTGTTCCGCATCAAGATTTGCAATTTCTCCTCCAACCGTTTTCATGTCTTTTCCTAATTTAGGACCAAGAGCTTTGAAATTTGGTTTTATCTGTTTTACAATTAAATGTGCTGCTTCTTCAGTATTAATTAATTGAATTTCTTTAACGTTTACTTCCTGTTTGATCAATTCCGAAACCGCAGAAATCTGCTCTTCCGTTTTTGAGTCTAAAACAGGAATCAATACTTTCTGTAGTGGCTGACGTACTTTTACATTTTCCTTCTTTCTCAAAGAGAAAACCATACTTGTAATGTTCTGTGCTAAATGCGTTTTTTCAACCAAATCTGCATCGATCAAGCTTTCATCAGGAACAGGGAAATCCGTTAAGTGAATAGATTCCGCAGTTTCTTTTCCTGTTACCTTATTTAAATCCTGGTATAACTGATCCATAAAGAACGGTGCAATTGGGGCAGATAATTTAGCCACCACTTCAAGACAGGTATATAAAGTCTGGTAAGCCGAAATCTTATCTTCCGAATAATCTCCTTTCCAGAAACGTCTTCTGCACAATCTTACGTACCAGTTCGATAAATTATCATTCACAAAAGTGTTGATTGCTCTTGCTACTTTTGTTGGTTCGTAATCTTCGTAGAATGACTTAACTTCTTTGATCAATAAGTTTAATTCAGACAAGATCCATCGGTCGATTTCCGGTCTGTTTTGAACTTCTTTTTCAGAATAATTGAAACCGTCAACATTTGCATATAAAGCAAAGAATGAATAGGTATTGTAAAGCGTTCCAAAGAATTTTCTTCTTATTTCATCGATTCCTGCAATATCAAATTTCAGGTTTTCCCAAGGATTTGCATTCGAAATCATATACCAACGCGTTGCATCCGGCCCGTAAATAGAAAGCGTTTCAAACGGATCAACTGCATTTCCTAAACGTTTTGACATTTTTTGGCCTTCCTTATCCAAAACAAGCCCGTTACTCATTACATTTTTATATGCAACGGAGTCAAAAACTGCCGTTCCGATCGCATGAAGAGTGTAGAACCACCCACGGGTCTGGTCAACTCCTTCCGCTATGAAATCTGCAGGAAAAGCTTTGTTATTGTCAATTAATTCTTTATTCTCGAAAGGATAGTGCAGCTGCGCATAAGGCATTGCACCCGAATCGAACCAAACATCGATCAGGTCGCTTTCACGCTTCATGGCTCTTCCTGAATCCGAAACTAAAATTACTTTATCAACTACATTTTTGTGCAGATCAACCAAAGCATAATTCTGTTCAGACATATTTCCGATGATAAAACCTTTGAAAGGATTTTCTTTCATAAATCCTGCTGCAATAGATTTTTCAATCTCGTTGTATAATTCTTCAACAGAACCGATAATTTTTTCTTCCTTCAAATCATCTGTTCTCCAGATTGGCAATGGAATTCCCCAATATCTTGAACGGGAAAGGTTCCAGTCGTTTACGTTTTCAAGCCAGTTCGCGAAACGTCCTTCTCCGGTTGCTTTTGGCTTCCAGTTGATTTCTTTGTTTAAATTAACCAAACTGTCTTTTACAGCTGTCATTTTCACAAACCAGGAATCCAATGGATAGTATAATAAAGGCTCATCTGTTCTCCAGCTGTGTGGATAAGAGTGAACGTATTTTTCTACTTTGAAAGCTTTGTTTTCTTTTCTTAATTTTAAGGCAATTCTTTCGTCTACAGAGAGATAAGCCTTCAAGTCTGAAATAATAGCTTTTAATTTATCCTTCTGAATATTGAATTCTATATTTTTTTCTTCTTCGCTAAGGTATTCTCCTTTTACATATTCATTGGCAAAACCATAGATTTCATCGCTTACGACAGATAGAAATCTTCCCTGTAAATCCACTAAAGGCACAGGATTTCCGTTTTCATCCAAAACAAGCATTGGCGGAACTTCAGGAGTTGCTTCTTTAGCTACTTTCGCATCATCAGCACCGAAAGTCGGAGCCGTGTGAACGATACCTGTTCCGTCTTCCGTCGTTACGAAGTTTCCTGAAATTACTCTGAATGCATTTTCCGGATTTTGATGAGGTTTAGCGTAATCTAAAAGTTGCTCATATTTAATTCCAACCAAATCAGCCCCTTTGAATTCTGCCAAAATCTGATAAGGAATTACTTTACTTTCTGAAGTGTAATTGGCAAAGTCTTCTTCTGTACCTTCAGCATATTTTTTTGCAAACTGTTTTCCAACCAAAGCTTTAGCCAAAACAACATTAACAGGCTCAAAAGTATATTGATTGAAGGTTTTAATTAAAACATAATCGATTTTCGGACCTACTGTTAAAGCTGTGTTTGAAGGCAACGTCCAGGGAGTTGTCGTCCAGGCTAAGAAATGTACGTCTCCAAAACCTTGTAAAAATGAAGGTAATGTTTCTGGTAATGTCTTGAATTGCGCAACAACTGTTGTGTCAGAAACATCACGGTAAGCCCCCGGCTGGTTTACTTCGTGGGAAGAAAGCCCGGTTCCTGCTTTCGGAGAATAAGGCTGAATGGTGTATCCTTTGTACAATAATCCTTTATCATACAATTGTTTCAAAAGCCACCAAACCGTCTCCATGTATTTCGATTTATACGTGATGTAAGGATCTTCAAGGTCTACCCAATATCCGATTTTTTCGGTAAGGTTGTTCCAAACATCTGTATAACGCATTACCGCTTCACGACACGCTTTATTATAATCTTCAATTGAAATTTTTTTGCCAATATCTTCTTTAGTGATTCCTAATTCTTTTTCCACACCAAGCTCTACTGGAAGTCCATGTGTATCCCAACCCGCTTTACGGAAAACCTGCTTTCCGTTCTGGGTCTGATAACGACAGAAAATATCCTTCAACGCTCTGGCCATTACGTGGTGAATTCCGGGCATACCGTTTGCTGAAGGCGGACCTTCATAAAAAACAAACTCAGGCTGCCCCTCACGAATCTCAACACTTTTATTGAAAGTTTTGTTCTGTTTCCAGAATTCCGCTACATTCTCTGCTACGTCAATAAGGTTGAGGTTTTTGTATTCTTTAAATTGGCTCATTGTAATATCTCAATATCGTTGATTAATTAAGTTGGCAAATTTACTAAAATTTACCGGTTTATAATATATGTTTCATTTTGATATTTCCTATTAAAAAGTTCTGTTTCAGAAATATAAATGCAAAGATTGTTTTTTAGTGAATTGTGAATTTCGAATTGTCTGTTTTTTGAAGCTTTTTACTCGGTTAAAGTTTACATTTTTTAATGCTTTACTCTTTTAATTTAATTAAATACATTTGTTGTTTAAAAAATAAAACAATTGGAATTCAACCCACCAATCGAAAGATCGACGAGTAAGGAAATTAAAGCGTTTCAGGAGCAAAAACTTCAGGAGCTGTTAAATTATCTGGAAACTCATTCTCCTTTTTATCAGAAGCTTTTTAAGGAAAATAATATCAATATTGCTGACATTCAAACCTTAGAAGATCTGCAGAAAATTCCGACAACGGTTAAGAATGATATTCAGCAGAATAATGATGATTTTTTCTGTGTTACTCCTGATAAGATTGTTGATTATAGTACAACTTCAGGTACATTAGGTGATCCTGTGACTTTCGGTTTGTCGGATAATGATCTTGAAAGACTGGCGTACAATGAAGCTGTTTCTTTTGCCTGTGCTGGTATTCAGAAGGGGGATGTCGTACAGATGATTACGACTATCGACAAGAGGTTTATGGCCGGACTTGCTTATTTTCTTGGCTTAAGAAAAATGGGAGCCAGTGTTGTTAGAATGGGACCGGGAATTCCTGAACTGCAATGGGATTCTATTTTCAGATATAAACCGAAATATTTAATTACTGTTCCGTCATTTTTGTTAAAAATGATTGATTATGCTGAAAAGCATGGGATTGACTATAAAAATTCCAGTGTTTATGGAGCGGTTTGTATTGGAGAAAGTATCAAAAATCAGGATTTTACAGATAATATTCTTTCACAGAAAATTAAAGAAAAGTGGGATATTAAATTATTTTCAACTTATGCTTCCACGGAAATGAGTACTGCTTTTACAGAATGTGAGTTCCAGAATGGAGGACATCACCATCCTGAGCTGATTATTACCGAGATTCTTGATGATGAAGGAAAGCCTGTTAAGGAAGGAGAAAGTGGTGAATTGACTATTACAACATTAGGAGTCGAGGCAATTCCTTTGTTGAGATTTAAAACAGGGGATATTGTTAAAGCACATTATGAACCTTGTCAGTGCGGAAGAAACACAATGCGTTTAGGACCTGTAATCGGAAGAAAACAACAGATGATAAAATATAAAGGAACAACTTTATATCCACCTGCAATGAATGATATTTTGAATGATTTTAATGGGATTTCATGTTATCAGATTGTTATTCAAACCAATGAAATTGGGCTGGATGAGATCATCATCAGACTGAGTACGGGAAATACCGATGAAAATTTTGTAAATGAAGTGAGGGATCATTTTCGTGCAAAACTCAGAGTGAGTCCGAAAATTGAAATAATTGACTTTGATATCTTATCTAAAACTGTTTTTCATCCTAACAGTCGTAAGCCGATTACTTTTGTTGACTTGAGGTAAATTAAAATTATTCAATCAGATAGGAAATATTGTTGTTGAATTAATTCTTTATTGATAAGGGAATATTATATTTGCGCAAAATTTTAAAATAAATCATGAAAAAATTATTTGTGTTAATTTTGATGGCGATTACAACAGTAGTTTTTGCCCAAAATGAAATTAATTTGCAGCAAGGGAATTTTGATTTTCTAAAAGATCAAACAGAAGTAAATGTTCAACTGAAATTTGAAAATGCTGTTTATCAGGAGAAAAATCTTACTGAAGCCCAATATATCGAAAACAGGAAGTTGGATATTACCAATAAAAAGAGTGAAGCGGTTTGGAAAAACTGGATATATCAGTGGGATAGATTCAAAGAAACCGAATATTTACAGTACTTTTTTAAGGGCATAAACGCAAAGTCAAAAAAAGTAACTTTTAGAAATGATGTTAAAGCAAAATATACTTTAATTATTGATGCTAAATGGATTTACGCAGGATGGTACGGTGGAATGATCGGTTCTCAAGAGGGAAAATTAACTGCTGATCTTACATTCGTAGAAACAGATAACCCGTCAAATGTGATAATGAAATTGCACGCAGAAAAAATTCAAGGCAAACAAATGAATAAGGATTTTAGCTGGGAATACGGTCGAATTGCTGCAACATATGAAGTTTTGGGAAAGAAATTAGGAAAAGAAATCAAAAATACTTTGAAATAAAAAAACGGTCTGAAATTTCAGACCGTTTTTTATTATTGATTTTGCTGTTCAAGTTTTTCCAGCTTAATAAGATTCGCTAAATTTTTGATAACGGTATCGTGTTTTTTCACGAAAGGATTGTCTTTATTCCAGACATATCCCGCTAAAACAGCACATATTTTTTTCTTTACATCCGGATTTTCGGGTTGGTGGAAGAATAACTCCTGAAGATTTCCGGTGTACCATTCCTTCACATAGGTAGTGAAAACATCTACACCATATAAAATGTAGTCCGTATATTCTTTCTGCCAGTCGATTTTTTCTCCATTAAGTTGTCTCAAAGCCAGTTTTGCAGCCAGCATTCCCGATTCTGTTGCAAAAGCCATTCCTGAAGAGAAAACAGGATCTAAAAATTCTGAAGCATTTCCCGTTAAAGCAAATCCTTCTCCGAAAAGGCTTTTTACCGAACATGAATAGTCTTTTAAATGTCTCGGCTCAAAAAGGAAGTCTACATTTCCAAAACGCTTTACATAATAATCGGAAAGCGAAATCGCTTTTCTTAGAGCTTCTGTTGTATCTCCGTTTTCAATGAGTTTTTCAATATATTCTGTAGGTCCTACAATTCCTAAACTGGTATTTCCATTTGAAAAAGGGATAACCCAAAGCCAGACTTCGGTTTCAATAATATCAAAAGAAATCAATGTTCCTTCTACCCCATCTTCTCTGTTAATGTCTTCTACATGAGTAAAAATAGCAGAGTGCGGAGATAATTTTGAAGGTTTTTCCAAATCTAACAATCTGGGAAGAACTCTTCCGTAGCCACTGGAATCAATCACGAATTTTGCATGGATTTCTTTTGTTTCTCCGTCTTTATTTCTCACAGTTGTTACAGAATCTGTTCCGTTAAACTGGATATCGATTACTTCCGCTTCAAATTCCAGGTCAATTCCTTTATTGATGACTTCTTGAGCTAATGTATTATCAAAATCAGCTCTCGGAACCTGCCAAGTCCAGTCCCATCCTTCACCGAACTTATCACTAAAATCAAAAATACAGACTTCGTCTCCTCTCAAGAATCTTGCTCCAAGCTTTTTTTCAAAACCCATTTTATCTAAAGCGGGGAAAAGCCCGGCTTCATCAAAATGATCCATTACTCTCGGAATTAAACTTTCGCCTACAACCAGTCTTGGAAATTTTGTTTTTTCAACAACTTTCACGCTGACATTGTTCTTCTTTAAGTATGAAGAAGATACGCATCCGGAAGGTCCAGCTCCGATTACGAGAACGTCAACAAATTCTTTGTTCATCTTTGATTTTTTATTTTGATAATTACTTCTATCTTTGCCGCAAAATTAGTGACAATTAATTACATATTACAAAATTATATATTATTACTTTTAATTGATGAAAATAAATAACTTTTTAGAACTGAGGGATTTTCAGAAGATTATTATCGAAAGTGAGGCGATAGAGCTAAATGAGACTGTTTTGCAAAGGGTTGAAGCAAGCTTTCAGTTTCTGAAAGATTTTTCTAAAAATAAAGTAATATATGGTGTGAATACCGGATTCGGGCCGATGGCTCAATTCAAGATTAATGATGATGATACGCACCAGTTACAGTATAATTTGATTAGAAGTCACTCTTCAGGAATTGGGAACTCTTTGCCGGAAGATGAGGTGAAAGCTGCCATGTTGGCAAGATTGAACACCTTATCACTGGGTAATTCAGGAGTGCATGTTTCTGTTGTTAATTTGCTTAAAGAACTTATTAATAGAAATATTACCCCACTTATTTTCGAGCACGGAGGAGTAGGAGCGAGTGGAGATTTAGTTCAACTAGCTCACTTAGCTTTAGTGCTGATAGGTGAAGGTGAAGTTTTTTATAAAGGAGAAAGAAAATTAACAAAAGAAGTCTTTGCTGTTGAAGGATTAGAGCCTATTCATGTAGAAATCCGTGAAGGGCTGGCTTTAATGAACGGAACTTCTGTAATGTCCGGGATTGGTGCAGTGAATGCTTATAAAGCGAATCAATTGACTGAAATTTCCATTAAACTTTCTTGTGCTATTAATGAAATTGTTCTGGCTTATGATGATCACTTATCAGAAGCGCTAAACGGAACAAAAAGGCATGCCGGTCAGCAAAAAATTGCTGAGAAAATGAGAAATCATTTGGCAGACAGTAAATTGGTAAGAAAAAGAGAAGAACATCTTTATACTCACTTTGAAGAGCAGGATAAAGTGTTTAAAGATAAGGTTCAGGAATATTATTCAATCCGATGTGTTCCACAGATCTTAGGACCAGTTTTGGATACGCTGGAATTTACGGAGAAAGTTCTTGAAGACGAGATCAATTCAGCCAATGATAATCCGATTATTAATGTTGAAGATCAGCATGTCTATCACGGCGGGAATTTCCATGGAGACTATATATCCTTGGAAATGGATAAGCTGAAGATTGTGGTTACGAAGCTGACTATGTTAGCCGAAAGACAGCTTAACTATCTTTTGAATGCTAAGATCAATGAAATTTTGCCGCCTTTTGTAAATTTAGGTAAATTAGGTTTTAATTTCGGGATGCAGGGAGTTCAGTTTACGGCAACTTCTACTACGGCAGAAAGCCAGATGCTGTCAAATTCAATGTATGTGCATAGTATTCCTAATAATAATGACAATCAGGATATTGTGAGTATGGGAACGAATGCGGCGGTAATTTGCAGAAAAGTAATTGAAAATGCATTTGAAGTTCTTGCAATTGAAGCCATCACAATTGTTCAGGCAATAGAATATTTGGGATATCAGGATCAGGTTTCTTCGGCAACGAAAGCGTTGTATGATGATATCAGAAAGATCATTCCTGCTTTTTCAGAAGATATGATCATGTATCCGTATCTTGAAGAAGTAAAAAAATATTTTAAGAACATGTAATTATTGACGGAGTTTACTTGTCAATACTATAGAAATAAAGAAATAAAACACCATGAAATGTGCTATTGTAACAGGTGGTTCCAGAGGAATCGGGAGAGCGATCTGTTTGAAACTCGCAGAAGAAAAAAATTATCACATCCTTATCAACTACACTTCCAATGAAGCTGCAGCAAAAGAAACTTTGGCTGCCATTGAGGGATTGGGAGCTGCCGGAGAAATTCTGAGATTTGATGTCGGAAACGCTGAAGAAACTCAAAAAGTTTTAACAGCATGGCAGGAAAACAATCCAAACGCTGTAGTTGAGGTTATTGTAAATAATGCAGGAATCACAAGAGACGGGTTATTTATGTGGATGCCGAGTGAAGACTGGAATTCTGTGATCAATACAAGTTTAAATGGGTTTTATAATGTGACCAATTTCTTTATTCAGAAATTGTTGCGTAACAAATATGGCAGAATTATCAATATGGTTTCAGTTTCCGGAGTGAAAGGAACAGCAGGACAAACCAATTATTCTGCAGCTAAAGGAGCTTTGGTAGGCGCTACAAAAGCGTTGGCCCAGGAAGTGGCAAAGAGAAATATTACGGTAAATGCAGTGGCACCTGGATTTATCAGAACAGATATGACGCAGGATTTTAATGAAGATGAATTGAAAGCTATGATTCCTGCAAACAGATTTGGGGAAGCTGAAGAAGTAGCAGATTTAGTAGCATTTCTGGCGTCAAGAAAAGCTTCTTACATTACAGGAGAAGTAATTAATATTAATGGTGGAATTTATTCATAATCATCAGTAAATGGAAAATAGGGTTGTAATTACCGGAATGGGAATTTATTCTTGCATCGGAACCTCTCTGGAAGAAGTAAGAGAATCCCTATATCAAGGTAAATCCGGAATTGTTTTAGATGAAGGAAGAAAAGAATTCGGGTTCAGATCAGGGCTTACAGGAGTTGTTCCGAAACCGGATCTGAAAAATCTTTTGAGCCGTAGACAGCGTGTAAGTATGGGCGAGGAAAGCGAATATGCTTATCTTGCGACCATTGATGCACTTAAACAGGCAAATTTGGATCAGGATTTTCTGGATGCCTATGAAGTTGGGATCTTATACGGAAACGACAGTGTTTCTCAGGCTGTTGTAGAATCTATTGACATTGCAAGAGAAAAAAAAGATACAACCTTGATGGGTTCAGGTGCGATTTTCAAATCGATGAATTCAACAGTAACGATGAATCTTTCCACGATTTTTAAACTAAGAGGAATCAATTTAACCATCAGTGCAGCTTGTGCAAGCGGTTCCCATTCTTTGGGATTGGCTTATATGATGATCAAAAATGGTTTCCAGGACATGATAGTTTGCGGAGGAGCGCAGGAAACCAATAAATATTCAATGGCAAGCTTTGACGGATTGGGTGTTTTTTCTGTAAGAGAAAATGAACCTTCAAAAGCATCAAGGCCTTTTGATAAAGACAGAGACGGCTTAATTCCGAGTGGTGGAGCGGCTTCTTTAATTGTTGAAAGTTTAGAATTGGCACAGAAAAGAGGTGCCAATATCATCGCTGAAATCGTTGGATACGGTTTTTCTTCAAACGGAGGTCATATCTCAACACCAAATGTTGACGGACCGGCTTTAGCAATGAATAGAGCCCTTAAACAATCAGGATTAAACGCAAAAGATATTGATTATATTAATGCTCATGCGACTTCTACGCCTATTGGAGACGCTAATGAAGCACGGGCTATTCACGAAATTTTCGGAAATGAAGTTCCTGTGAGTTCTACCAAATCAATGACGGGGCATGAATGCTGGATGGCGGGTGCAAGTGAAGTGATTTACTCTATTCTGATGATGCAGAATGATTTCATCGCTCCTAACATCAATCTGGAAACGCCTGATGAAGACGCTCAAAAGATAAATCTGATCTCCAAAACAAAAAGTCAAAAAATTGATGTATTTTTGTCGAATTCTTTCGGATTTGGGGGAACCAATTCCGCATTAATAGTTAAAAAATTTGATTAAAAACATGGAAAGAGAAAAAATTATTGCTATAGCAAATGATTTTTTGATTAATGAATTTGAAGTCGACGGAGATGAGATCAGCAACGAGGCTAATCTTAAGAAAACTCTTGGTTTAGACAGTTTGGATTATATAGATCTTGTAGTGGTTATAGAATCTAATTTCGGGGTGAAATTAGGCGAGGCAGACTTTAAGCAAATGGTAACATTTGATGATTTCTACACAACCATCGAAAATAAAATCGCTGAAAAAAACGCATAATTATCGATTAAAAATCTACACTAACAATGTAACAATATAGCAATCGGACAGTTTTCAATGTTTAAAATATTGTTACATGGTTAGACTGTTATATTGCTAAATTTGAACTATGAACAAATGGAAAGGTAAATCTAAAGGCACTATTTTAGGATATAAAATATTCGTCTGGTGCATTAGAAATATCGGGATCCGGAATTCATATGTTGTTTTATATTTTGTTGCTGCCTATTATTTTTTATTTCTTAAAAAAAGCAATAGATATATTTCTTACTATTTTCATAAAAGATTACATTATAGTTCTTTAAAAACGAAACTGTCTGTTTTCAGGAGTTACTTCACATTCGGTCAGGTTCTGATTGATAAAACGGCAATTTCTGCTGGTCTTAGAGAAAAATATACATACGAATTTGATGGCGTTGAAAATCTTAAAAATCTCTTAGCAGAAAAAAAAGGAGGAGTTCTTATCAGTGCTCACATTGGGAATTTTGAAATTGCTGAACATTTTTTTGCAGATATTGATTTTGATTGTCAGATCAATTTGGTGACTACAGATCAGGAAGTTACGGTGATCAAAGAATACCTTGAAAGTGTAGCCGTTAATAAAAGTTCCATTAAGTTCATTTATGTGAAAGAAGATATGTCTCATATTTTCGATATTAATGAAGCTTTGTCTAAGAATGAACTGATTTGCTTCACCGGGGATCGTTACTTTGAAGGCTCAAAATATCTGGAGGGAGAGTTGCTTGGTAAAACAGCTAAATTTCCGGCAGGTCCGTTCCTTATTGCTTCCAGACTGGGAGTTCCGGTTGTTTATGTCTATGTAATGAAAGAAAAGAATCTTCATTATCATTTATATGCAAGAGTAGCTCAGAATATCAGAAAGCGCGATGCACAGGGACTTTTAAATTCCTATACCCAAAATCTTGAATCGATGTTGAAAAAATATCCTTTACAATGGTTCAATTACTTTGATTTTTGGGATGATATTGATTAATTCCATACTTTTACCGTAGAAAAAGCTAATATTTAAACTCAAAACATTAAGGTTCTTTTAGGAATTATTCCATTTTTGCTTTGGTTTTCTTAGACTAAGTTTTACTTTGCTGAGTGTTAACACCTTTGCGTTTTTAAAAACAGTCGGTTGGTAAAAAAACTTTGCAGACTTTGCGTTAAATAGAATTATTTCTAAATTTCTTAACAATTAATTTTCTCTTGAAAAAAGAATTTGACATACTTGTGATCGGAAGCGGATTGGGAGGTCTTGTTTCGGCTCTTATTCTGGCTAAAGAAGGGCAGAAAGTGTGTGTGTTGGAAAAAAATAATCAGTTTGGAGGAAATTTGCAAACCTTTTCGAGGGACAAACTAATCTTTGATACCGGTGTTCATTATATCGGTGGACTTTCAGAAGGTCAGAATCTTAACCGCTTTTTCTCGTATCTGGAAATTATGGATGAACTCCAGCTTCATAAAATGAATGAAGATGGATATGATAAAATTACCTTTGGAGAAGATGGAACGGAATATCCTCATGCACAGGGCTACGAAAATTTTGTCAACCAATTGGCTCATTTTTTTCCTGAAGAAAGACAGAATTTGGAGACGTATTGTCAGGAAATCCAGGAAATCTGTAATTATTTTCCAAGATATAATGTCGTAGGAAAAGACAATTACAACGAGGAAATTCTCCACTTAAATACAAGAAGGTTTATAGAATCTATAACTTCGAATAAAAAGTTGCAGTCGGTATTCCTCGGATCTAATTTTCTTTATGCCGGAGATTCCGAAAATACTCCTTTTTATGTACATGCATTGACGGTGAATTCCTATATCCAAAGCGCTTATAAATGTATTAAAGGAGGCAGCCAGATTTCAAAGCTTTTGGTGAAAAAACTCCGTGAATACGGTGCCGAAATTCATCGGCATTCTGAAGTTTCTGAAATGATTTTTAATGAAGGCAATATTTTAACTTCAGTGAAGATAAAATCAGGAAAAGAATATTTTGCTAAAAAATTTATTTCGAATATTGAAATCCGGTCACTGATTGCATTAATTGGAAAAGAACGGCTGAAAAAATCTTTTTTAAACCGTGTTCTGAGTTGGGAACCGGTTTCTTCTTGTTTCAGCGTGTATTTGGTACTTAAGCCTAATTCAGTTCCAAACTATGATTATAATATTTACCACTATTCATCAGAAGAACTGGTTTGGAATGCCCATCGATATGAGAAAAATTCATGGCCGGAAACCTATATGCTTTCCACAACACCATCTAAACATCATCCTGAATTTGCAGAAAGTTTAACTGCAATTTCCTATATGGATTTTGATGAGGTAAAAGATTGGGAAAAAACTTTCAATACAGTTGCGGACGAACATGAAAGAGGACAATTGTATGAACAATTTAAGTTTGAAAAGGCAGAAAAGATGATTGCAGCTCTCGAAAAAAAGATCCCTGACTTAAAGCAATCCATAAAAAAAGTGTATACTTCTTCTCCTTTATCTTATCGGGATTACATCGGAAGTTTTAACGGTAATATGTACGGATATGCAAAGACCTCAGAAAATCCTTTAAAGACAATGGTGTCTCCAAGGACGAAGATCAACAACCTCTTTCTTACTGGACAATCTGTCAATATGCACGGAATTTTGGGCTGTACAATCGGTGCTTTCAATACCTGCGCTGAGATTTTAGGGAAAGAGGTAGTTGATGAAAGATTAACACAAATGACTAATAAAAAGTGAAAAAGAAAAATAATATGCAGCCTCCTGTCATTCTGAATGAAGCGAAGCGAAATGAAGAATCTAAAATGTTAAGATCAGATTTCCTTCGTCGAAATGACAGAGTTTTGATGTTAATTTTTCTAGCCCTAAACTTTAGCCTTATCCTCACATCTTGTGGAATAAGAAAATCCATCAAACATGTTCCCGATGTAAAACAATATTCGATTGAAATTCCGAAAGTCAACAGAATCAATGATTCTACTTTTAGTTTTAATCAGAATTATTTAACTAAAAATAAACAGCAGCTTTGGGAATTGTATATTAAAGGAAATCCGTTACAACTGGGTTATAATAACGGAGCTTTGACACAGAGTCTGATGCAGAAGCAGGAAGAAATTTTCTTTTCAAAAGTGGAAGGTTTTGTACCGTCAAAGTTTAAGCAAAATTTATTGCGCGGTTTTCTAAAATGGTATAACCGGAAAATGTATTTGAATGTCCGTGAAGATTATCAGGCAGAATTGTACGGTCTATCTCAGTATTCGTCGGATAAATATGATTTTATTGCTCCGAAATTTTTGAGAAGTATGTATTTGCACGGAGCTCATGATATTGGTCACGCGATGCAAGATCTGATGGTAGTTGGCTGTACTTCTCTCGCGGTTTGGAATGAAAATACAGAGGATGGAGATCTGCTGATCGGTAGAAATTTTGACTTTTACGTAGGCGATGATTTTGCTAAAAATAAATTGATTGAATTTGTAGAGCCGGAAGAAGGATTTCCTTTTATGTCCGTAAGCTGGCCGGGAATGATCGGTGTTGTTTCGGGAATGAATAAGGAAGGAATTACGGTGACGATCAATGCCGGAAAATCTAAAATTCCGTTGACGGCAAAAACGCCGATTTCTCTGGTAACAAGAGAGATTTTACAATACGCCAAAAACATTGATGAAGCGATTGCCATTGCCAAAAAGCGGAAAGTTTTCGTTTCAGAATCGATTTTGGTGGGAAGCGCGAATGATAAGAATGCGGTAATTATTGAAGTCTCTCCGGATAATTTTGGAGTGTACAAAGTGGAAAATACAAGCCGTGTTTTTTGTACGAATCATTTCCAGTCGGATGCTTACAAAAATGACAAGAGAAATCAGAAGCATATTACAGAAAGCCATTCTAAATATCGTTATGAAAAATTACAGGAGCTTTTGCAGGAGAATAAACTTAATCCTGAGAAAATGGCTGCGATTTTAAGAAATAAATCAGGCTTGAAAGGAGAAAAGATCGGTTATGGAAACGAAAAGGCGATCAACCAACTTTTAGCGCATCACGCGGTGATTTTTTCGCCTCAGAAAAAGCTGGTTTGGGTGTCTTCAAATCCGTATCAGTTGGGAGAGTTTGTCTGTTATGACCTTAATGAGATTTTTTCCGACAAAAGATTGAAGAGCGGAGAGTTTGCAAATTCAAACTTAAACATAGCAAAAGATCCTTTCGTAGATTCTAAGGAATTTGAAAACTATGAAGAGTATAAATTTGCCAGCTCTGAAGTGAATCATGCAACTGATGATAAAGATGTAATGCTTACGGATGATTTTCTGCCTTATTACCAGTCTTTAAATCCTGATTTTTGGCTGGTGTATTATCAATCCGGAAAATATTATTTTAATAAAAAAGAATATTCCAAAGCAAAAACAGAATTTGAAAAAGCTTTGAATAAAGAGATTACAACCATTCCAGATAAAGAAAATGTGGAAAGATATTTGAAGAAAACGTTAAGGAAATTGAGGTAGTTTTTTTGTTTCGGCGGCGGCAAAGCCGCCGCCGAAACCTTGAATCCAATAACGAGAAAAATCAGCTAATCTCCGGACTTACCCGGTTCAAAAACAAAAACGTTGCAATACCAGAAATAACCGAAGCTGTACTTGCTAAGATCATACTTCCGATCACATATTGAAGAAGATTGTTTTTCACCAGATCGAAATTCAGTTCCTGACTAAAAATATCGCTGTTTCCACTCACAAACGGAGCTCCTAAAAACAATGAAGCCGCAATAATAAAAGGAATAAACGGAGGTAAGCTCACATTGGAAGCCACAAAAGCCAATACTTTATTCAGTTTAAAAAGAACGGCTAAAGAAATTACCAGTAAGGTCTGAAATCCCCAGAAAGGAGATAGTCCTATAAAAACACCCAGAGCAATTGAAAAAGCCTTTGTACGGTTGCTTCCGTCGCTTTCTAAAACATCTTCTTTGATGAATCTTTTAAAGCTTTTTTTTTTGAAATTATTCACGAAATTTCGCGGAATAATGTAAAGCAAAGTGATCGTTACCAAGATGGTATTAAGAATGCTGATCCTCGTAAAATCTTTAAAAGGCCTGAAATGAGAAACCCTTTCCGCAGGATCGTACAGAACTTTTACGGGAACATTTTTCACTTGAACGTGTCGCCACGCTGTCCGTACAATAATTTCAATCTCGAATTCGAATTTCGGGGTAAAATATTTTTTAGGAATTCTGTGTAAAGGATACAGTCGGTAACCGGATTGCGTATCTTCAAGCTTAATTCCTGTCTCAAACCAGAACCAAAAGTTAGAAAAACGGTTTCCAAAGTTGCTTTTCTTTGGAATTCCGTCCTGAGACATGTTTCGGTTTCCAATTAATAAAACATCTTCCCTTTCATTATGCAAAGCTTCTACAAAAACAGGAATATCATCGGGATAATGCTGTCCGTCGGAATCAATCGTTATCGCATAGTTATAACCTGATTTCTTAGCCTTTCTGAAGCCGGTTTTCAAGCCGTTTCCTTTTCCTCTGTTCTCAGGCAAGTTGATGACGTCAATTTGAGGATATTGGCTTAAAATCTCCTTTGTGGAATCGGTAGAGCCGTCGTTGACAATAATGATATTTTCTGTGTATTCTAAAACACCGTCGATCACTCTTTTCAGAGTTTTTTCATTATTGTAAGTAGGAATTAAAACGCAGATCTTTTTTTCAGCGATTGCATTTTGTACTTCAGGCAGGGTCATTCGATTATTTTAATGAATTTTTTTCTGCTGCGGTCATCGTTTTAGACTGCATAGCAAATTTTCTGATGTATGTTTTCAGTGCAGAATTTTGCTTTGAATAATTATTTAGAATAAAAGTTTTATCTTCTTTCAGATTTTTATTATATCCTACGATTTTGGGAATATTTTCCTGGACACTCATTCGGATCACTCTCAGTTCGGCGTTGTTCGGATTACTTTTAATAATGGCTTCAAGACTTGTTGCTCCGGATTTTACCAAAGCTTTTCTGTTGTTCTTGGTAATTTTGGCTTCCATAATCTGGGCTGCAGCTTTATAGCCCTGAATTATAACGTCTGATCCGGATGCTTTTTCCGCAATATTGATAAATGCCTCCGTATTTGCATTGGACGAATTTGCCTTTGCATAGCTTTCTCTCAAAGATTCAAGATCCGATTGGAAAAAAAGAATAAAAGTCGTTAAGAATGAAAAAATTAGCTTCATTTTGCTGTTTTTTGGTAGTTTACTGACATTTTTAATGCAATAGTCTCGCCAAAAGATGTCGTATTTTTCACTTTCACTTCTTCTTCGGTCTGAGTGATATCGAGTTGCAGTTTCAGGTCCGGTGTTTCAAACGGGTTAATGATCGCCATAAATTTCACGTTGGATGCTGTTTTTAAAAATAAAGGCGACCCGGTGAATTCTTCAGAAAGTTCTTTTACGATCTGCATCATGCAAACTCCCGGTGTCACAGGATTTCCCGGGAAATGTCCCTTGAAAATATCATGATCTTTATTAAGGGAAATGTTGGCAATATAACTTCCGTTTTCCGCCTGTTCGTATGATTGTAAAGTATAAAAGTCTGCGAGGATAGTCTGCATAATTATTTTTTCGTGTTAAAAGTATAGTAAATTCCTGTCTGGAAAAGTAAATTGGTATGATCTTCACTCGTTGTTTTTATCTGGGAAATCAGTCCTTTTTTAAATCTGGCTTCAATACCAAAATTTTTGGTAATATCGTATCCCAGACCTACCAGAACTCCAAGATCTGTATTCTTTTTATTGTAAGGATCAAAATTTTTATCACTGATCAAAATATCTATACTGAGACCAGCATGCAAGTTAAAATTATGAAAATAAAATTTGTTAACTGCCTGAAGTGAAAGATAGGAAAGCTCAGACTTCACTTCCTGAGTACTCGTTTTCATAATGCTTCCTTGTCTGGAGTAATTGATTTCCGGCTGCAAAGCATACAGTTTAGAAATGCGAATGTTGCCGAATACTCCCACATAAAAATCTGCAATATAGCTTGTTTTTACTTTTTCTTCATTGGCCCAATACTCATCACTTGCTTCAAACCAGTTGTAAAGTCCACCATCATTTTCTGTAAACTTAGCGAAATTAGCTCCTCCTCTTATTCCCGGAGTGAAAGTAACCTGCGCAAATGATAAACTTGAAATCAGTATAATGAATAAAAATATTATTTTTTTCATGAAATTATTCTGTTTCGGTTATTTGGAATAGTTTTATATTGATCTTGAAATCTTTGTGTTGAAGATCGATACTATCCGCGAAGATATGTTTTTTTGCATCAAAAGTAAAGTCGATTTTTTCCTTATTATTTTTCGTGTAAATGATTTGTTTCAATAAACCATTTTCTTTGTTAAAGAATAAATAATAGATTTTTTTATCAACTTTAGAAAGATAAATTTTCGAATTCTCATTTTCAAAGCTTTCAGTCACAGGATATTCTTTTTTTAAAAGCTGTTGAAAGTCGTTCTTTAAAAAGTTGATGACGATTTTTTTGTCTAAATCAGGAAGAACATAATTCAGCTTAAAATCATCATCCGAAATTTCAAAATCGATTAATTTATTTCCGAAATCTGAAGTGAGGACAACACGATGCGTCGTTTCGTTAATTTTCTTTAATATTAAAATTCCGCTGACATGATTTTTATAAATATCCATCTGACATTTATAAACATAATCTTCGTTGGAAGAAAAATATAAATTTTCAACCGTTTTTTCAGAATTGGAAACAGGTTTTACATCCGTTAATTTGTATGTCTTACACGAAACGAACAGTAAGAAAATCAGGCTATAAACTGAATTCTGAAGCAGCAATCGGCGCATTGATCTTGGTGTTTTTGAAAACAATATTCGTTGTATCTCCCGAAGCTTCCGTCATGTTAACCTGCGAAACCGTTGATTGTCCTTTCGGAAAACTCAATTCGATCTGCTTAATATATTTCAGCAATTGAGATGATTTCGGAGTAAATTTTGCAATATTAAAATTGGCATTTTTCAGATACGTTACAGAAAATTCAGGATCATTAAACATTTGTCCGTTTGAACTTCCAACAATCAGTTTATTGATTTTCTCAAATGTTTTACTTTTCGCATCAACGGAAGATTTTTTCCCCTGATCATTGATGAAAATTTTATTGTCCTTGAAAACAATGCTATACTGATAAGGCTTTGTATACTTCCAGCTCAATATATTAGGTGATTTTAAAGACATTTTTCCGTAGGTTACGATGTTTTTATCCAAAAAGTCCATTTTTTTGGTTTGGGTAAAATCGCTTTGTAGTGTTTTGATCTGTTTGGTTTCCGACGAAATTTTAGTGACAAATGTCTTTGCTTCTGCTCCCGACATTGCTGTATTTTGTGCAAAAAAGAAGCTGGAAACTAATAAATAGGCGAGGAAAGCAATATTTTTAATCATTTTTTTGATTTTTTATCATTGAATCAACCGTAAAAGTTGAATAATTTTTATCTTTCAAAAATACTAATAAATCCACCAAAACATTATACGTTTTTTTTGAAGTATCATGAAGAAGAATAATGCTTCCTTTTTTTAACCCCTTAGTAACTTTTCGGTAAATTTTTTTCTCATCTTCTGTAATTGTGTCTAAGGAACGAACATTCCATCCGATACTTTTTTTGTGAGTTTTTTTGATGGCTTTTGCAATATTCGGATTGGTAACTCCGAAAGGCGGACGATATAAACTGGTTTTTAAATTTCCAATTTTCAACATGATGTCATCACATTTTTCAATCTCTTCAACCATTTTTGAAGTCGATAAAAAACCTGTCGCGTTCGAATGTGAAAAAGTGTGATTTCCGATCGTATGACCTTCTGCAACAATTCTTTGAAAGATTTCCGGATATTTTTCAATCTGTTTTCCGATGCAGAAAAATGTTGCTTTTACATTATTTTCTTTTAGAATATCCAAAAACTTTGGGGTAAATTCAGTAGGACCATCATCAAAAGTTAATGCTATTTCCTTGATTTTCGTTCTTTTATGCGTAATGCTGTTGACAAAATATCCTAATTCAATATCAAAAGAACCCCAAACAACAACTGCGGAAAACATCAAAAAACAAAATAAATACACCCAAAAACCTCCGTGAAACGCATAAATAAAAACGTTGCAGAAAAGATAAAATAGAATAAATGGATAATGTTTCATCTTTTTATTATTTTGGATTTACGTATTTGCGTCCAAGCCTGTTAGGTTTTATCTCAGTTCATTATTATACTCTCCCCAACAAAACCAAACTATGATCATTTCCGCCAAGATGATTATAAAGCAAAATATTTTTCACTTTCTCCTTCTTCACTGAATTAATCATCATCACTTCCGGAATCTCCTGATTTTTCAAAATATGACAAGCCATAAACGTTGAAAAACCACTTGCTGTATTGAATTCTCCACTCAAATGTTTGTAATACAACAACGCTGAGTTTTCAAATAAATTCATTGATTTTGTATAATAAACATCAGATTTTGCATCTCCGCTGAAACCTAAAATTACAGCATCAATATCATTTGAAGTTAATCTGTTTTTAACTAAAAAATCTTCAATAAATTGCTGAGTTTCATCTAAATCTAATCTGCTGCTTATTTGAATATCTTTCAACTGAGCATAAGAACTTTCTGTTTTATCTTTTCCTAAAACAAAAAAACTTGCGCCTTCTCCCCAAATGACACCATCTGTTGTTGAGTTCAGATAATCAACAGGAAGATTTTCTTCTTTTTTAATGGTTTTGTTTAATTTGTACAATTCCATTGTTCGGTCGGTTTGTTCATCTGTAGAACCTGCCAAAATGTTTTCTGCTTCACCGTCATTAATCTGTAATTTTGCATCTAAAAATGAAAATTCAAGTGATGAGGAAGTATTCACATACGTGAAATTATACGCATGGCATTGCAAGCCTAAAGCAATTTGCCCCGCAACCGTATTGTGTGTAGATTGAATAAAATAGGTCGGAGTCAGAAACTCTTCATGATTATCAATTACATTTTTTAAAAATTTTTCAGAATCCTGAGAACAGCCCATTCCGGTTCCGACGATAATCGCATCGGGATTTTCAATTCCGGCTTCCTTTAAAGCATATTGTGAAGCTACAGAACTCATTTTTACGGTTTTAGACATTCTTCTGCTTGCTGCAGGCGGAATGAACTCTTTGTAATTAGGTTCAATAGTTTTTAGAACCTGAGATGAATTTTCAGGCTTAAGATTATGGAAAAAATTTTCATTTAAAGTGTCCTGAACCGAGATGCAGGCTGCACTGTTGATGTAAACTGCACTCATGATTTTGAGAAAATTAAAGTTGAACAATTTCCTCCAAAACCAAACGAATTGGAAAGAACATGGTTAATATTTTTCTCTTTGAGTTCCGTCACAGGCGTTAAATCAAATTCTTCCATTTTAGTTTTAAAATTCAGATTTGGAAAAATCAAATTATTTTGAATGGCCAATAAAGAATACACCGCTTCAATCCCCGCCGCTGCGGCCAAAGTATGGCCTGTAAAAGCTTTCGTAGAACTAAATTCAGGAACATTGTTTTCTCCAAAAATTCTGATCATCGCAATTCCTTCGGACAAATCATTATTCGGAGTTGCCGTTCCGTGAACATTGATATAATCAATATTTTCTTTATCTAAACCGGAAACTTTCAAGGCTTTTTCCATTGCTAAATAAGCTCCCTGCCCGTTTTCCGAAGATGCAGTCTGGTGATGTGCATCGTTCGCGTTTCCATATCCGGAAAGATAACCGATGACTTTTTTATTTTCTTTTTTCACGATTTCATCAGATTCTAAAACGATGAAAGCGGCAGCTTCACCAAGATTTAGCCCTTTTCTATTGTTGTCGAAAGGGGTATTGTAAGAATCCGTTAAAATCATTAACGTATTAAAACCATTTAACGTAAATTTTGAAAGGGAATCGGTTCCACCAACAATCACTCGGTCTAAAACACCGTTTTTAATGAGTTTTGCACCCATCATAATGGCATTGGCTGCAGACGAACAAGCCGTACTGATTGTTGAAACCATGCCTTTTAGGCCTAAATAATCTGCAATCAGTAATGATGAGTTTCCTGCATCGTGAGCATCAATATATTTTTGCTTTTCAGGGAAGTCTTCGTAGGTGTAGAAATATTTTTCGGTGATGTCCATTCCGCCAACGCTTGTTGAAGAAATCAGGCCGGTTTTATATTCATTAATGTCGGAAATCCCAGCACTTTCTACGGCTTCTTTTGCGGCAACCATTCCTAATAAAGCAGTTCTTGTAGCGTTATTATCTTCTTTTAGCTGAAGTTTTTTCACAAGTTCTTCATTAGACAATTTGATTTCGCCCGTTTTAATATTTCCAACATGACGAGTCTCAAACAAGCTAATGTCTGAAATCCCATGTTTTCCGGATTTTAACGAATTCAAATTTTCCTCCACATTGTTTCCAATAGCGGAAATGATGCCCATTCCTGTTATGGCAATTTTTTGACCCATCTTATTTTATAATGTAACAATGTAACAATTTACCGATGTACAAATATTGTTACACTGGTAAATTGTTACATTGCCAGATTGAATTATTTCGTTCTGTTTTCTTCAATGAATTTCGCCATGGTGTCGATCGAAGAGAAAATTTCTTTCCCTTTTTTCGGATCGGCTAATTTGATTCCGTATTCTTTATCCAAAAGCACGATCAATTCCAGCGCATCGATAGAATCCAATCCAAGACCTCCTCCAAATAACGGATCCGTATCTTTGATTTCTTCTACTGCAACGTCTTCTAAATTAAGAACTTCGATGATTTTGTGCTTTAATTCTTCTCTTAAGTTTTCCATAAAATTAATTTGAAAATATGTTAATGAGACAATTTGAAAATATATTAATCAGATATTGAATTTAAACTAAAAATATTCTGATAAATAATTGTTGTGCTTTATTGACATGATTTTACATTCTCAAATCAGCACATTTTCAAATTCTCAAATTTATAATGTCAGCAAATATACGAAAGCATTATAACTTTCTTGATAGAGTTCTACCCAGCCACACAATACTTTATCAGCCTTGCCTGACTGTAAAATCTGTTCTGAGTAATCGTTTAAAAATTGTTCATCAAATTCATCCAAAACAAAAAAAGCATTCTCTGTCTGCATTTTATGTTTAATACTGATTTCCCCAACGCAAATATTAGGTAACGTATACACAAAAACGGCAGGGCTCGGGAAATAATTTTCCTGAGAATTGATGCTTTCCTGATATTTAAAATCGGTATCTAAACTTGATGATTTGTTAGCAAAAACCAAAGCTGTCCTGCTGTGTTCTTCATTTTTTAAAATCATTTCAGAAGCTAAAAAAGCGAGTTTACTCAAATTATCCATTTTATGAAATTTCGGATAATTCAATTCTAAACTTTTGTAAGCTTCTTTTACAAAATCTGAAAAATTTTCAGTTTTAGTTTCAAAGATAATTTCGTTGTTGAGAATTATTTTTGAATTTTCTACGGTGCAGATGTCTGTTTTCTTCATCGTTTCCATTTAGCATTTTTCTAAAACAATTGCAGCATTACAACCACCAAAACCTGAGGCCGTTTTCAAAATATATTTAATTTCCGCAGGTTGGTTTTCTTTAATAATATTCAAAGGTTGGGAAGTCCCCGTTTCTTCGAAATTTTTAGATGGTATTAAAGTATTGTTCAAGGCAGATTCCATTGAAATGATGCTTTCCAATAACCCGGAAGCTCCTAAACAGTGTCCGTAATAGCCTTTCATACTATTTAATGGAACATTCTGCAAGTTCATTCTATTGAAAGCGATGGCTTCCATTTCGTCGTTATATATTGTTGCTGTTCCGTGTGCAGAAATAAAATCAATTTTTTCTGTCGGGATATTGGCTTCTGTCATTGCATTTTTAATGCTTGCAAACAATCCTTCACCGGTTCTTGATGGTCCCGAAATATGGTTCGCATCGTTAATTGCTGAATCTCCTAAAACTTTAAAACTAAATTTTTCGTTTGAGATTGCTTCGTCACTTCGTTCCTCGCATTGACTAGTAATATAAACCGCTGCAGTTGCTTCACCGATGTTAATTCCGTCACGATTTTTGTCGTAGGGTTTACAAATTTCTGTTCCGATCGCCTGAAAAGAATTGAAACCAGAAATCACAAATTCCGAAATTTCATCTCCGGCAATGACAAAAGCATCTTTATATTTTCCTGCCTGGATCATATTTTTCGCAACAGCAATCGCCATAACTCCTGAAACACAGGCATTAGAAACCACAATCGGTTTTGTTTTAAATCCGAAAAAGTCAGCAATTTTTTGAGCCAAGTTTGAAAGGAAAACGCCTTCCGGTAAAGTTTCCTGATTTTTTAATAAGCTGATATTTCCTTTTGTAGTTGATAAAATAAAAACCGTTTCTTCTGAAATCTGATGTTTTTCAACCAAAGGTTTTAAACTTAATAAAAACATTTTTTCAAGTCGTGTGAATTCCAAATTGTCATTTTGAGCTCTGTCGAAGAATTCATTAAACTCTTCATTCAATTTTTCCGAATCAATCATAGAAGCATAAAAAGGCTCCTGATTTTCTATGATCTTATGTAAAGCTACTCCAGATTTTCCTTCCAAAAGAGCATTCCAATTTGAAGAAACATCAAAACCTAAAGGCGTGACGCAGTTGTAATCTGTAATGTAAACTTCCTTCTTCATGATAATCCCATTTTATCTTTCCAGGCCTGAAAAAAATCAGGATTATACAAACATAAATTATTGTCAGAATCTAGGAAAACCTGAATGGTTTCTCCTGAGCAGACCAATTTATTGTCTTCGTTAAAAAGCTCGTATCTGTAAATCAATTTTGCAGAATTTGAATTAACAAAAGTGGTTACAATTTTAAAGGTTTCCCCGTATTTTAAAGGAAGAAAATGTTCACAGGTGCTTTTTACGATCGGTGTAACGTAACCTGCTTTCTGAATATCAAGATACGTCAAACCGTGCTGTCTTCCGAAAGCTTCTCTTCCGTCTTCAAAATACACGATGTAATGTCCATGCCAGACAATTCCCAACGGATCTGTTTCGTTGAATCTTACGCGGACTTCTTCTGTACAAATTAAATTTTCTTTAGACTGCATTTTGTTTTCTTTTTTTTACCACAAAGGGCACAAAGGTTTTCACAAGGTTCACGAAATAAATTTTTACATTTTCTTTTTGCGCTCTTTGTTTTAAAACCTTTGTGTTCTTTGTGGTTAATAAACCCCGAAGTTTACAAAGTTATACACAATGTTCACAATGGTTATTCTAAATTTTATATCGTTCCGTTGATTAATCTTTTAACACCATTTTTAAATAAAACTGAGTTAAAATTAATCAATAAACCCAACTTGCAATTGCTTAATTTTAAATACGTTAAAACTTGAGCAATATGAATTTCATTTAATGATTCTACGGATTTTATTTCAACAACAACTTTTCTCTCAACCAATAAATCAATCCTATAGCCAATGTTAAGTTTTATATCATCATAAATTAATGGCATTGGTTTCTGTTTTTCGATTAGCAATCCGGATTTCTGTAACTCATAGTACAGACATTCTTCGTATGCGCTTTCTAAAAGTCCAGCTCCAAGTTGGCGATGAACTTTTAATCCGGAATCAAATATAACTTTTGAAATCTCATTTTCATTCATCTCATTTTGTGTTTTATAATTATTTTTACCACAAAGGTCACAATAGGTTCCACAAGGGACACAAAATAAATGCTTGAGCTCTTTGTGAAAAATCTTAGTGACCTTTGTGGTTAAATTTAAACTGCATTTTGTTTTCTTTCGTAAAATAATGAAATAGCGACCATGGCTACATAAAATAAAAATAAGAAAGTGATTTCTTTAGCAATTCCGCCGATTCCGCTGTTTCTTAAAATGATATCGTAATACGCATTCAAGCCCCAGTTCATAGGAGAGAATTTGGCGATCGTCTGCATAAATTCAGGCATTAAAAATACCGGAACCCAAATTCCTCCGACAGCCGCCAAAACGACAACCGAAGTTGCCCCAAAAGGCGCAGACTGTTCCTGTGTATCGGCAACAGTTCCCAATAAAACACCAAAACCAATGGCTGCCAAACCTGAAAATAAGGTCACAACAATAAGTTGCAACATTTTTCCTGTCACGTCAAACTGTGGTAAATCCATATAAGGAAAAAGGTAAATTCCTACCGCCACCATCAGTAAAAACTGAATAACACAAATGATAAGATACGTAAACGTTTTTCCTAAAATATGGATAAAGTAAGGAGTCGGACTGATTCTCGCTCTCACGCTCGTTCCCTGGCTTTTTTCTTTCACTAAATTAATAGACAATGGTACAACAATAAAGAAAATCGCAAACAAAGCCCAAGCCGGGACGTTGTGCTGAACGGAATTCGGCATGACATCCATGTTGCCTTTTTTCGGGGTGATTTCTTTAAAGCTGATCAAATTTTTATTTTCTTCCAGGTTTTCCGTCGTCCCCAGCTGATCCTGGAAAGCTTTGTAAATCTTTTTATTTTCGATCTCAAAAACCATTTTGTTTACGGCATTCATGACATTGTTTTTGAAGCCGATATTCGTAGCCGGATCAAAATACAGATGAATATCTTTCGCTTTTGAAACCGTTTTCTTCACGGCGGAAGAATCCGTTTCCAGACCGAATGAACTCACGATGGTCTGAACTTTAGAATCAATATTTGAATTGATATCTTTCGTTAAATTCTTAGGAATAACAATCGCCATTTGATAATCGCCACCAAAAACAGCATTCTGAGCGGATTGTTCCGTAAAATTGGTTAGTAACTCAAATGTTTTGCTGCTTTCGAGCTCCTGTTTTATATTTTTTGAAACTTCTGACTTGTCATTATCAATAAAAATAATCGGGATTTTTGAACCTTCCAGATTTTTAAACGTAGAATCCTGAATCAAAGTAATCGTGATAATCAACAGTAAAGGCATGACGAAAATAATGACGATTCCTCCAATATCTCTTTTCAGCAAAAGGATTTCCTTAACGAAACTTCTCCACAGTTTATACAACAACATCCCTTAATTCTTTTCCGGTTAATGAAATGAAAACATCTTCTAAGTTTTCGGCATTTGTTACTCTGTTCACCAATTCTTCAGGGGTTCCTACCGCATGAATTTTTCCGTGATCGATGATGGCAATTTTCGTACAGAATTCCTCCGCTTCTGAAAGGTGATGCGAGGTATAAATGATACAGGTTCCTTTTTTATTCAGATCCAAAAGGTGGTCGATGATGGCTTTTTTTGACTGAACATCAACGCCAACGGTTGGTTCGTCCAGAAAAAGAACCTTCGGATTGTGAAGTGTTCCCGCAATCAGATTGCAGCGACGCTTCATTCCGCCTGAAAACTGTTCTACTTTTTTATCGTCGAATTTTGACAAACCCATGATTTCCAAAGATTCATCAATAGCATTTCTTAATTTTTTGTGACTTAAGCCATACAGACTTCCAAAAAACATTAAGTTTTCTTTAGCGGTCAAAGTTGGATACAAAGCATATTCCTGAGGAACGATTCCAATGATCTGTCTTAATTTAAAACCATCTTTTTGAGGAGTTAATCCATTGATTTTAAAGCTTCCTGATGTTGGTTTTATTAAACCTGAAAGCATGGAAATCAATGTTGTTTTTCCCGCTCCGTTGGGCCCGAGAATTCCGTAGATTTCGTCTTTATCAATATTCAACGAAATATCATTTACAGAAAACTCTTCTGCATTTTTATATTTTTTATATAAATTTTTAATCTCAATAAAATTCTCCATTTAGATCGCTTTTCTCAGTTTTTTATAGAAAGCTTCTTCCAGATCTGCAATATGAAGCATCGTTTTTGATAGCTGGTTGTAAATATCGCTTTTCGAGTTTCTGTTTTTGTAAACTCGTGCAATATCCACCGCGAAATCTCTCCAAAGATCACCAATTGCTGTAATTTCTTTAGAAAGCTCTCTCAATTTATCATTTTTAAGGATCACCGCAGCTTCCTGTAAGAAAGCTCCGTAAATAAATCTGAAACCACCTCCTCCGGTTCCGATTTCTTCCTGCATTCTGATCAGTTGTCCCAAATAATGATTGGTTGTTTTTGTTCCTTTTTTTGCCGCCCATTTCGGGATGCTTTTGGCCACCCATCGCATCGCTTTTACTCCAATGATCGGAACGGGAGCCAACATATTTTTACAGGTATCTTTAATCCCTTTTTTGATCGCTTCTTCCAGATTTACATTTTCGGGAATGTAAGTAGGGTAGTACATATGACCTTTCGGCGGAAGAGCGCCTTTTGCATATCTTACTTTCTCCAGTTCGGCTTCGGTAAGCGTAGTGGTGTAATCCATCACAGGATCACTGATCAGGAATTTTCCGTCTTCTTTTCCGTAAACAACAAGGTTATGGGCATTGAAGTGGAATTTATATTCTTCAGGAAAATAGGTGAGGTTGAAAACGCCAACCTGAAGTCCTGTCGGGATATTATTTTCTAAATTTTTTTCCAGCGCTTTTTGGGCTTCTGCCGGATTTGAGAATTTGATTCTTTTAATTTTTATTCCCAGTCTTTTTGCCGCTTTGCTGAAAATCGCACCTGGCATCGGGCGATAACTGAAACCGGGAGCGAAATTCACTTTTAAAAAAGGAAGATACACAAAGAACAATCCGGAACCGATTCCGAAGATCATGGGTTCGCTGAGTTTTAACCCTTTGTTTAATAGTAAATTAGAGGCGACACCGTTTTCGCAATGTGCGGTCTGATGGTGTTCAAAATTAAGTTTCATTTTTTCTTATCTCTTTTTATCGCGGATAACTTTGCTAAACCTATGAGGTTTGTATTTTATTTTCCGTCGAAGTTTTTTAGTTCATCTACTGAAATTCCGAAAGCATCGGCATATTTTTTCAGTACGGATTCACTTAGTGTTTTAAAAATTTTTGGTTTTGCATGTCTTTTTACCCGCCATTGCCACATTCCAACATAGGCTGCCAAAACCTGTAAATCCATCTTATTCAGCTCCATGAAATAAATAATTGGACTTACTTTATTATTGGCAACGTTTTGTTTTGCTTCTTCAATACGCTCATGAATCAGCTCCATCGATTCTTCCAGTGCTGCTTTTTTGGCGTCCCAGCCAATGCTGTTGGCGGTGGTGTAATTGTCATTTTCATCCGTCACATATAACACTTCGGTCATGTTGGCTGACTTCAGATTGCTTTCGTCTTGAGGAAGGTCTTGTTTTTTCATTGGTTTAGTGTTTTACTTCTTGAATAAACAAATTAATTTCAGCCCGTATCAACAATTCATCATTGTTAAATGTCTCACAGAAGATATGGCATATATTTTCAAACTGAGAAATCAAAGAGGCTTTTGAAATGATCTTATCACCCACTTTCGGTAAGGCAAAGACTTCAATTTTCTTAATATTGGTAATGAAACCGATTACCTTTGTGTCTGCATCAGGATTTTCGAAGAAGCTTTGTCCGAGAATGGATGAACAGGTCTGTGCTAGATTTTCGATCAAACCAGCCTCAACGAATTCATTGTTGTGAACAAAAACATTGTCTTCTTTTATTTCAAAGGAAGTGATCACTTTTTCCTGGGTTAATTCCAAAATATAATCCGCCATTAGCATCGGTTCGCGATGCGGCAAAAAGTTGTGGATATTGATGATATTTTCTTCCTTGATTTCCATTCAATTATATATTATTTTGAATTAAATTTTAACGCAAAGTTCGCAAGTTTTTAATTCAAATATTTAATATTACATTATAACAGTTTTCATTTGGGATTTGGCAATTATTTCACCATTAAGTTTTGTAATAATATCTACCAATGTTACGCCCATCATTTCATTAAGAATGGTGACTTCAGATTTCAACTGATCACCGATTTTTGGCAATACATCTGTTTCAAAAGATTTGATAGCACCAATATAACCTGTAGGAGCTTCTTTCCCTAACAGATAAAATTTGTAGCCGGTGTGTAAAGCCACACTCTGCGCCTGATGTTCCACCAAACCCGAAGCCTGAAAAATTCCGTCCTGAACAAAAATATTTCCCTCTTTTATTTCAAATCCTGAAATCAGATGATTTTCAGAGTATTCTGTAATGCTGTTTACCATTACAAAAGGAAACCGTTGCGGAATTAAGCTTTCTACAAAGTTTTGGTCAGATGTTGGTAATTTGTTTTCCATTAGCAAACCGTTAACAAAGCACATGAATATGCGAATCTCCCACTCTCAGGAACACAAAGAAGCACTTTTTCTCCTTTTTTCAGCTTTCCTGAATTCATTAATTCTTCCACAGCGATGAAGATTGATCCAGCTCCGATATTTCCAACTTCAGAAAGATTGTAGAACCATTTTTCCCAAGGGAAATCTAAACCTACATTGGCAAATTCTTCTTTTAGTCCTTCTTTAAAATATCCAGAGGAAATATGCGCCAAAACATGGTCTACAGTTTCAGGATCTAAATTATGCTTATCAAAAGATGATCTTAAACTTTCAGCACCTTTTACCAGAATATATTTATCTAAAATTTTTGTGTCCTGCTTTAATGCAAAAATCGACTGCTTCAACCATTCGTCTGATGGGTAATCTGCCCAGGATTTCAGGCTTCCGTCTTCCTGCTTTTCGCAACCAGCGTACATACAAGCTTCGATCTCGTGAGCGTAAGAATAGAAATCGATCCATTCTACTTTTAAATTCGTTGCGTTTTCTCTTGGTTTATTTTCCAGCAAGAAAGCTCCTGCTCCGTCGGAAAGCATCCATCTCAGGAATTCTCTTTTGAAAGCAATGATGGGTCTTTCTTCCAGTAAGATTAAATTTTCTGCTTCATGGTTGAATTTATCTGCCGTCATCCAGGCCGACATTCTTTCAGAACCTGCACAAACAGCTTTTTCCTGAACTCCTGCTTTCACGGAAAGGAATCCGTAGTTCAGAGCATTCATCCCAGAGTTGCAAAGTCCTGTTGCGGTATTAATTTCAATAGATCTTCCGATGTTGAGCTCACCATGAACCATTGAAGCGTGGGAAGGCTGAATCTGATCGGGTGATGTTGTTCCGACAGACAATAATTTCATGTCTTCCTTTTTGAAATTTTCATCAAAAAGTCCCTCAATCGCTTTTGCTGTGATCTGAGCATTCGTATGAGTAGGGTTTCCTTCTTTGTCTAAAGCATAATATCTTGTCGTAATTTTATTATTTCTTAAAATAAGTGCTTTTGCTTTAGATTTTGCGCCATTTATATAACCAAGATACGTTTCCATTTCGTCATTAGAAACCGGCTCATTGGGTAAGTATTTTGATGCTTTTGTTATAAATACGTCGTACATTCTATTTTAAATTAATTCCTTGTAAATATTCTCTTTGTTTTTTTCTTTTCAACCAAAAAATTGGTGTTGTCAACAGGTGTAAAACCAATACGATAGGTGAAATGATCCATATCGCAGCCATCAAATATACCTTAAAGAATTTGATAAGCAATGGTCGTTTTTCTTTTTTCTTGATAATCAGGTTGGACCAGATGGTGAAGATTTTGTTTCCTACTTTTTCCACTCTTACTAAAAATGCACGGATCTCTATTGCTCCGTTTTTTACCAAATCGGGCTGTAAACCTTCAAAATCATTATTCTTAAAGTGGGATTCAATAATCTTTCCATATTTCACAGCGCCATTAATCTCTTCATCCGAAACTCCAGCTGCGGGAAGTAATCCTGATTTTTCTTTTTGTCCGCCAATCATCCAACGAATCACCGTCAGAACACTTGTATAGTTGTCATGTCTGTCTACTAAAGCAATGTTTCCTATTAGTTTAGCTTGCAGGTCTTTTAAATACACTTTCAGTTTTTCCTGAGAGAGCATCCACATATTTCTTGTTCCGGAAACGGTAACAACAGGGGTGTCTTTCAGGATTTTTTCTGCATAGCCGCTTTTTAAAAATGAAATAATGGGGATGGAAGGAGTTAAATACCAAACCTGATATCCGAAAATAATAAGGTCGTATTTTGTATTCAATACCTCATCAGGTGGAGGAAGGATTTCACTTGGGATCTGTAAATATGACTCAGGAAATGTATTAAAGAATATGTCATTCGGCCACGGAAAAGGAAAGTCCTTTTTCATTTTAATATTATAATACGTAACATGATACTCGTCTTTTTTGTCTTCGAAAGGACGGGCTATGTTCTTTACAATATCTTCGAGCTGACCTGTCTGAGTATAATATAGTACAAGAATATTCTTCTTCATGTGTTTTGTTATTATTTACAAAAATATGTTTTTCAGTGGTATATTATGTATGTCTATATATTTTTATTGATGCTGAACCGAATTCCAAGGTATAATTTTCATGTTCTAAAGAAAAATTTTCTTCGCAAATAAATATAATTTTCTTAGGAAGTTCTTTTAAATGCCCAAGATCAAAAGAATCAGCAGAGATCAGAACCGTATCAATTTCTTTGTTAATTTCTGAGAAATTGTTGATGTACTTGATTTTTCTCTGCTTTACTATATAGCTATGTCTTGCAACTTCGCGTTTTTCCGGATCAACAATAAAACCGAATATCCTTCTGCTTGCCTGTTGGAGTGTCAGTAAAATATCTTTTTGACCGTAATCATTGGCAATGTGCAGAATATTTCCGTCTTTTGGAAGGTGTTTGTTCAGTTCAAAGTATACCGATTTGTTTTTATTAAAATCGTCCTTTATTTCTTTTACAACTTCAGTATCCTTATATAAAAAGCTTAGAAATAGTTTCTTTTTAAAATAGTTTTCATCTTCCAGTTCATTTCTGAGTTTTGAAAACTCCTCTCTGAAATAAGCATTTATCTTTTTTGTCCTTTCCGAATATGTTTTTCCGAAATTAAGGTCATCTTTATGAATTCGCTCACCGATTTTTACGGTAATAGCTCCGTCGTAGATAATGAAATCTCCTTTTGGTAATACCTCGGAATTTCCATGAATGTAGACAGGAACAACATCTAACCCAAATTCTTCTGCAATATAAAATGCTCCTTTATGAAATCTTTTTACATCATTGGTGTAAGAACGCTCTGCTTCCGGGAATACAACTAAAGAATAGCCGTGTGCTACTTTTTCTTTCAGCTGGTTCATACCGTTTTCGATGCCTTGAGAAACAGGATAGAATCCGAGAGCTCTTACCATCCTTCCAAAAATTGGAGAGTTATACACCCAGTCATTGACTAAGTAAATAATTTTATGGTTAGCCATTGCCAAAGCAAGGGTGTCAAGAAAAGAGGTGTGATTGGCTATGATGACGGCGGGTTTGCTGAAATCTTCATTTGGGTTTCTGATCAGTCTCTTTTTTACAAACGGATTCGTATGTAAAACGGAAACTAAAAATTTAGCCATGATCAATTTGATGAGCTCTAACGTTTTTCCTTTAGAATTTTTTGCAAAAATGCTTCCGAATGCAGAGAAAATTAGTCCCCCCAATCCGTAATATAAAAAGGAGAGAACAGAATTGACGAATAATCTGAAAGTAATCGGTGAAAGTCCTTTTTTGGCTCTGTTTGTAATCAATAACCTAAACCAGAACGGATATAATGTTGAGGTAATAATAATTACAGAAAACATCCCAATTAATGCTACCAAAGCTAAAGAGTGTAATGCAGGATGTTTGGCAAAAATCAAAGAACCGATAGAAAGTACTGTGGTGAAAACGGCTAAGATAATAGAAGTTCTGTACGTCGGAAGTTCATTTTTCCCGGTGGTATGCTCTTTCTGCATGGCCTGAGTAAGGAAAATGCTGAAATCATCTCCTACTCCGAAAACCAGAGTACAAACAACGGTACTGAAAATATTAAGTTCTAATCCTAAAAAGTAAAGAATTCCTGCGGTGACAACTCCTGTCAAAACAATGGGAAACATTGTGAGGAGTGTCAATTCAAAATTTCGGAAGAAAACAATGATGGTTAAAATGATGGCTAACAAAGAATAATTGATCAGGGTATTAAAATCTCTTTTCAATAACCCTAAAAAGTTTTCATTCATCTGTTGGCGGTCGATTGCTAACGCATCATGATTTTTTTCAACATCTTTGATGAAAGCATCTCTTTTTTTATCATCTACCTTTACAACATTTGAAACGGTGTAAAAGCCGTTTTCGTTACTTAAAAACTCAGAAATCTGTAGAGCTTTTACTTTTTCGTAGTCTTTTAAGGTTAGAGGAATATAGTTTTTGTTTAAATTCTCATTGAACTGATCAAATGCCGAACTGTTGAATCCAAATTGATTTCCGTTTTTTATTAATTCGGAAATCGTCTGGTTTTTCTTTTGAGTATTCCAGAACCTTTTCCACTCCTCAATCTTTCGTTGCTGATCTTTTTCCGATAAAACAACATTTCCCAGTGAATTATAGCTTAAAATTTTTCCCTCTTTCTTTTCTTTTTCTAAAAATTGACTCAGTTGAGAGTTTCTGGCTAAAGCTTCATTTTCCGAATTTCCGTAAGAAATTGTATAAATGGATTTTGAAGTAATATCTGAAAGTTTCTGAAGTTTTGCTTCACTTATTTTTAAATCTTTCGGAATATAATTTAAGTCTCCGATATCTTCATTAAAGCCAACATGCCTGAAACCGAAAAGACAGATTAAAATAATCGCGGAGCAGCCGATAATCAAAGGTTTGTTTTTTTCATAAGGATAAGAACCTATTTTATCGATGAAATTTGAGTTAACCGCTTTTTCTTTTGTCTTCGGCTTGTATAATTGAGGGACAATGATCAGCGCCGTAATGGATGATAAAATAACTGTGATGGCAGCAAAAAGGCCCAAATCCTTTAAAGCTTCTGAGCGTACAAAAACGAGACACAGAAACGAAACTGCTGTCGTGGCGCTACTTAAAATAATAGGCTGTGTAATTTCTTTGTATAGCTCTTCAATATTGTTATTGTGCTTATAGTGTGTTAAAATATGAAGTGCATAATCGATGGTGATTCCTATCAATATGGCTCCAACACTTAAAGAAATAGCTGAGATTTTATCTTTAATAAAGTATAAAATCAGTAATGCGAGTAAAACAGAGAAAACGGTGGGCAGGAAAACAATGATTGGCGTAAATACATTTCTGAAGTAATAAATCAGCAAAAGTAAAAGTACCGTCATAGAAATAATGACTGTATTCTGAATGTCTTTTTTGATTTGCTGGGCATTGGCAACGGCAATAACCGGTGATCCGAAATAACTGATTTCCGTTTTTCCTTTGAATTGTTTGTTGAGGTTATCTTTTATTTCATTCAGTTGATTAATAAACGCTTCATTATTTTTGGTGTCATTGCTTTTATTTTTCGGATCGATGAAAAGAAGAAGGTTTTTTCCGTCTTTGGTAATGATGTAATTATCTTCAAGCTTAAAATCTTTACTGATATTAAGGGCGTTCAGTTTTTTGATCCCTAAAAAAGTAATCCCTAGCGGATCTTTTTTAATGAAGTCTTTGGTGACAAGGCTTGTTGGGGAAACAAGAGAAATATAATTGTTTTCAACCTGTTTTGCTATACTGTCTTTTTGAAGCTTTCTTTCAATTTCTTTATAATCGTTTTCGTTTAAGAATAAGGGAAGGTTCTGATTCACAAAATCAAAGGTTTCCGAAATCTCATTGTCGTTCACTTTTCCCTGGACCGAACCAATGTATTTTTGCAAAGGCTCAATTTTAGTTAAAAAAGAATCGGCAGTCTCCGAAAGCTGAAATTGATCTTCTTTGGACTTATTTTCAATAATGACAATGATTTTATCTGAAAAATTAAGTTGTTGAAGAACTTTTGCAGTAAGATCTGATTTTTCATTTTTAGGAATTATCTGGTTGATATCTTCTTCAAAATTGATTTTTGAAGCGAAAAAAACGCATAAAGCAGCTATTCCTGCTGCAACAACTACAGAAAGAATCTTATTTTTTGATATGAGATAATATAAAAATATGAAGAAACGATGCATTACATTATAAAATCAAGTTTGCAAATTTAAATTTTTAAGAGGGAGTTCAAAATTTTTATAAAGAAAGTTTGATTTGAAAATCAATAAAATATTTATAGCCCGAATGAAAAAAACTTATACTTTTGCAAATAATGTCTTTGCAGAGAGACTTTGAAACAAAATCATTCTAATTCGAGGAACTGTTTTGTATGCATAAACTGTTTGATGAAAAAATAAATGACTTTTTATTTGTCATAATTTTCCCGTTCCTTCTTTTATTCATGGCATATTATGGCTTTGAATCTTCTTATGTGAATATGAAGATGTGGGAGAAAGCGCCGGATTTTATGTTCTCTTCAGTGTATGCTTATCGTGTTATCCCTAATTACTTAAGTATTCATGCGTCCGAAATTTTTACTGAATTGGTAAACGGATTTCCGGGGCTGAAATTTTTTCTTCTCAAACATGGAAGCTTGTTTTATCATAGCGTTTTTGTTGTAAACAGCTTATTTTTTGTTTTGTCCTCTGTGCTTTTATCTTTTATTTTTAAATTTAATCCTTCTGTTTTTTTTCAGGATATCAGAATAAAAAGGATTGCACATTTGCTGGCTGTTTTTTTTATTGTAATCACGCAGTATGTGCCGACAAATTGTGATATCATAGCGATTTTCTTTTATCTTCTCGGAATTTTATTGAGTTTAAAATACTTTAAACACAAAAAGGGCATTGATTTTTTATTACTGCTTGCCTTGATTTTTGTCTCAACCTTTGTAAGGGAAACGGCTTGTCTGAATATTGCTTTCTTTGCAGCTCTTTTTGTGAATATGAATAAGCTGGATTTTACCTGTCTAAAAGAAATTGCTTTTCTTGTTATTGCTTTTTTGCTGCCTTACTTTGGGTTAAAATTTTTTATTTCCCAGCATGTTTCCTTTGCGGAAGGTGTTTATTTGGTTAAAAATTTTACAAGTCCTTTTAACTTGGCAGGTTTATGTTTTGGGATTTTGGGTTTGTATTTCGTGCTTCAGCTTTGTACTTTGGACCAACAAATTATATTAAAAAAATATCTTCTTTTTTCCTCTCCTTATATCGTAATGATTGCTTTTGTAGGGCTTTTCTGGGAAACGAGACTTTTTATACCTTTACTCCTGACCGGCTTTGTAGTAGCTTCTCATGAGTTGAAAAAATATCCTGCCGCTTCATGAGTATCCTGCATCCATATTATCTTATTGCCATTATTTATATGATGATTTTCAGCTTTCAGGAAGTGTTTTCCAAAAGAGTTGATAAAAAGTGGCTTTGGTTTTTGGGAATATATCTTATGATTATAGCCGGACTTAGGGACCAGGTAGGGCCGGATTATGGAAGTTACCGTGGAATTTATATCTATTCGGGCACAAAAGATTATGTAAGCATTTTTATGAAGGCTCTTAATATGGAGGGACCGCAACCTATGGAGCTGGAATGGCTTTTTGTGTTGATCAATAAGATCATGCTGAATGTTTTCAATGCACCTTTTTACATGCTTACGTTTGTAATAGCTATATTCACAATCATTTTTAAAATAGACTACATTGAGGATAATACTTTTTATCCGTTTACTTTTATGTTGTTTATGTTTATCCCTGGCTTTTTTATTGGAGAGAGCGGACAGATCAGGCAGTGTTTGGGGTCTTTCATCGTCTACTTTGCTATCAAGTTTATAAAACAGCGGAAATTATTTTATTACCTTCTGTTTATTTATATAGGAGCCGGAATTCACAATGTTTGCTACGTGTTTCTACCAATGTATTGGCTGGTTCGCGTTCCTTTGAATAAGACCTGGATGCTGATTCTTATAGTTACTTCTATAATTCTTTCTCCTTTTGAGGTCTATCGTGTTTTCGGGGATTTCTTGACGAGTATTGCTTCTCAAAGTGAGCTGGTGGAAGGTTTTAACGGATATATTGATGAAACGGTACAACGACTGAACGGAGGATTTGGAATTCCTGAGGTAATGATGGCTATTCTTACCTTTTTCCTTTTCTTTTTCGATACAAAAATGAAAGAGAAGTTTCCTTACTATGAATATCACCGTAATTATGCGGTTGTAGGCATCTGTTTTTATTTTATTTTTAGAAATAACCCAATTTTCTCTTCTCGTCTTGCGGGTGCATTTATTGGCTTTTCTTATATTATTATTCCAAATGCAATGTATGTTGCTTCTGAAAACACCAAAAAAACAATTTATACTTTCATTATAGCTTTGGTGATGTTCAACTTTATTGTTTTCTCGAGTTTTAAAAATATTGTAAATGGTAGATTTACCATTGAGCAGTATAAAAATCATCTCTTACCATAAATTTCCGCTTTTGGCTTTAAATAGGGCGATACGTAATGTATCGCTTTTTTTATTTTGTTTATTTGGATTAAAATTAATCTTGAATTGCTTGTTTCTGTGTAATATTATTATATTTTTGCATTCGAACATGGATGGTGAATAATTTATTAGTAAACGTATATTTTTATTTTTTGTTTAAATTAAATATGCTAATTTTTAATTATTAATAATTTTTACCATTTATGATTTTGAAACTTGTAAAATTCACTTTATTGAGAATAATAAGTTTGGAAAATATAAAGCTTATTCGGCTGATAGCTTTATTTGCAATATTTTTGATTCCTATTCCGGGGTTTTCCTCTATAAAAAATGACTCTTTAAAATTGATGATTTCAAAAGAGTATGAGCATGGAGCAGGAATTTCAGTAAAACAAAAAAATCAATATTCTAAGACTTTATTGAAAGATTGGACAAAAGCACCCAATAGTTATGTTTTTGATCCCAATTCTTCCTATGGAGGTATTTATATCCCAGTGAAAAAGGCGTATGCGATCTGGCAGACGAATTCTTTTTTGGGAACATCCGGAGTACCTTCAGGTAATGTTACGGCAGATGTTTTGTGGGAAGATGTTCACGGTTTGATAAAAGCCAATACAAATTATAGTCTGGAAATAATTGGGGCCGGAGAAGATGCGAAGATCAAAATTCCTATTAATAAGTCGAAAGAAGGTAATGCTGTGATTGCGTTTAGGGTAAATGGAGTTATTTTCTGGTCTTGGCATGTCTGGGTTACGGAAGATCCTAGTAACGGATCAACCTATAAAAGCTTTCCGGGAGTTAAAAGAAAAAGAAATGACGGAACTGTGGAGGTAATTCCGGATTCAGAATGGAAGTGGATGGACCGGAATTTAGGAGCTGTCAGCAATTCTATCACGGGAACGGAATGGAATAGGAATGGAGGATTACTGTATCAGTGGGGAAGAAAAGATCCTATTCCTCCTTTGGTAATGAAAGGCGGGGATTTTTATGAAGTTTCCGGGACGATAGGCAGAATTCGTCACAGGGCAGCCAAAAACTTTGATAATGCAACGAATTTCGATAACCTCCGACAATTTGTTCTGCTTTCAAATGCTACCGTAAACAATAATATCCAGCTTTCTGTAAAAAATCCGTTAAGCTTAATTTATGTAAACAAGGACGATAATTCGGGACCTGCATATTACAATAATAACACAAACCTGATGGTAAACTGGTTTGGGAAATCTTCTACGTTAACTGATAATAAATTGTCTGAACTCAATTTATGGTCAGATAATTCCGAAGGTAAAATCATAACTGATTACAATAATCCTGATAATGCAGCGGTATACAAAGACAAGTCATCTTTTGATCCTTGTCCGAATGGATGGAGAATTCCTTCTATGTTAACCGCGAATTTAGGTTCGGCATCTTATGTAGATGATATTCGTATAGATTTTTCTCCTTTTGGGGTGCAAACCAGTTTAGGAAAAGATGTTTTTGAATCTAACGGATATCATATCATCAAGCCAAGCAATACAAATGTTCCTTCGTTTTTGCAAGGTGTAAAAGTATATCCCAATGTAGGTTTTGATTTTTCTAACGTAGGAGGGATGAATATGGGTGTTTTTCCGGGAACCGGCCAGTTAGCAATAGATTCTCAGGGAGGTCAATATACGGATCAGCATCATATGGGATTGTGGACGGCTACCATGGCGAGACATTTTGATGCTACTCCTGCTGTAGGTGCAAGGTCGATGTTTATGATCTCGGACCAGTATCAGGCTGATGTACCGGATCCTTCCAAGCCTAATATTAAAGGAAGATACTGGTATATGCCCACATCTGCGGTGAAAACATCGGATGCAAATGCTTGCAGATGTATAAAAGATCCATTGTATGTAATCGACGATTATGACTTTCCAACTGAGTATTTCAATGCAACTGTAGAATATGTAGAGGGTTTAAATAATCCTAATACTTATCAGGTCGTAAAATCTGCTACTATGGCTACCGTTGAAATTCCTGTAAGTAAAGCATTTTCTGTACAAAGTCAGTTGTTGGGAAATGAATCAATTTTGAATACAACAAGCTTTAATAATTTAAAAGCCAATGTTCTTTGGACAACCAATACATCTTTGATAAATACCGTCACTGTAACAAATCCGTCTCCGGGATCAATTGCGGGATTAAGCAATTCAAAAATTGTTGTCAATATTAATCCTAACCAGAGCGGTAATGCGGTTGTAACATTACATAACGGAAGTATCACCAATCCGGTGTATTGGTCATGGCATATCTGGGTAACAGATACTGTGCTTAATAGCTATGTTTATACTACGGAACTTCCGGATGCTACAGCAACTAATTATGTAAACTATATTCCTAAAGGGGATATTTTGAAAACGGAATTCATGGACAGAAACCTTGGAGCTACCGATGCTTTTCCTCTGGTTGTTGATCCTTTGACTCCAACAGCAACTGAACTTGCAAAAATTCGGGCATCAACAGGGCTGCAGTATCAATGGGGAAGAAAAGATCCTATTCCATCATTTCAAAATGCTGATAACAGATCAAGTTATAATGTATTTTTAGGAAGTGTTTCAACCAATGGAACTGTTGCTTATACTACGCTTACTCCGGCGGTTTATAATGATCTGGCCGGTAATTATATTGTTCCATATAATACCTATTCAAATGCATCAAATGCAAACGTTTTATCTACCGACAGGCCTTCGCAAAAAATTGCAAAAGTAATTTCTTATGCTGTAGGACATCCTTTAGTGTATATGATCCCGAGTAGCTTTGCTCCTTATAATTCTTCTGTTCCAAATTATACCAACGGTACCGACTGGCTTTCAACAGAGCCTAATCTTGCCGCGGACAGATGGGGAAGGGGTGGTGAAAAATCTCCTTTTGACCCTTGTCCTGCAGGATGGAGAATTCCTGATCTGACAGGGGTTGCCATAGTGAGTAATAAAGATTTTGGGATCTCTCCCTGGTATAAAAAAGATAAGAATGTAGCAACAAGTTATAGTGTGATTAATGATTATTTGGGAACCAGGGTCCGAAACAGTACTTCTACCACGATAGGCTATATGTATAATAATACCAGTTATCAGGTTGGGAACTATTCAAACTCGGGATCTAGAGGTTTTAGAAGTGTAACGGCCAATCAGTCTGCTCAGGGAACATTTAATGTAAATAATTTCCAATATCCTGGAGTCTGGACAGATGCGCTGAATTCCAATTATATCGGAAGAGCAGTGAATATACTTTTTGATGCTGCATCAACTGCAAACCGGATGATTGCTTTTCATGATAATAATGATTCTTATTTTGGAATGAACTGTAGATGTGTGAAAATGAAATTTGATCAGAACGGTGAGGAGTTAGGAGTGATACCTAAAAATCAGGTCTCTGCAGGATTAGGCAGTTCTCCGGGTTTGGCAACGACTAATGTGGAAAAGAAAGAGGATGAGCTTGTTTTGTATCCCACCCCTGTTCATAATACTTTATTTATAAAAGGAGGTACAGACAAACTGTATCAGTTTCAGGTATATAATGCTGCCGGACAGCTTGTTTTGGCGGGGCAGTTTAAAAATAATCAGGCGGATCTGTCAGGGCTTTCTCTTGGGGTGTATTTGGTGAAAATTAATAATGGGGAAATGATAACAAAGATTATTAAAAGATAGTTTAGCATCTTAATATATTTAGGAGAAACATATAGTATAAAATATTTTTAAATTCATACTTTTGATTGAAAGGAATGTATAATTAAAAATAAAATGCTGTATGTTTCTTTTTTTTTGTGGAAATTTCCTAAGTAATGACAGTGCTAGAAAAATTGATCTCTCGTTTCAATAGTAAGATTTTTATTTATTTTCTCGTTGCAATAACAGCAATCTATACGCTGGTTTTTACTTTTTTGCATAATCTCCGGTCAGATGGCTATATTTTAGGAGACTGGCTGGTAAATTATCAGGACGGAGGTTTTAAAAGAAGAGGACTTTCCGGAAGTTTCTTTTTCATTTTGCAGGACTTTACAGGAATAAAACTGAATATTTTGGTGTATTGTTTTCAGTTTACGGTTATTTCTCTGTTCTTTTACTATTATTTTAAACTTATACAATATAAAGAAGCAACCTTCCTATATCTTTCCCTGCTGCTTTCTTCAATAGGTTTTGTTGGTTTGTTAAATTGTGTCGATTACGTCGGAAAAAAAGAATTCATTGTCTTCTTTTTATTTGCATTCTTTGTCTATTTAACAGATCATAACAAGCTTACCAGGATCCGGGAATGGGGATTTTCTATTGCTCTTTTTGTATCCGCCTTACTTCATGAAGTTACCTTGTTTTTTATCCCGTATTTTCTGATAACACTATATCTGAAATCTGGAAAGCTAGAAATTGCAAGATATTTAAAATATATTCTCGCGGTTTTTATTCCGGCTGTTTTGCTTTTGCTTTTTGGAAAGGAGATTAATGAGGGGCAATCTTTGAATATTTTAAAAGAAAGAGGAGTCGTATTCACCAGAGGAATATTTTTTTGGGATATAGATGAAAGACAGTATATCTTACATCATTTTAATGAATATAAACTGTATTTTTTAAGTTTAGGAATAAGCATTTTTCATATTGCATTTTATTTAAAATATTTAGCGGAACGAAAAATAATATCCATCCTCCTGATAGGAGCTTTTTTATTTTCCCTGCCTCTTTTTTATCTGGCAATCGATTGGGGAAGATGGATGTATATTCATATGATGTTTATCATCATTCTTTTTGGTCTGTTACTGAAAAAAACGAACTCAGCATATAGTTCAGAAACAATAATTATTAATAAAAAATTTTATGTAACGCTGCTTATTATAGTTATCTCACTCATTTATCGTGTAGAGATGTCGGGAAGAGGTTTTACATTCGAAGGGTTGTTCTACAGGATATGTATAGCGCCACTGGATTTATTAAATAAAATGCTCTAAGCAGACCTATATAATAAAAAAGCTTTACTTTTGCAAAAAATTTTTAGAATGTCGAAAAATTTAGTAATCGTCGAATCACCGGCAAAAGCAAAAACTATTCAGAAGTATTTAGGTAAGGATTTTGAAGTGAAATCCAGTTTCGGACATATCCGGGATTTGCCTAAAAAAGGAATGGGGATTGACTTAGCTACCTTCAGTCCCGATTACGAAGTTTCTGCTGACAAGAAAAAATTGGTAACAGAATTGAAAGCCGCGGTGAAAAAAGCCGAAATGGTTTGGCTGGCTTCCGATGAAGACCGCGAAGGAGAGGCTATTGCATGGCACTTGGCGGAAGAACTGAAACTGAAGCCGGAAAACAGGAAAAGAATTGTCTTCCATGAAATTACTAAAAATGCCATTCTAAAATCGATTGAAAATCCGAGAGATATAGACCAGAACCTGGTAAATGCACAACAAGCGAGAAGGGTTTTGGATAGAATCGTAGGTTTCGAAATGTCTCCGGTGCTTTGGAAAAAAGTAAAACCGGGATTATCTGCAGGAAGAGTACAATCGGTTGCGGTAAGATTAATTGTTGAAAGAGAAAAAGAAATCCGTGAATTCGTGCCTAAAGCAAGCTTTAAACTGGACGGAATTTTCTTAAATAAAGCTGCACAGGAAATTTCAGCAAAGCTTAAAAAAGATTTTGATAAAGAAGAAGATGCGGAAAAATTCCTGGAACAAGCGAGAACTACTGAATTTAAAGTTCTAAACGTTGAAACCAAGCCAGGAACACGTTCTGCTTCTGCGCCATTTACGACTTCTACTTTGCAGCAGGAAGCTTCTTCAAGATTAGGATATAATGTGACCAACACCATGCGTCTTGCACAAAGACTGTATGAAGAAGGATATATTACCTATATGAGGACGGACTCGGTAAACCTTTCCCAGGAAGCTATCGAAGGTGCAAAAAAACAAATCATCTCAGAATACGGAGCAGCATATTCTTCACCAAGAAACTATACCACTAAATCTGCTTCAGCTCAGGAAGCTCACGAAGCGATTCGTCCGACAGATTTTGCCGTGACGAGTATCGGAGATGCTCAGTTAAACAGATTATACCAGTTAATTTATAGAAGAACACTGGCTTCTCAAATGGCCAATGCTAAAATTGAGAAAACAGTAATTGAAATCGGAAATGCAAAACTTCCCCAGCATTTTGAAGCACAGGGTGAAGTGATCATTTTTGATGGTTTCTTAAAAGCTTACGGAATTGTAAAAACGGAAGATGATGATGAAGAAAACAACGAAAAATTACTTCCGAAAGTAAGCGTTGGAGAAATTTTAGACTATAAAAAAATTACCGCAACAGAAAAATTCACAAGGCCAAGCGCAAGATATACAGAAGCAGGACTGGTAAGAAAATTAGAAGAATTGGGAATCGGCCGTCCGTCTACTTATGCACCGACCATTCAGACCATTCAAAACCGTGAATATGTTGATAAAAGAGAAATTGAGCCGCAAACGAGAGAAGTGGTAAAAATTTCTTTGGCAAAAGATAAAATTAAAAAAGAAGTCCTTGAAGAGAAATTCGGCGGGGATAAAAATAAGTTCGTTCCAACGGACACCGGAGAAGTGGTAAGTGATTTCTTAACAGATAACTTTAAAGAAATCTTAGATTACGGATTCACGGCAAGAGTAGAAGAAAGTTTCGATGAAATTGCCAACGGTGATCAGAAATGGAAAGAAATGATGACTGATTTCTACTCAAAATTCCATCCTAGAATTGAAGATGTAGAAGAACATGCAGAAAGAGCAACTGGAGACCGACTTTTGGGTGTTGATCCTAAAACCGGTAAAAATGTTCACGCAAGAATCGGAAGATTCGGGGCGATGATCCAGATCGGAGAAACGGATGATGAAGAAAAACCAATTTTCGCATCATTAATGGCGGGACAGAATATTGCAACCATCACTTTTGAAGAAGCTCTGGAACTATTCAAGCTTCCATTCGATTTAAATGAAGTTGACGGACAGCCTGTTTCGGTGGGGGTTGGAAGATTCGGACCTTATGTGAAGTGGGGTGAAACGTTCATCAGCATTCCAAAAGGAGAAGATCCGCTTTCAGTAGATCAGAAACGTGCGGAAGAGATCATCAATGAAAAGAAAGTTGCGGATGCTCCAATTGCTACCTACAAAGGGGAGCCTGTAACGAAAGGAACGGGAAGATTCGGACCTTTTATCAAATATCAAAGCATTTTCGTAAACGTTCCGAAGAGATATGATTTTGAAAATCTTTCTCAAAGTGATATCAATGAATTGATCGATGCTAAATTAGAAAAAGAAGCTAACAGATATATCCAACAGTGGGAAAAAGAAAAAATCTCCATTGAAAACGGAAGATGGGGACCTTTCATCAAGTTCGGAAAAGCAATGTTCAAGATTCCGAAAAAAGCAGATGATACCAAATATGAGAGTGAAGAATTGAAAGGCATTTCTCTTGATGAGGTTAAAAAATGGATTACTGATCAGGATCCGAAAGCTTTTGCCGAGAAAAAGAAGCCTGCTGCGAAGAAAGCTACAACAACTAAGAAAGCTGCGACAACAGCAAAAAAACCTGCGGTTAAGAAACCTGCAGCTAAAAAATAAAGAATTTTAGTTTTAAACTTGAAATATGAAAGCACAGATCAAAATCTGTGCTTTTTTATTCATTGTTTTTCTGTTTTCTTGTTTGTGAATAGAAAGAAAAAATTCCAGCTAAAGAAACAATAAACATAAATATTCTATCAAATAGTTTTTCAGAAGAAAGGTCTTTCAATATAAAGGATTGGGAATTGTTTATCGTAAATATAGAACTATTTGAATCTTTATTAATGACAGAATCTACTGTAATTTTTCCTATTTCTTCTTTGTTCTCAATTAAAACAGGATATTGGTTATTATCTTTTAATTTTATCCCTAAATATTTACTTAAATAATTTCCTGGCTTATAATGTATCTCATTGATTCCGACTATAATTTGGTTGTTGATTTTTGTAGATTTAAATGCGTCTAATTTCTTTTCTATCTCCCAGTAAGCATAGATTGGTTCTAATTGACAAATAAGAATTATAATTAGTGATGTAATTATTAAAGTTGTATTTCTTTTTAAATAAAATATAATTGATTCCATACTATCCAAATATAATAATTCTGTTTAATAGAATCCAGTTTTAGTTTAACGACCCGCAAACCGCAGGACACTGCTTATATCCGTTTCTTCTAAATTAGCTTTCAAATAAATGCAATGGAAAAACCTTTCACCCGCAAAGAATTTCTGCAAACTTCAGCTTTAGGAATGGCGGCCGTATTTTTCGGATCATCATTTACAGGTTTATTATCCTCAGAAGATAAACCTTATTTCAATTTGAAACCAATCGGGCGTTCATTACAGCTTGAAGGATATTATATCTGGTGCAGTTCTCCGATTTGGGGTGAAGACGGAAAAGTTCATCTTTTTTATTCCCGATGGAAAAAAGAAAAAGGAATGGGAGGCTGGCTCAACGGTTCTGAAATTTGTCGTGCAGAAGCCAATTCTCCATTTGATAAATTTGAACATAAACAAGTCATTCTGGCGCCAAGAGGTGAAGGTTTTTGGGATGCAACGACCTGTCATAATCCATTAATTAAAAAAGTCGGAGATCAGTATTTACTGTTTTTTATGGGGAATTCCAATGGGAAAACGAATACCAAGAGAATTGGATTGGCAACCTCAAAAAGTCTTGACGGAGACTGGACAAGACCTGATCAACCGTTACTTCTTCCTGGAAAAGAAGGTTCGTGGGACGATCATTGTACGACAAACCCGGCTTTTGTAAAAGGAAATGACGGAAAATATTGGCTGTTTTACAAATCCTGGAACACTCATGAATACGAGACGCAGAAAGGCCCAATCCGTGGGAATAGAAAATACGGACTGGCAAAATCGGATTCTCCATTGGGGCCTTATAAAAAAGTATCAGAAAACCCTGTGATAGATTTTTCATCATTACCGAATAATGTTCAGCTGGAAGATGCATTTGTCTGGAAACAGAAAGGGAAATATCACATGGTTGCCCGTGATATGGGATTTTTCAACCATGAGTTTGGGTTGCATTTAACCACAAAAGACGGAATCCACTGGACAAAACCTGAAATTGCTTATCTGAATATGAAAAGCTATGTCAACGAACCAACGCCTCCGAAAAATTTAAACCGATTCGGAAGATTAGAACGGCCAATGATTTTGCTGGATAAAGATGGAGAAACGCCGAGGTTTTTATTCGGGGCAACGCAAGGTGGCGAATTTGAAACATCTACAACTTTTGTTTTTGAAATAATGAGTTCTAAAAATTAGAATGGATTATACAAATTGCTGAAAATTTGTTGCTGTTTTTTAGAATAAAAATGTGACAGGATTTTAAGTTGATGAGGTTTTTTGTAAGTTTGTGGAACTAATGCGGATTATACATGAACTTCGAAGATTTTATCATTTCACCAAGAAATTTCAAAACGGAAAGCTGGCAAATAGGAAATAAGATTACCAAAGACATCAAGGAAGACAGTATTGTTCTTCTTTTTGTTTCGGATTACAGGGGAGCGAATGGGGATGCCGAAGTGCAGGATTTTACAGGAATCAGAAAAGAATTTTATAAGCTTTCGCAACTGGATTTTGAAATTCCGGTTGTGGATCTTGGGGATTTGGTTTCGGGAAAATCCGTTCAGGATTCTCATTATATCTTACAGGAAGTGTTATCGGCTTGTCATTATAAAAGAGCGATTCCCGTAATTGTAGGGGGCTCGAATGATTTTGCATTTTCTCTTTTTTCTGCATTAAACTTTCATACAAAAAATATTAATTATACTCAGATCAGTAATATTATTTCGCTGAAGCAAGGGGAGATGATCAACGAACATACTTTTTTGAGTAAAATTTTCGGTGCCAAGAATTTTTCCATTAAAAATTATCATCATTTAGGGTATCAAAAACATTTAAATGAGGTAGATTCTGTAAGATTAATTAAAGAAGTGGAGTTTGATATTATCCGTCTTGCTGAAATGATGAATTCCACAGAAAAAACAGAACCTTTCTTCAGAAAAGCGGACTTAGTGACGGTGAATTGTGATGCAATAGAAAGTTTCAGTGAGCCTTTTTCAATGAATCCACAGGTGAATGGCCTGAACAGAAGAGAAATCTGTGCTTATATGAAGGAGATCGGCTTGAGTGAAAACCTGAAATCCGTAGGAATCTTTAATTACAATATTTATTCTGAAAATCAGCTGAATCACCAGCTTTTGGCACAAATGATCTGGTATCTGATTGAAGGAATTAATATTCAAAAGTCTCATCCCAAAGAAAGGCATTACGAAGTGTTTTATGTATTGGTGGATGACAGGCAATATGCTTTCAAGCGTGATACTTTCAGTAACCTTTGGTATTTTGGAGAGGATGAAAATATAGAAAACTGTATTCCTTGTTCAAGAAAAGATTTTGATGAAGCCAAAAGAGGCTGGCTGAATACTCGGCTTACGAAAATTTAATCTATGAAAAACGTTCCCTCAAAAATTTCCATCATTGTTCCTGTTTATAATGTCGAAAATTATTTGGCAAAATGTCTGGACTCTTTGGTGAATCAAACCTATCAGAATATTGAGATTTTGGTAGTGAATGATGGAAGTACGGATGATTCAGGGAAAATTATTAACGATTTTTCGGTAAAATTTCCGGAAAAGATTAAATCTTTTTATAAAAAAAACGGTGGACTAAGTGACGCCCGAAATGTTGGGATTGATAAAGCAACCGGAGACTATATAGGCTTTGTGGATAGTGATGACTATGTTCTGGAAACCATGTTTGAAGAAATGCTTAGTCTTGCAGAAAAGCATTCCGCTGAAATGGTAATCTGCAATATTCAGAAAGTGGATGAGAGAGGAAATGTTATTCAAAAGCTGACGCAGATTCCCAATATGCCCGAAAAAATAGATCTTGAAACCCATTTTTCTGTTTTTTCGGATATAAGTTACTTTGCATGCAATAAATTATTTAAAAAAGAACTTTTCGAAACCAAAAGATTTAAACAAGGAATTTCTTTTGAAGATATTCAGCTGATTCCGCAATTGCTTTTGGAGTGTAAAACGATTGCCCAAACCCAACATTTTCATTATCAGTACCTGGAGCGACAGAATTCGATCTCAAAAACCCATACTGAAAAAGGACTGGATATTCTTCAGGCTGTTGAGGACGTAGAAGTTGCTTTTGAAAAATCCATATATTCTCATAAGAGAAAAGAGCTTAAAAACTTTCATATTTTGGAAGGTATTTATACCTTTCTGGCTTACCTGGCTTTTGTAAAAGATGAGAACTCATTTTATGAAATGAGTGATAAGCTTGATGTTTTCAGGAAAAAAAAGGGAGTTAAAATTAAAGATATATTGAGTTATAGTCGTTTTGATAGAAATTATATTTTATCTTTGTCTGTAAAGAAGAAAATTTTTTATCTGTTGTTTTTTGCTGGGCAGAAAAAGCTGATAAGGAAATTAGTATAAACACAAATGCAGGCGAAGTAATAATTAGATTGCGAATCAAGATTAAATCTTATTTGATTCTTTAACACTGTAAATGCCTGAACAATAAAGAATGCAGAGTTTTGAGCTGTTCTTAGTGGGAAAAGGAATTTCTATTTTTTACGTAAAAATAGGGTTAGGTTTCTTGTTTTCTTTTTTAATTACTTTTTTTTCCATTCCTACCATCATAAAAATTTCCAGAAGAAAAAATTTAATGGACGAACCGGGAATCAGGAGTTCTCACCTGAGAAAGATTCCGAACCTTGGAGGAGCTGCTATATTTTATTCTATCGGAGTCTGTGCCTCTATTTTTGCTTATGAGCTTTTCGAGCTTTATAAGTTTTTATTTGCATCACTGGTTATACTGCTTTATGTTGGGATTATGGATGATATTGTAGTAATGAGGGCTTATAAGAAACTCATTGCACAAATTGTGGTGTCATCATTGATTGTGATCGGGTCGGATATAAGAATCAGAAGCCTTTTCGGGATTTGTGGTATTTATGAAATTAACTACTATGTGAGTGTAGTTTTCAGTATACTTACATTTATTGTGCTCATTAATGCATTCAACCTGATTGACGGAATTGATGGGCTGGCCGGAGGCTATTCCCTGATATGCAGTGCTCTATTCGGAATCAGTTATTATCGGCTGGGAGAATATAATTATCCTTTGGTTGTTTTTTCTGCTGTCATTGTGGGGTCAGTTTTGGCATTTTTATATTATAATCTATCCAATTACAGGGCTACCAAGATATTTATGGGAGATACAGGATCTATGCTGTTAGGATTTCTGCTTGCATTTACCAGTATTTGCTTTATAGATATTTTTATTGATAAGACAGATCCTGCTGTACCTCGTTATCATCTGCCTGCAGCTCCTGCTGTGGCTGTTGCAATTCTTATTTTACCCATTGTAGATACTCTAAACGTTATGATTGTAAGGCTGATTAATGGGAAATCTCTGTTTAAGGCTGATAAAAACCATATCCACCATAAGCTTTTAAGACTTGGTCTTACCCACAGAAGATCTACTTTTTATATTATTTCTTACTATCTTTTCATAATAATTATTGCAAATTACCTAAGACATATCAATGTAGGCCTGTTGTTGATTATTGTTTTGTGTTTAGGGTTTATTGGTGCATATTTACCAAATTTTGTATACTATTTAAGAAATAATGTAAAGAAATAGTTTTAATTTTTATTTTTGCAAACAACTTAAATCTGATGAAGAATTATAAAAATTTATTCCTTTTGTTACTGGCTTTTGTTATGACATCTTGTATCACTACAAAAGAAGTACGATATATGCAGCCCAATGAAAGTTTGGTTATTAATGAAGAAGGGCTTGTTCCATACAATATACCGGTATATCGAATTACCAAAAACGATATCCTTAATTTGAACATTATTACAACTCCCAAAGGAGATGCTGCTCAGTTTTACTCAACGTATAATACATCGGGAGGAGTGAATTCCGGGCAGGTTGCAAATAATGCAATGACAAGCATCAATAACACTAATGGAAGAAATGGAGGTAACCTGAATTTCTATTTTAATGGTCTTAAAGTAGATTCAAAGGGCGACATCAATGTGTTTGGAATAGGTTATATTAAAGCTGAAGGAAGAACTATTGAAGAAGTAACTCAGGAAATCCAGCTGAAGGTAAATGAAAACTTCCAGGATGGAAAATCTGAAGTGCGTTTAAATACGGACGGTATTACCTATTATATTCTTGGAGATGTAGAAACTACAGGAATTACAGGAGAAAAAGTGGCCCATAAAAATACACTTACCATTACAGAAGCTCTGGCGATGAATGGTGGTCTTAACAGAACGGTTGACAGAAAAACTATTGTGATTCATAGAAAACTTCCGGAGGGAATCAAGATTGCTAAAATAGATCTTACCCGTGAAGATGTCATGAATTCACCTTATTATTACGTTCAGAATGGTGATGAAATTTATCTGAATACAAGAGCGAAAAGCCTGAATGGTTTTGGAAAAGACCCTATACAGACTATAACAACAGGGGTTTCTCTTCTTACGACAGCTTTGTCTATCTACTTACTTATAAAAACACTGTAATCATGATTCCTGAAAAATATGTGAGTCTTGCGAAAAATGATTCCTCAAAAGATAGAAGTGGAGCTTTTTCCTTATTTGATATAGAAAATTTCATAAGAAGAATCATAAAAAACTGGTATTGGTTTGTACTGATGTTTTTTCTTGGATACAGCCTTTCCTGGGTGTATAGTAAATATTATGCACAAAATATTTATGCTTCCAATCTGTCCTTAAGTGTTTCCAACAATACGGCAAGTTATTTTACGCCTAATCAGTCTATTAACTTTATCTGGGGACAAGGAGGTAATCAGGACGGGATTTATCTTAAAAAAATGCTTTTATCCAGGTCTCATAATGAATTTCTGGTAAAAGAATTAGGCCTTTTTGTGAACTTTTCTACAAAAGGGACCTTAAAATCTACTTATTTAGATAAAAATGATTCTCCGGTCTTTTTAGAGATTGATAGAAAACATTTACAGCAGGTGAATTATCCTATTACCTTATTACCAAAGGGAAATAATTCTTATGAAGTAGTATTGCCGGAAGAAGGTCATTCAGGGAATTTATACAATTATGAGATAGAAGGCTTTCAAAATATTGCCGAATTCCCAAAACCGGCCAATAAAACAATAAAATTAAATGAATGGTATACTTCTCCTAATTTAAGATTTAAATTAGTGCCCAATCCTGTTACACCAAGCATAAAGCTGGATAATATTATTGTGAATTTAGAAACAGTAAACCAGACGGTAAACGGTATTGTTTCAACCATTAATGTTGATTTTGACAAAGAAATCAATACCATTATGATTATTACAAAAACAGGATTTAATCTGAATGGAACGGTTAACTTCCTGAACAAATCTGTGGCTGAACTTCAGAAGAAAAGACTGGCGGATAAGAATATCATTAATAAAAATACAGATGTCTATTTACAGAACAGCTTGAACGAAATCAGAAAGAAACTGGATTCGAGCGCTTCGGTACTGAACTATCTGAAGACTTCTGAAAAGCTATATGACATTAAAGACAGAGATGAAAAGTCTTTGAACAAAATAAAAGACCTGGAAGCTAAGAAAGCAGACCTTCTGAGTAAAGTAAACTCATTGAATTCTATCAGAACAACGATCGATAATCAGAACTTTGACAGAATGATCAGTACGGGAGCAGCAGGATTTGAAGACGGCTTCTTTAGTGCATCTGTATCTGAGCTTAAAGCACTCTATCTTAAAAGAAGAGAAATGGCTTCCATCTATAAGCCCAATTCTGAACCTATGATTGAAATCAACAGGCTGATTAATGAAGCTAAAGCCGGTTCGGCAAATTCTTTAAGAAGCTACTATACCCGTTATTATGATGAAATTAATAAAATTGACAGGGAAGTAGCAGAGGCAAATTCTGATCTTGTCGCTTATCCTGAAAAAGAAAGAAAATATCTTGATGCAGAAAGAGGGTATAACATGATTGAAGCTACGTATAACAGCTTGTTGGGAAGACAAAATGAAGCGCAAATGAAGGTAGCTACCAATCAATCGGATATAACGGTGATTGACCCGGCTAAAAATTTGGGACAGTTGCCTGTAGGACCCAATAAAAAAGGAACCGAGCTGGGAATTATAGGAGGTTTTTTATTTTTACCACTACTATTTATTTTTGTTGGAGAAGTTCTGGATAATAAAGTCAGAAATATTAAAGAGCTTTTAGGTGTTACCAAAATACCGTTGCTGGGAGTTATCGGAAATAATAATAACGAAAATATGCTTACTGTTCTTCAGTCTCCGAAATCTTCCGTTTCAGAAGCATTTAGAGGAATAAGAGCGAATATCAGATTTTTATTAAACGAAAACCAAAAAAGCAAGGTGATTCTGATTACTTCTTCTATTGGAGGAGAAGGAAAAACATATGTTTCGATTAATTTGGCCTCTGTATTGGGGTTAAGTGATAAGAAAACCATTTTACTTGGAATGGACTTGAGAAAACCTAAGATTTTTGGAGACTTTAATATTGATAACAAATACGGAATTTCTAATTACCTTACTGGTGAAGTGTCTATAGGCCAGATTATTAATAACACAAAGATTCCTAATTTAGATGTGGCTACTTCAGGGCCTATTCCTCCTAATCCTTCAGAACTTTTGATGAGCGTAAGAAATATTGAGTTTATTGAAAAGCTTAAGGAAATGTATGATTTTATCATTATAGATTCTCCGCCGGTGGGATTAGTAGCAGATTCCTATGAATTAATGAAATACTCTGATGCTAATATTTACGTAGTTCGTCATGAATATACCGAAAAATACATGCTTAAAATGATTACTGAGAAATACCATAATCAGGAAGTAGGAAATTTAGGACTTGTTTATAACGATTATAATACGAAGCAAGGTTATGGCTATGGTTACGGCTACGGCTATGGTTACGGCTATGGTTATGGCTATTTTGATGAAGATAAAAATTACAAAGAACCACTATTAATCAGATTAAGAAATAAAATACAGCAAATATTGGGAAAGAAGTAATATTTTAGCATGCTGTAATAAGTGAATTTTTGAAATGAATTTCTTCTTTATGCAGAAAAAGAAATATTTTGAGGACTTTGCCGTTTACTTTATAACAAATTATGTTTTTTTGTTTATTTTTAACTAAACATTAAGAATATCATTAATATAAAAATGTTTTATATTTGCAAAAATTAATTTTTAAAATAACCATAAATCCATATTCTTTTATGAATAAAAAATTATTGTTTAGCTTTCTTACCGTTATGGGAACAATGGTAAGCATGAAGGCACAAAGAAATGAATTGGGAATCCGACTGGGGATGAGTAACCTGGTAGGCGATGTAGGAAATACCAATTATATTTTACAAAAACCGTTGAGTATGGATAGGGTTTCTGATTGGGGAGTTCCGTTTTATGGTGGTTTATTATATAGATTTAATTTTAACCCTTATCAAACGGTAAGACTAGATTTGGGGTACAATCAAATTCAGTTTAGCGATAAAGCTGCTAAAGAACAATATAGAAGAAACAGAAATGCTTTTGGTAAAAATAATGTTTATGAAGCAAGCTTGAGCTTTGAATATAATTTTTTACCTGTGAATAATGAGCAGATGGGGATGCTAAGCCCTTATATTTTTGCGGGGGTAGGAGCGATAATGTATGATGCTCCGAAAACTACTCTAGTACACGATTTTAAAAGAGATGCAGACGGAGTAGCACAAGCACCGATTAATGAAGAAGACTTTACAACCACTGCAGTATATTCTACAGGAAAGAAAATAGCAATGCATGTGCCTTTTGGAGTTGGTTTGAAGTATAAATTCAACCATAACTGGGCTGTTTTTGCAGAAGCAACATTCAGATTGACACTGACAGACCAATTGGATTATAGTAAGGTTTTGCCAAAAGATGTGAAATCAACATATAATTCCGATATTTTATCTCCGGGAGGAGGTTCACTGTTAGGAACAGGAAATTATTACATTGTTTCTCAGGAAAGAGAGGCTGCTTACAAAGGAACTAGAACTATAGGAGACGGAGAATCCAGAGATTGGTTGAATACTTTTAGTTTGGGACTAACCTATTCTTTTGGAAGACCTCCGTGTTATTGTGATTAATTAAAATATGTCGTTGTTAAAAGATAAAATAGATCCCGAAAACCTCCCGCAACATGTTGCCATCATTATGGATGGAAATGGAAGATGGGCCCAGTCTCGGGGGGAAGAAAGAACATTTGGTCACAAGAATGCCATTGATGCGGTAAGAAATGCTATTAATGCTTGTAACGAAATTAATATCCCTTATTTAACCCTCTATACTTTTTCCTCGGAAAACTGGAACAGACCAGATGACGAAGTAGATACATTAATGAATTTACTTATGGAAACTTTATTGCTTGAAGCCGATGAGATTTTTAGCAAGGGGTTAAGAATGCATGTGATTGGGAATTTGGAAAAATTACCGCCACTTGTAAAAGATCAACTGTTAAGAGTTATAGAACTCACCAAAAATAATTCAAAAGGGAATCTGATTCTCGCTATTAGTTATGGTTCTCAAAATGAAATTTTGAATGCTGTAAAGGAAATCAGTACGGATGTGAAAGAGGGAAGGCTTGATGTAAATAAAATAGATGAAAAAACATTTGAGAGCTATTTATATACAAAAGATTTTCCACCGGTTGATTTAATGATTAGGACGAGTGGAGAAGTAAGAATTAGTAATTTTCTACTTTGGCAGATTGCCTATGCTGAATTACAGTTTTTAGATATACTTTGGCCAGACTTTACAAAAGAGATTTTCTTCCAGTGTATCTTAAACTATCAAAATAAGGAAAGAAGATACGGGAAAACCGGAGAACAAATAAAAGTTCAGTAAAAGAATTAAGAAAAGAAAGACTACGATAAAATGAAGTTTAGATTATTACCCATCATAATGTTTGCTGCTTCTGCACATTTTTATGGACAAGTAACACCGCAGGATAGTACAAGAGTAAACTCTTCTGTACATGCAGAAAATCAAGCAGGGACATATACATTAAAGGATATCGTCGTTGATGGGGTTAAAAAATATACACCCGCTCAAATTCTAAGATTTACAGGATTAACGAAAGGAGAGTCTGTAGATATTCCGGGGCAGAAAATCAGTTCTGCAGTAAAGAAGCTTTGGGATACCCAATCATTTTCTGAAGTGGAAGTATATGTTGAAAGTATTGAAGGAGAAACAATTGTTTTAAAATTCTATCTGCAGGATTTAAAAGAGCTTGGTGAAGTAAAATTTACGGGAAGAGGAATTGGTAAGTCTAAAAATGAGAAACTTGCTAAAGATAATAATCTGAAGCCTGGAACTAAAATTACGCAGAATTTGGTTTCAAGTTTAAAAACAAATATTCCGAAAGATTACGTTAAAAAAGGATTTGCAGATGCTAAAATTACCATTAAGGATAAAGTAAATGCAAGTGATCCTGCTTTAATAGACTGGACGATTGAAGTTGATAAAGGAAAAAGAGTCAAAATCGATCATATTGAATTTGAAGGAAACAAAAATGTTACCGATTCTAAGCTAAGGAAAAAAGCTTTCAAAGAAACGAAACAGAAAAGATTCGGGATTGGTGGGATTTTAAAATCTTCAAAATTTGTTGAGGAGAAGTATCAGGAAGATAAACAAAATCTTATCAGTTATTATAACTCTTTAGGATATAGAGATGCGGCAATTGTTTCAGACTCTGTATGGAGAAACAAAAGAAACAATTACGAGATCAATGTAAAATTGAGTGAAGGTAAACAATACTACATCGGAGATATTACTTTTACAGGGAATACGGTATTTGCAACTGAATATTTACAAAGAGTTCTAGGGTACAAGAAAGGAGATATTTACGATGCAGTAGGATTTAACAAAAAAGTAGGAGAAGACGGAGGTAAAGAAGATGATTCTGATATCAAGTCTATTTATATGAATAACGGATACTTATTCTCTAATGTAACTCCTGTTGAAAAATCGGTGGATGGAGATAAAATTAATCTTGAAATCCGTATCAACGAAGGTGAAAAAGCTACGTGGAATAAAGTAACTTGGAGTGGAAACGTAACGACTCATGACCACGTTATTCTTAGAGCTTTAGGAACGAAACCCGGAGAACTGTTCAGAAAATCTGATATCAAGAGAACCTATTTTGATCTTGCCGGGATGTCATTCTTTGACCCTCAGCAAGTAGGTCAGGATATTCAGCCAAATCCACAGGATAATACTGTTGATATCGGTTGGAAATTGGTTGAAAAAGGATCTTCACAGGTTCAGTTACAGGCTGGATACGGAGGAAATAGTTTCATTGGAACATTAGGATTAACGTTCAATAATTTCTCATTAAGGAACTTCCTTAAATTCAAGGACTTTAGACCTGTTCCTCAAGGAGACGGACAAACATTGTCTATCCAGGCACAGGCGGGACAGTATTTCCAGAACTATGGTATTTCATTTACGGAGCCATGGTTATTCGGAACAAAACCGACTGCACTTTCTGTAAGCTTGAATACCTCTAGAGTAAACTATAGTGATATGTATGGCAACTCTCAGAAATTAAATATTTTCTCCGCCTCAGTAGGACTTAACAGACGATTGAACTGGCCGGATGATTATTTCTCGTTGTATACAGGTTTACAATATCAGAAATATAAGTTTAGCAATTATCCATTTGAATTTGGTAACACTACCGAATACTATGGAAATGCAAATAACTTCAGTATAAATTTAGGATTAAGCAGAAACTCTGCAGGGATTGATCCTATTTTCCCAACAGTAGGTTCAAATGTAGAACTTACAGCTAAGTTTACACCACCATATTCATTGTTTAGTAACAAAGACTATTCAACAATGAGTCCTGTAGACAAGTATAAATGGATGGAATTTTATAAAGTAAAATTCAAAGCGGATATTTATAATGAAATTGCAGGGAAACTTGTGTTAAGATCTTCTGCCGAGATGGGATTCATGGATGGTTATAACAAAGAACTTGGTGCACCGCCTTTCGAAAGATATTATGTAGGAGGAACAGGTCTGTTCGGAGGTAGATATGATGGTAGAGAGCTTATCCCATTAAGAGGATATGAAAATGCATCTACCTACGGAGGAACAACCGAAGATATTACTCAACGAGGAGGTGGAACTATCTATAACAGATTTACTTTAGAATTGAGATATCCGATTTCAATGAGCCAGACAGCCAAAATTTATGCACTTACTTTTGCTGAAGGAGGAAATGTATGGAACTCTTGGAGTAAGTATAATCCGTTCCAGTTAAAAAGATCTGTCGGAGTTGGGGTAAGAGTATATATGGGAGCATTCGGGCTTATCGGATTTGACTTTGCTTATGGATTTGATAAAACAATCAATTCTACAGATCCTTCCGGATGGAAGACCCATTTCTTGATGAACCAATCTTTATAATAATATGAAGAACTTTAAAACCATTTTAACCGTTTTTCTTCTAATATGTTTTGGTATTTCCAATGCCCAAAAGGTAGGTGTTGTTGACACGCAGGCCATATTAGATAAGCTTCCGCAGTATAAAGAAGCAGAAGCAAGATTAAACTCACAGATTGATACTTGGCAGACTGATCTTCAAAATCTGCAGGCAGAATATGAGAAAAAAAGATCCGCTTTTGAAAACGAAAAGGTTTTATTGATAGGAGATCAGTTGAAACTTAGAGAAAAAGAAGTGATGGACTTGGATAAAAATATCAAAACAACGACTAGCTTACGTTTTGGTACCAATGGAGAAATTAGTAAACTGAGAGCCAATCTTGTCCAGCCTTTTCAGGATCAGATCTGGAATGCAATTAAGACGATGTCTGAAAAAAATGGATTGGGCATAGTTTTTGATAAAAGTAATGACGTTAATGTTATTTTCCTTCAGAAAAGGTTTGATTATACAGATAAAGTCTTGGATATTTTACTAAAAGGAACAACAGCAAAAGATAAAAAGAATTAGAATTTCCTTAAAAAGTATAATTAAATTTGTTTTGAAATTAACTTTTATTGAAATTTGCAATCTTAAAAATTAAATTATTTATTTACCAATTATGAAAAAATTAAGTGTATTATTTGCAGCAATAATGATGATTGTGTCTGTAGGTATGGCAAAAGCTCAAAAATCGGCTACTTTAAACGTTGCGGCTGTTCTTAATGCGATGCCTGAAAAAACTAAAGCAGATGCTGATCTGAAAGCATTCATCGATAGCAAGCAAGCTGAGATTAAAAAGAAAGGAGATGCTGGTCAATTAAAAGTAAAGCAATATACTGAAGAAGCTCCTAAGAAAACTGCTGAAGAAAATAAAGCAAGAGAGGCAGAATTACAAAAACTTCAGGAAGAAATTGCTCAGATGCAGGATAAAGCAATGAAAGATAGCCAGGCTAAACAAGATGCTTTATATGCTCCTATTGAAACAAAACTAAATGCTGCCATTGAAAAAGTAGCAAAAGCAAACACAATTGACTTTGTATTAGATGCTAATTCATCTGCTCTTATTTACAAAAACGGACCAGACATCACTGCAGATGTGAAAAAAGAATTAGGTCTTAAATAATTGTAGAAATTAACAAAGATTTATAAAATCAGCCACCTCTAATCGGGGTGGTTTTTTTATTTTTGCACAATGGGAAAAGAAGTATCAAAAACGGTTAAAATCCGTTTTATAGATTGTGATCCGCTTGGTCATCTTAATAATGTAAGATACTTAGATTATATGCTGAATGCAAGGGAAGATCATGTTGAGGAGTTTTATGGTTTTACTTACGAAGAATATACAAAGAAAACGGGGTGTACCTGGGTAACGATTCAGAACGAAATTGCCTATTTGAAAGAAGTAAAGTATAATACAGTTGTAGTAATCACAAGCAAAACCATAGAAATTCAAGATAGAACTTCGAAAGTTGAACTGTTGATGAAAAGTGAGGACGGAAAAACAATCTATGCTGTTTTCTGGCTTTCTGTAATTTATTTTAATGTGAAAACGAGACGTTCAGAAGTTCAACCTAAGGAACTGGTAGATATGTTTAGCAAGTATCATGTAGATCTGGAACAAAAAGATTTTCAATCCAGAGTTAAATTTTTAAGATCTCAAAACGCGAAAAACTCATAATTAAAATGAAAAAAATATTGGTTACGGGAAGTAACGGTCAACTGGGAAACTGTATAAAGCATATTGCTGAGAATTTTGAAAATAAATACGAGTTTATCTTTACAGATTCGCAAACCCTTGATGTGACAAATTCAGAACAGGTACAAAGCCTTTTTTACGATAACAAACCTGACTTTTGTATTAATGCTTCTGCGTATACTGCAGTAGATCTTGCTGAAAAAGAGCCTGAAAAAGCTTTTGCTGTAAATGCGGAAGGTGTTGCTAATATTGCAGAAGCCTGTGCCGAATTTAAAACCATTCTTATCCATGTTTCCACAGATTATGTTTTTGATGGAGAAACAAACCTGGATTATGCCGAAGATGATTTTACAAATCCAATCGGGGTTTATGGACAGTCGAAACTGAAGGGGGAAGAATTAGCTTTAGATATTAATCCCAAAACAATCATTTTAAGAACGTCTTGGTTGTATTCAGAGTTTAATAAAAACTTTGTGAAAACAATGCTGAATTTATTTTCTCAAAAAGAAGAGCTGGGAATTGTTGCAGACCAGTTTGGTCAGCCAACCAATGCTAATGATTTGGCAGAAGCAATAATGGCAATTATTGAAGCTAAAAATAAAACATTTGGTGTTTTCCACTTCTCAAATTACCCTGAAACCACTTGGTTTGAATTTGCTCAAAAAATTGCGGAATTTTCCAAATCAAATATTAAACTGAATCCACTTACAACAGAACAGTATCCAACTCCGGCAAAAAGACCGAAGAGAAGTACAATGTGTTTGGATAAAATAGAAAAAACCTATAAAATAGAACCTAAACATTGGGAAAACAGCTTGGAAGATTGTATCGGTGTTCTTTCAAAATAATAGATATTACATGAAAAATCTGTTTATAATCAGTTTCATTGCCCTTATTCAAATGGTCAGTGCTCAAAATGTTTTTCTTACTAAAGTAGAAAAGACACATCACAATACAGATCGAACTTTATTTAAAATAAATGATGAGATAAAAGAAGCGACATATCTGGGAGAAATAGAGGTACAGGGGTTTTCAAAAGACGATGCGGCTGTATTTTCATTAATATATAAAAAAGCAAAAGAAATTGGAGCCAACGCTTTTTCATTAAAGCCTTTTGAGAATATTGATGGCTCTACTCAGCCATTCAACCCTTCTAATTATAGACTTAACTTATATTTTATCTCAAGAGATAAGCTTTTAAACCAGACAGGGAATATTTATTTGTTTGCCTCTTCAGATAAAGAGCAGAAAATAAGTATTAATAAAAAAGATCTTATTCTGTCACCCAGAAGTTTTTTTGTTTTAAAACCAAAAGAGGGTGAGGTGTATGTGATTTCTACCAAAAAGCTTTTAGGTTCTACTATAAAATTAAAGCCTGCGCTTAATGATGGCAATCAATATTTTCAGATGTCTTCCACAAAAATAAAATCAGATGATTCAGGGAGAGGAGGCTTAAATCTGAAAAGCGGAGATATTGTAGGGTTAGAAAAATCCTACGCAGAATTTTTGAGTATGATATATGATGAATACAAGCAAAGTAATTAAACTTTGCTTTTTATTCTTGTTTGAGTATAATTTTCTTTCTTTTCTTTGCGTTTAATAATATTTAAAAATTCTTCTCATAGCTAATCAGTGAGTTAAGATAAAATATTACGGGAATATGAAATTTAAGTTAAATAAACTTGTTTAGTATGCATAAGAATTTCTATCTTTGCCCCACTGAAAACGAGAGGTGAGTAGGTAACGCAGAAGGGCTTTTAGATAAGCATAAAGATTAATAAAATCACTTTAGGAGATACGGGAAAAACAATCAGAAACTTTTAGAAATAAAAGTTGTGGGAGTTAAAAAATTTTG